>DASYBO010000540.1:0-14146 GCA_036500685.1 Pseudonocardiaceae bacterium | reverse complement strand
GTCCTGGACCGCTTTGATTTCGTCCGGCCGCGTCCCAGCTCCCCCATCAAGCCAGGATGGATCAACCAAGCTCAGGCGTTGCCGGCCTCTTCCTGCTGCTTGGCCTGCTGCACGCGCTGCTGGATCTCCTGCTGGATGTTGGCGTTGGAGGTGTTGGTCGCGGCACCGCTGGTGATCTGCGGCGCGACCGAACCACCGTTGAGGGAGGCGCGGATCTGCTCAAGCCGCTGCTGGCCGGCCATGCTGGTGGTCGACGCCTGCACTTCGAGCATGCGGCCCTGCACCGAGTTCTTGGCAAGGTCGGCGGCGCCGAGCGCGGTGGCGTAGCGCTTCTCGATCTTGTCCCGGACCTCTTCCAGCGACGGCGTGTTGCCCGGCGCGGCCAGTTCGGACATCTGGTTGAGCGACTTGGAGACCTGCTCCTGCATCTTCGCCTGCTCCAGCTGGCTGAGCAGCTTGGTGCGCTCGGCGAGCTTCTGCTGCAGCATCGTGGCGTTGCGCTCGACCGCGACCTTGGCTTGCGCGGCGGCCTGGAGCGACTGGTCGTGCAGGGTCTTGAGGTCCTCGATGCTCTGCTCGGAGGTGACCAGCTGGGTGGCGAAGTTCTGCGCGGCGTTCTCGAACTCGGTCGCGCGCTGCTCGTCACCCTTGGACCGGGCTTCGTCGGCGAGGACGATCGCCTGACGGGCGGACGCCTGCAGCTTGCCGACGTCGTCGAGCTGGCGGGACAGCTTCATCTCCAGCTGACGCTGGTTGCCGATGACGGCTGCGGCCTGCTGGGAGAGCGCCTGGTGCTGCCGCTGGGCGTCCTCGATGGCCTGCTGGATCTGCACCTTCGGGTCAGCAAGCTCGTCGACCTTCGACGAGAACGACGCCATCAGGTACTTCCAAGCCTTCACGAACGGATTGGCCATCTCCTCCGCCTACCTTTTCCCCTGCTTGCCTCTGCGACCGGTATGCACTACATGGTGTCAGGTACCGCGTGAAGCTTCCACTGGCCCCGCCACTTCCTCCAGTATGAGCGTTCCGCAGCGGTGGCCGGGAGCGAACGACCCTGAAATCGGCCCTGATGGACCCTGAAATGTGATCATGCCCCGCTACCGCGAGCGGGCAGCAGGGCATGACACGAGACCATTCCTCGGCCGCACCGGCCGAGGAGGAGCTCAGGCGGCGACCACGACCCCGTTCTTCGGGGTGATCGAGGTACTGAGCCGGTGGCTGAGCGCCGGTTGGATGCGCAGATCGGCGAGGTCGTTGCCGACCACGGCCGGAACCATCCGCCCACCCTGCAGGTGCTGCTTGCCATCGCCGCGGTTCTGGCCGATCGCGAACCCGGCGGGCACCGTCGGCGCTGCAGGCGCGTTGGTCACCTCGTCCACGGCACGGACGTCGGCGGCGACGTTGCTGAGCAGGTCGGCCAGTGGCAGTTCGAGCGCGTCACAGATGGCGGCCAGCAGTTCGCTGGACGCTTCCTTCCGGCCCCGTTCGACCTCGGACAGGTAGCCAAGGCTCACCCGAGCGGCGCGAGAGACCTCGCGCAGCGAGCGGTGCTGAGTGGTACGGGCGTGACGGAGCCGATCACCGATCGCCTCACGCAGCAGTACGGTCATCGCGCGCCTCCCTTCGAGTGACCCGTTGCGACCAGGCTACCGAGCCCGAGCGATTCTCGGCAGCGCCTTACGGTCACGTCTGCCAAGAGCGAACGAGCGAGATCACCCAGATGTTCCCGGCCCTCCATTCGAACCGGGCGATACCAGCACATTTTACCTGGTTTCGACCGCTCCGCGGGCCAGTTGATCAGCCGCGTAACACCTCGCGTAACTCGTGCAGCGCGGTGCGCACCGCGCCGGATCGCACCGCGTGTCGATCACCGGCAAGATCGATCGTGTCGACACGCAGCGTGGCCGGGCCTGAGATGCCGAGGTACACCCGCCCTGGTCGAACATGGTCCTGCGGATCAGGACCGGCGACCCCGGTGAGCCCGACACCCCAGGTCGCGCCGCAGCGGGCGGCCGCGCCGACGGCGAGTTCGCGGGCGACGTCCGGATGTACCGCACCGTGTTCGGCCAGTAACTCGGCGGACACTCCGGCAAGTCGGGTCTTGAGTTCCGTCGCGTAGACCACAAGGCCGCCACGCACGGCGACGCTGGCGCCGGGCACGGTGGTGAGCACACCGCAGAGCAGACCCGCGGTGAGCGATTCGGCGGTCGCGATCGTCTCCTTGCGGGAGCGGAGGAGATGGATCACGTCGACGGCGAGTGAGGCGGGCACGCCGAGGGCGGCCAGCAGCGGATCAGGCGGCACGGTCATCCGAATGGGTGTCGGCGGCGGGGGCATCGGGCTTGCGCCTGCTGGATACCCGCAGACGGACCGCGCGGAACACGTAGTCGACACCGGTGATCACGGTCAGCGCGATCGCGATGCCCATCACCAGCCAGCGAGCCACCTCGACCACGCCGATCGCGGGCGGCAGCGGGAGCACGAACAGGCCGATGGCGATGATCTGGAACAGCGTCTTGGTCTTGCCACCCCAACTGGCCGCGATCACGCCGTAGCGGATCACCCAGAACCGGAGCAGGGTGACGCCGACCTCGCGGATCGCGATCACGATCGTGACCCACCAGGGCAGCTGTCCGAGCGCGGACAGGCCGATCAGCGCGCCACCGGTCAGCGCCTTGTCCGCGATCGGGTCGGCGATCTTGCCGAAGTCGGTGACCAGATTGCGGCTGCGCGCGATGTTGCCGTCGACGTGGTCGGTGATGGAGGCGACGACGAAGATCGCGAAGGCCACCCAGCGCCAGCCGGTGTTGATGCCGTTGTCGGCGAACAGGGCCAGCAGGAACACCGGGACCAGCAGCAAGCGGGACACGGTCAGCGCGTTGGCGACGTTGAGCAGCGGAGCCGTGAGTGGCGTCACCGGTGCGGCGGCACCGGGACCGGCGGCGTCCGAACCCTCGGCCGACATGGTCAGGGCCCCACCGTGATCGGGGTCCTCGGCAGGACCTCAAGCGGGCGGACCATCAGGTCGACTCCTGCGGAGTCGACCACCTCGCAGCGGACCAGATCGCCGATGGCCAAGCCGTCGCTATCCAGTAGTAGGACGCACTCGCCGTCGACCTCGGGGGCCTGGTGGGCGGCGCGGCCGGCGCAATCATCGTCGTCGCCGTCGAGGCGTTCGATCAGGACGTCGACCTTGGTGCCGACCCGGTCCTCGGCGCGTTGGGTGCTCAGCTCCTCGACCAGGGCGGAGATCCGGCCGACGCGTTCCGCGATGACATCCGCGTCGAGCTTGTCGGGCAGGTCGAGGGCTTCGGTGCCGTCCTCGTCGGAGTAGCCGAACACACCGACCGCGTCCATCCGGGCGCCGACCAGGAACCGTTCGAGTTCGGCCAGGTCGGCCTCGGTCTCGCCGGGGAAGCCGACGATCACGTTGGTGCGGATGCCGGCGGCGGGCGCGAGGGCGCGGATGCGTTCGGTCAGCTCCAGGAACGCGTCGGTCGAACCGAACCGGCGCATCCTGCGCAGCACCGACTCGCTGGAGTGCTGGAAGGACAGGTCGAAGTAGTCGGCGACGCCAGGTGTGGTGGCGATGGTTTCCACCAGGCCGGGGCGGGTTTCGGCGGGTTGCAGGTAGGAGATGCGGACGCGGTCGATGCCGGGGACGGCGGCCAGTTGCGGCAGTAGGCGTTGCAGCGCGTCCGGGCCACCGTGTTCGCGGCCGAGGTCCTTGCCGTAGGAGGTGGAGTTCTCGCTGACCAGGTACAGCTCGCGGGCGCCCTGTTCGGCCAGCCAGGCGGCCTCGGCCAGGATCTCGGCCGGCACCCTGGAGACGAACGAGCCGCGGAAGGACGGGATCGCGCAGAACGAGCAGCGGCGGTCGCAGCCGGAGGCGATCTTCAGTGCGGCGACCGGGGCGGAGTCGAGCCGCTCCCGCAGCACCCTCGGACCCCAGCCGTGGCCGGGCACGGCGACCGATTCGGCCGCGGCCGGGCGCTGCACCGGGGTGATCGGCAGCAGGGTGCGCCGGTCGGTGGGCTGGTGGGAGGCGACCGAGCGGCCAGCGATCAGGTCTTCGAGGCGTTCGTCGAGGCTGGCGTAGTGGTCGAAGCCGAGCACCGCGTCCGCCTCGGGCAGGCTCTCCGCGAGTTCGACGCCGTAACGCTCGGCCATGCAGCCGACCGCGACCACCTTGGCCCCGCTCCCCTGCGCCGCATCGGAGGCGGCGAGCAGTGCGTCGACCGAGTCCTTCTTGGCCGACTCGACGAAGCCGCAGGTGTTGACCAGGATGACGTCGGGATTGTCCGCGTCCTCGTTGGTGTGTTCCCAGCCCCGCGCACGCAGCCGTCCGGCCAGCTCTTCCGAGTCGACCTCGTTGCGGGCGCAGCCGAGGGTGAGCAGCGCGAATTTGCGGTGGGCATCGGGGGAGGACACCCGCTCAGGGTAACCGGCGAAGGTGACAGTGCGCTCCGCGCGGGCGTCCGGTGCGGGCCGTGCCGGGCCGATCACGCGTCGCGCCGGTGCCGGTCCCGGCTACGCGTCGCTGAGGTCGGCCGCGGTCAGCAGGGTGAGCGCGGCGTCGGGCAGCGAGTCCATGTCCACGTCCGGTCCGGCCAGCCGCAGCGACTGCCGTTCGATCATGTGCTCGACCAGTTGACGGACCGAGCGGCCGTTGGCGAACCCGTTGCCCCTGTCGATCCGGGAGATCTCCGCCGGAAGCGCGGCCAGCAGGTCCGGCGCGGCCTGATAGCCCTGGGCCTTGAGCATGATCAGGCAGATCCTGGTCAGCTCGTCGTCGGTGTAGTCGGCGAAGGTGATGGTCGCGCCGAAACGCGACCGCAGGCCAGGGTTGGCGTCGAGGAAGCGGTCCATCTCCTTCGGGTAGCCCGCGGCGATCACGATCAGGTCGTCGCGGTGGTTCTCCATCTGCACCAGCAGTTCGGCGACGGCCTCCTTGCCGTAATCGCTGCCGTGTTCCTGCACGAGGTCGTAGGCCTCGTCGATGAACAGCAACCCGCCCATGGCGCGTTCGCAGAGCTTCTTCGTCTTCTGCGCGGTGCCGCCGACGAAATCCGCGACGAAGTCCGGCCGCCCGGTCTCGACAAGGTGACCTGAGGAGAGCACGCCGAGTTCGCGGTAGATCTGGGCGATCAGCCGGGCCACGGTCGTCTTGGCGGTGCCGGGGTTGCCGGTGAATACCAGGTGCCGGCTGCGCGCGCCGACCGGCAGCCCGGCCGCCCTGCGCCGCGCGTCCAGGCGCACCGCTGCGGTCATCGCCTTCACCTGATGCTTGGCGTCGTCGAGGCCGATCATGGTGTCCAGCTCGGTCATCAGCTCGGCGAGGCCTCGGCGCGGACCGGCGTCGTCGGCCTGGCTCACGCCGTCCGTGCCGGCGCTGGGCAGGTCGGGCAGCAGCAGTTGGTCCAGCGCGTTCGGGTCCTGGGTCTGGATCGCGGCCAACCTGGTCGACTGCGCGCCGATGGTGGCCTCCAACAAAATCCGTGCCGAGCGACCGTTGGCGAAGCCCTCTCCCCTGCCGATCCGCGCCATTCTGGCCGGCAGCGCGCCGATCAGGTCCGGGGCGAGCCGGTAGCCCTCGTCCTTGGCCATCAGCGCGTAGATCTGGGCCAGTTCGTCGTTGGAGTAGTCCGGGAACTCGATCCGGTTGGCGAAGCGCGACCGCAGGCCGGGGTTGGCGTCCAGGAACTCGTCCATCTGCTTCGGGTAGCCTGCCGCGATCACGATCAGCTCGTCGCGGTGGTTCTCCATCTGCACCAGCAGTTCCGCGATGGCCTCCGAGCCGTAGTCGTTGCTGGAGCGCGGCGCGAGTTCGTAGGCCTCGTCGATGAACAGCACGCCGCCCATGGCCTTCTCGCAGACCGCCCTCGTCTTCGGCGCGGTCTGGCCGATGTAGCGGCCGATCAGGTCGGCCCGCTGCACCTCGACGACATGGCCACCGGAGAGCAGCCCGACCGCCTTGTAGATCTGCGCGATCAGCCGAGCCACCGTCGTCTTGGCGGTGCCCGGATTGCCGGTGAAGACCAGGTGGTGGCTCTGGGTGGTGACCTTGCGGCCGCTGGCCTTGCGGCGCTCGCCGACGGCCAACTCGGCCAGGATGCCGCGCACCCGGTCCTTCACCGACTGCAGGCCGACCATGTTGTCCAGCTTGGTCAGTAGTTCCCGGTCGGTCTGCGGTCCGCCGCCGCCCGACGGCGCGACAAGGCCGGCCACGTCGGCCTCGGTGACCTGCACCCGGCCGCCGAAACTGCCGCCGCGCACGATCGCGGCCCGCGCCGCGACGTCGAGCGGAGTGACCACGGTGTCGCCGCCGGTCAGCGTTCCGGCGCGCTGGCACTGGCCGCCGTACTCGGCCAGCCGGGCCCGCGCGCCCGGATCGATGGCGATGCCGCCGTCGACCGCAAGCTGATCGAGCAGGGCCAGCCGGACCAGCGGGTTGGCGAAGGAGGCCAGCTGGAAGGTGGTGGTCGCGGTGATCACGCCCGGTGCGGCCGCGTCGACCGCTGTGCGGAACTTGCTGGTGCCGGCCAGGATCAGCACGCTCGTCGCGTCCTTGTTGCCGGCGATGTCGGGCAGCGAGGCCATCAGCGCGTCGCGCGACTCGTTGCTGGCGATCAGGTCGTCGGCCACCCGGACCAGGTAGACCTTGTCGTGGTTCACGCAGCTGTCGACGAACTCCCGCACCAACCTCCGGCCGACCTGCGCCTCGTCGACCGCGTCGACGATGCGCTTGCCGGTGTCGTGGTCCATCGAGTTCTTCGGGATGACCTTGGCGTTGAACAGCGCCTGCCGCAGGGCCTTGGACAGGAGCATCTGGCCGGAATGCGGCTCACCCTCCAGGAAGATGATCGGGTAGGGCTGGTTGGCCCGGTTCCGGTCCTTCCTGGACTCGGCCGCCCAGCCGACCAGCCGCACGACCTGGTCGACGAATGCCCGCACGGACGCGCCGACGGTCACGATCGACGCGGTCTTGTCGTGGTCGGTCTGGAGGAACTCGACCATCGGCGGCGGTCCGGCCTGCGCTGCCTGCTGATGCATGGCCAGCCCGGCCGCCAACGGTTGCGGTTGTTGCCGAATGGGCTGCTGGGCGGGCATCGGCTGCTGCGGCATGGGCGGGCCGGGCAGCGGGTAGGACGGCGGCGGGGTCGGGTGCGGCGGCTGGTAGGGCCGCTGGTTCCGCTGGTTCTGCTGGTTCTGCTGGTTCTGCTGGTTCTGCGCGGGCGGATACCCCTGTGGGTGCGGAGGTTGCTGGATCGGCAGCGGTGCGCTCTGCGCCTGTGGGTGCGGAGGTGGCTGGACCGGCAGCGGTGCGCTCTGCGCCTGTGCGGGCAGGGGGGCGCTGGTCAGCGGGTACTGCGGGACCGGCGAGCGGTAGTTCTGCTGGGTGCCGGGCGGCGGCTCGATGCGGCGGGCGCCGATCCGCAGGTTCGGGTCGGCGGGTGGGTGGGTCGGCTGCCAACCGGCCGGGCCTGCCCAGCGCAGCCAGGACGAACCGGGCCGCAGCAACCAGGTCAGGCCGTCGGGGGTGACCAGTTGGGTCTCCCAGCCAAGTGCCGCTTGGTATTCGGCATCACTGAAGGCATCGCGCCCGAACCCGGTCATGCCTGCCCTTCGTCGTTCCCACCCGGTCGCCCAGGATAGGGGAGGCAACCCGTCGGACTCCTGACATCGGGCGCGATCACCGCGCCAGCTATGGTCGAAACATGTGGGTCGGCTTGGTCAGCGCGTTGTTCGCGGCAGTGTGTTACGGCGTCGCGTCGACCGTGCAGGCCGTCGTCGCCCAGTCGACCGAGGACGACAAGCACGGTGTCGACCCTCGGCTGCTGGTCCGGCTGCTGCGCCAGTGGAAGTACCTGGCCAGCCTCGCTCTCGACCTGATCGGGCTGGTCGCGCAGATCGCCGCGCTGCGCACGCTGCCGCTGTTCCTGGTGCAGGCCGCACTGTCCGCGAGCATCGCGGTCACCGCGGTGCTCGCCGTGCGGTGGTTCGGCGTGCGCATGTCCGGCATGGAATGGTCCGCGGTGGTCGTCGTGTGCGCCGGCCTCGCCCTGCTCGGGTTGTCCGCGCAGAGCCAAGGCGCGGGCCAGGGCAGTCACGCCTTCCACTGGTGGCTGCTGGTCGCCGCGATCGGGCTCGCCGGGGTCGGCGCGCTGGTCGGCAGGCTGCCCGACACGCAGCGCACGCCGATGCTCGGGCTGGTCAGCGGGCTGGAGTTCGGCGCCCTCGGCCTCGCCCTGCGGGTCATCCCCAACGTCGGCGTGCTGAAGCTGCTCACCGACCCGGCCACGTACACGGTGGCCGTCGCGGGCATCGTCGCCGGCCTGTTCTACGCCTCCGCGTTGCAGCGCGGCGGCGTGGTCACCGCGACCGCGATGATGCTCGTCGGCGAGACCATTCCGGCCGCCGCGCTAGGCGTCTGGCTGCTCGGCGACCACGCCCGACACGGCTGGACACCCGTCGCGGTCGCCGGGTTCGCCATCGCCGTCGGCGGAGCGTGCCTGCTGGCCCGCTTCGGCGAGATCCAGAAGCAGGAATCCCCGCAGCCGGAACCGGTCGGAGCGGCCGAATGACCGACGGCGCCCTGATCGTGCGCCGGGCCAGGGTCGGCGACGCGCGCACCATGAAGGCGCTGATCGACAGCTACGCGGGCCGGGTGCTGCTGGCCAAGGAACTGGTCACGCTCTACGAGAGCGTCCAGGAGTTCTGGGTGGCCGAACTGGACGGCGCCGTGGCCGGCTGCGGCGCGCTGCACGTGCTCTGGGAGGACCTGGCCGAGGTGCGCACCGTGGCCGTCGACCCGGAACTGCGGGGCAGAGGCATCGGGCACGCCATCGTCGACCAACTGGTCAAGCAGGCGCGCAACCTGGGCCTGGCCAGGGTGTTCGTGCTGACCTTCGAAACCGGGTTCTTCGCCCGGCACGGATTCGTCGCGATCGAAGGCGCGCCCGTGTCGCACGAGGTGTACGAACAGATGCGCCGCTCCATCGATCCCGGTGTCGCCGAGTTCCTCGACCTGCCCTATGTCAAGCCGAACACCTTCGGCAACACCAGGATGCTGCTGGAGCTGTAGCCGCTACTTCTTGGCGATGCCTCGGGCGGCAAGTCGCGCCGCGCCGAGGACCACCCCGGACGCGCCCTTGTCCCTGTACTCCGAGCGGACCCGGTCGGAGATGCGCGACATCGGCGATGACGACTTCCGGGCTTCGGCCAATTCGGCGCGTAGCTCGTCGGCCTCCTGCCGACTCCGCACGATCTCGGTCTCCAGTTCGGCCAGGCGCTCACCGAGCGGAGGCCCGAACTCCGGCAGCACCGCGAACGCGATGCTGACCTGGGCCCAGGTGATCGGCGCGCCGGCCAGTTCGGCCAGCGGCAGCCACAGCGACGAGTAGTCGTGGTCGAACTCGACAAGGTTCGCGCCGAGCCAACGGCAGTCGTAGTAGGGCAGGTCGGCGAAGTGCGCCGGCTTCTCCCAGCGCAACACCTTGCGCTCCGGGTCGCCGCCCGCAACCAACTTGGCCTCGATCCAGTCGATCCGCACCACCGCGGGTCGGCCCGGAATGGCAAGCGACACGTTGGCGATGTCCGGCATCTCCCAGGTCGCCTCGGTGTTCAGTCGGACGAAGGACAGGCCGTTGTGGTTGCTGCGCACCCGGCTGCGCGGCCCGTCGAACCACTTCTGCTTCGACGTCTCCATCCGCATGAACGTGTGATGGGCCTCGCCGCTGGCCTCGAACACGCTCGGCTCGACCGTGCCGGCCGCGATCGCCTTGGCCGCCGCGCCAAGATGCGTGTCCGACGCGGCCAGCAGCGCGGGCCAGAACGTGTCGCGCGGGCCGAGATCGGCAAGACCGGCCGGGGACAGGTACGGGATCGCCGGCACCAGGTCGGCCGGGATCAGCTTGGTGACCACGTCGGAACCGAAGTTGTCCTCGTGCAGCCAGTTGCCGAACATGCTGGCCTCATCGGGCGTCGGCACCCGCAACGCGCTGGTCAACACGTTGGCCAGGCGCGCTCGGGCCGTCGGTCCGGTCAGCTCGGGCCAACCGCTGCCCTCGACCTCCACGTAACGCAGCCACTGCCGCTGGAACGCGGTGACGCCGCGCTGCACCGCGCCGCGCTCAGCCCTCTGCGTCGTGCTGTGCTCGTCTTCGGCCAGAATCGGCCGGCCGTCGTCGGTGAAGTCGATCAGCGACCCGCACAGCGCGCTCACGCACTGCTCCAGGACTTCCGGGCTGCGGGTCAGCGTGTGCACGATCGCGTCCGGGTCGCCCGCCTGGCCCAGGTACCCCTCGGCCCGCAGGCCGACCTGGTAGAGCCGGCTGATGGCCTCGTCAGTGGCCAGGTAGAAGCCGACCGGCCGCACCGCCACCTCGGCCGTGCTCAGCACCTTGGCCAGCTGCAACTGGATGGTGCCGCGCCAACCGAGGTCGACGAGGGCCAGTTCGGGGGCGTCAAGGGCACCGGCTTCGCGCAGCGAGATCAGCAGCCGCTCGCGTGCCGCGTTCACCGCCACCGACAGCAGGTTGCGCAGGTGCGGGGTTTCGGTCAGCGCGAAGCTGACCTTGTCCACGATCTGCGGCGAGTCGAGCAGGGTGTCCGCGTACTGGGCCAGGCTGGGCACGTCGCCGGGGTGCAGCCGCAGCATGTCGAGCAGCTGGCGGACGGTCATGTGGTAGCGCCTGCGGATGAACTCGTGCACCGCGGCCGGTTCGACCGAATCGAGCGTGCCGAGCGAGGTCGCCTGCCGGGACAGCCAGATCGGCCGTGCCCGCAGCTCCCACCCGCGCGCGGCCGCGACCGCGTTCACCATCGCGGAGAGCAGCTCACCTTCGCGCATCGGGCACCACAGCGTGCTGATCCCGGACTCGTGCGCACGCCGGGCCACCCACTCGGCGAACCCGGTGAACACCGGACCGAGCACGGCAGCGCCGAAACGCCACGCGGTGTCCAGCGTGGACCGGCCATCGGCGCTGCCCGCGTTCAACGTCTTGGCCCGCAGGCTGGTCAACCCGAAGTCGCCCTCCCGAGGATCGAGCAACGGCCCGAGCGGGCCGAAGTACTCCATGGGCTCGTGCTCACGCTCGAGCAGCTCGGTCAGGCCGGGGTCGATCCGCCGATACTGCACGGTCCGGATGCCCATTCCCGCCGGCACCTCATGATCGGCAACCGGATTGTCGCCGATGTGCACGACCTGCTCGGGGCTGCGCCCGATCTCGCGCAGCACCACCTCCCACAGCCCGCCCGCCTTGTCAACGCCGTGCTGGCTGGACCGGAAGATCCGCACATCGGCCAGGGACCCGAGTTCTGGCCGGTCGAGTAGCTGCTTGAGGTGGCTCTCGGTGAAGTAGGTGTCCGAAACCAGGATCACCGGCACCTCGTACTTCAGCGCCGCGCGAAGCACATTGGCCACATCGAGATCGACCACCGTCAACGCCCGCTCGACGTCGACCTCGGCCGCGACCAGTTCCTCCAAGCCGGCTCCGCTGAACATGGCCAGTGGCATGGCCTGCCAGATGTCGAACAGCGACACCTCGTTGCCCAACGATCCGTGCTCGGACCGCGCGGTCCGCTCGGCCGCGATGCGCATCTCCCGCAACGACGCGTCGGTCAACCACTCCGGCGCCAGCCCCGCGTCACGCAGCTTCGCGCCGAGCAACCCGAACACGTCCGTGGCTCTCGGCACCCGCCGCCAGAGCAAGGTGTCGAAGATGTCCAGCGACAACACCGCGCACGAGCCGTCCTGGATGACCCGATGCACGTCATCGAGCTGCGGATGTGGTTCGGCGAGCTGCGGGTCGGACGCGACCAGAACGCGCATGAATGTCCCCTTTGCCGGCCCGATTCGGGGCACCCAGCTGGGCGCGACGACGCGGTAGGGGCACCTTAGGGACGGCGACAGTTACTCGAACGGGCGACCCAGACGCTTTTCACGAATGGGTGAATCAGATACTTTCCGTGTTGCCTGGGTCGGTGATCTTGACGATCACCTGCTCATTGCTCCAGGTGTAGCCCTCATAAGTGAACTGGACGCCGGTCCGTTCGACGTATTCGATCCACGCCTTGTATTCGTGTTCCTGCCAGTTCGGGAAGTTGAAGAACTCGTCGAACACGATCACGCTGCCCGCGTGCAGCCTCGGCCCCACCAGGTCCAGCACGATCTTCGCCGAGCTGTAGAGGTCGCCGTCCACGTGCAGGAAGTCCACCGGGCCGGGATGTCCCTCGAGGAAACCGGGCAGCGTGTCGTCGAACCAGCCGACCACGAGTTCGGCACCCGGCACGTCCGGCAGGCCGTCGACGGTGAAGTGGCCCGCGGGGAAGCCGCTGCGCCAGTCGCTCGGCAGGCCCTCGAACGAGTCGAAGCCGTACACCTGCCCGCCGGCGCGCTCGGTGGCGATGATCTTCAGCGTGGTCCCGGTGAACACGCCGAACTCCAGCGCCATCCCGCCTGACTCGGCGAGCGAGAGCGCGTGTTCCAGGGTCTGGTGCGGGTGCCCGTAGGAGGACTTGGTGGGCATGTGTTCCTGGATGAAGTGCGCGCTCTGCAGCGCGGCCTCCTGGTCCGCGGCGTAGACGATGTCCCTGCGGCTACGGACCTCGAACTCGACCACGCGATCCAGCGCACGGGAGCCCTCGCGCCGGATCTCCTCGCGCAGCTCGTCGCGCAGCTGTTCGCGCAGATCGGCGACCTGCTGTTCCAGCCTGGCGATATGGTCGGCCTGCTCGTTGTGGTACCGGCTGACGACGTGGTCGACGAGTCCGATTGCCTTGTCGCGGACCGCATCACGAACCTTGCCGAGATCGAGCAGGTCGATGATTCTCTTGGGCACCTCGGAGATCTCCTCTCCCACATCGCGCTGGGAGCACATCGTAGAGCCTGCGCGCGACACCCATCCCGCGAGTGCCGTTCAATCGCCCGAAAGGCCCCGGTTACCCGCGCTCAGCCTCACGATAACCACGGATTCAGTCGAGGTCAGCGATGTTCAGTCCTCGTCGGAGGCGGTACGGCACCCAGGGTAACGACGGCTGCACCCGGACGTTCCCAGCTCGTCACATCGCCCGGCCGAACATCTGCACCAACGGCCAGACACCGCTGGCAGGGTTGGTCAAGTGCTCACGACCCAGTTCGGCCAGCTTCTCCGCCCGATCGACCGCCGGTCCGACGCCGTCGGCGTACCGCGCGAACTCCAGCTCAGATTTGCCGTAGTCAGGCACGAATTTCAACAACGCCCGTTTGGCCTCCGCGTAGCAGCTCAACGGCGCGGTGTGGTCGGTGAAGTGCAGCACCAGCCAGGTCTCGAAACACGGATTCGACACGGCCATCGAGATGTTCTTCCGGGCCGCCAGTGCCAATGCCGGCCCAAGGTCGAACTCATCGACATCGACAATGCACCAGACCTGGTCGAAAGAGTCCGGTTCGTTGTCGTGCAACTTGATGGCGTACCTGACCAGGCTAGTTGGGTCGACGCCCCGATTCTTGATCACGACCTTGATAGCAGGGTTCCGGTGGAGCTGCCGGAGGCCCTCGAAGTAACCGGGCTCGGTCACCACCCCGCCGCACACGATCAGAATCCGATCGGCCAACTCACGACTGCCGGGGCGGCGGCGCTGCGAGTTCTCACGCTTCATCAGCCCTCGCGCATGGCGTTGGCGAACCCTATCGAGCTGACCACCGGCACTGCGCCATAGCTACCGCCCAGGTACCGCCGCTCCCAGTTCTCGCCTTCCCTGGGTTTGAAGTCGCTCAGCGGATACAACCGAGTCGCGCCGTTGCGGTCCTTCTCTACAAACCAGATCTGATCCCGGGCCAGCACCTGTTCCCCAAGGGCGGTTCCGAGCAGACTCGCGTCATGAGTGGTGAAGATCAGTTGTGCACCGCGCCGGTTGGTTTTTGGTTCGCGGAAGAGGCCGATCAGCTCCGCGGTCAGCAATGGATGCAGACTGGCGTCGATCTCGTCGATAACCATCGTCCCGCCAACTTCTAGCGCATCAAGCGCATCAGGTAGCAGGCTCAACCACGACTGAGTCCCAGCCGACTCATCCGCGAAGTTGAAAAGCTCCCCCGACGGACCGTGCGTGAACATAATTCTGGGACGCACTGCCTCGAAGAGGATATTGATCGTCTTGCCCGAAC
>DASYBO010000539.1:0-9263 GCA_036500685.1 Pseudonocardiaceae bacterium | reverse complement strand
GAGTCCGCAGTGGACATCTGGTCGACGCCGAGTACCTTGCCAGAGTTGACGTTGCGCACCTTGACAAGGCCGTTGCCGTTGTCCAGCAACTGCCAGAGGTGATCGGCGGTGCCGTTGTCGTCGAACTGCACCACGTTCGCCGAGTCCGCAGTGGACATCTGGTCGACGCCTAGCACCTTGCCGCTGTTCTGGTTCTGGACGCGGACCCGAACGCCGGGCCTTCCCCATTCGGTCGAGCCGCCGACCTGCGGGAACGCGGTGATGCGCAGCCGGGCCGCGCCCATCGGCACCAGCGTGACCTGCTGGGTCGGCGTTTGCACCGCGACCGGGCCGTCCTGGAGGGTGCCGACCACGGCCTGGCTGTCCGCTGTCCAGTCTGGCACGGTGCGGGCCCGCGCGGTGATGGTGACCGGCACGTTCGCCAGGTTGAACGGGTCGTTGACGTCGCCGCCTGCCTGGGTCAGCGCGAGTTGCTGACCGGGGACGAGGCCGACGTTCCAGGCCGAGCCCGCGGTCACCTGGTACTGCGGGAACTCGGCGGTGCCGGCCACCTGCGACCATTGTTCGTCGATCTTGAGGGAGTAGGTCAGCGCGCCGCAGTCGACGGAAATCGCGTTGTGGTTGGTGGTCCAGGTACTCGTCGACGGTTGCATGGGTAGGCGCAGGGTTACCGTGTCGCCGTTGGCCCAGGTTCGGTTGACGGTGGCGAAGCACGGACCGGCGGAAACGGATACCGGTGTTCCGTTGACCGCGAGCTGCGGCGATGTGCACCAGCCGGGAATCCGCACGGATAGCGGGAAAGCGGTGGGGACCGCTAGCGCGAGGGTGAAGGTGATGATGTCGCTGAACGGGTAGGTGGTCTGCTCGGTGATGGTGACCGAGCCGCCGCCGGCAACCTTCGCGGTCACGCTCGACGGTCCGAGCAGCGACGCGGCCAGGCCGCCGTCTGTGGTGGCCAGCCACATCTCCTCGACGTAGTAGGGCCAGCCCTGGCCGTAGTTGTGCGGGCAGCAGCGGTACTGGTCGACGCCGGCCAGGTAGGCCTGCATGGCAAAGCCGTTGTCGAACTGCAGCGACGACTTGATCACGTCGTCGAGCTGCACGCTGTTCGCGGCCGTGATGTAGTGGCACACCTTGCCCTGCGGGTCCAGCGCGGCCGGCAACATGTTGAAGGCCAACTGTTCGGTGCGGTCGGCCCAGCTCGGGTCACCGGTGGTCCGCAGCAGGATCTCGTGGCTGCCCATGAACTCGACGATGCCGCAGGTTTCGAATCCCTGGCGGGGATCGGCGAAGCCGGGCCGCGCGTTCTCGTCGCCCGCGAAGCCGCCGCCGGGGAACTGGCCGTACATCCCCATCATGGCCGCGTAGTTCTGGTAGGCGCCGTCGTGGTCGGCCTGCGCGCCGGAGAGCAGCCAGTACTGGGTGGATTCGCGGAAGCCCTGGGCGAAGTTGACGTTGTGCAGGCTGGCGATGTTGTTCACCCAGTTCGCCATGTTGGTGTGGATCTTGGTCACCAGGTTGAGCAGGTCGCTGTTGCCGGTTCGGTTGTACAGCCAGTAGATGACGTCGATCGTGTCGCCCCAGCGCGTGGTGCCCCAGCCGTCGGTGAACACCCCGACCGGTTGCGCGGCGACGAAGGCGAAGTAGCGGGTCATGAAGTCGTGCACGGTGGTGTCGTCGTGGAATTCCGACCAGGAGCGCAACGCGTGCAGCATCGGCATGTGCGGCCACAGGTCGACGTGGCCGTTGGTGATCGTGCGCAGGTAGCTCGGCCCGAAGAACCCGTCCGACGCCTGCGTGGCCATGACCGCGCTGATCCACTGTTCGGTGCTCGACCGGACGCCGGAATTCCCGGTGAGGTAGCCGAGGTCGCCGTAGCCGCGCAGCCAGTACGGCACCTCCTCCCAGCCGGTCGTCAGGCTCGGGTCGACCCAGCCGGTGTTGTTGAACACCAGGAAGTGCGAGGTGTCCTGGTAGCGGCCGTTGAGGCCGTCGACCTGGTAGTCGAGTTGGGTGGCCAGCCAACCGGACGGGGTCACCGAACCCGGTGGCAGGCGAAGGTAGGCCGATGACCGCAATGGCGCGAGGTTCACCGGATATTGTGCGGCTCCGGTGGCCGGTTTCGGCGTGGCCATCGCGGGGATGGGCAGCGCGGCCGCGCCCGCGGCGAGCAGGGCGCCCTTGAGAAATCCGCGTCGTCCGATGGTCATCCGATGCCTCCCGTGCTCGCTGCCGCGTCGAGGGTGTCCAGGGCGCTGGCCTGGGTGCGCCAGTCGCTGACGTTGGGGCTCGCGCCGGACCAGCGTTCGCCGAACTGGTTGAGGTCGTCGCGGTCCGCCGACCACAACGTCGCGGCCTGCGTGGCCAGGAACGAGGCGTAGGTGCCGTCTCCGGTCGCGTTGGCCAGTTCGCCGAGGTAACGGGTGAAGATCCCCTTGAACTGCTTCTGGTTGTCGTCGCAGGTTGAACCGGGCGCGTCGCAGGATTCGGTGAGCACGCCGGAAGTGACCAGCGACGAGTTGAGCGCGGAATCGGCGAGGTGCTGGCCGGTGGCGAGGTAGGACGAATCGCCGGTGGCGTGCCAGAGTTCGACGGCCGAGCCCAGCATCAGGCCCTGATTGTAGGTCCACACGGTCTGCCCGTTGTTGGTGCAGGACGAGGTGAGCCCGTCGTTGACGAGGCCGGCCGAGTTGATCAGGCCGCTGTTCAGGAACCAGTTCCACGCGGTCCGCGACCTGGCCAGCCAGTCGGTGTCGCCGGGGATGCGGTTGTGCAGCGCGGCGGTCAGCCGGATGTAGAGCGCGTTGGTCACCGAGTTCTTGTAGGTCTTGCTGGTGTTCCACCAGACGCCGCCGCCGCAGGTGCTGGTGTCCCAGTACTGGCTGACGTAGTTGGTGATGAGCACCGCTTCGTTGAGGTAGGTCGAGTCGTGGGTGAGGTCGTAGGCGTCCACCCAGGCCAGCGCCCACCATTCGGTGTCGTCGATGGCGGGCGAGATGAAGTCGCCGCTGATCGGGTCGCCGCTTTTCGTGCCGGCCGGGAATGGCACCTTGTTGACCGTGAAGGTCTGGCCGATCACCCAGTTGTCGCTGTTGTCGCCGCTGATCCGGGCATAGTCGATCAGACTGGTCAGGGTGGCGGCGGAATTCCACCAGCTGCTTGGCCACCAGGCGTTGTTCGGGTCGTAGGAGTACATCAGCGCGTCGGCCGCCGCTGCTGTTCTGTTGTCGGCCGGGCGGGCCCAGGTGGTGCAGCTGCCGTTCTGGCCCTCGACCGCACGGCCGCAGGCGCGCACCGCGCCGCCGTAGAGCAGCCCCAGCTTGTCGTCGGTGTTGATCATGACGGTGCGGGTTCCGGTCGCACCGGCCGGCACCGATGTTCGGCCTTCGGACGAACCGTCCGGCCAGGACGCGCCCTCGTTCCAGGAACGGTCCAGCCACACCTCGTCGCCGGGTTGACCGTTCGCGATGACGGCCCAGGCCATGCCGCTGGCCGGGTCGATGTGCAGGGAGATCTGCCGGCCGTTCAGCGTGGTCGGGGCGACGGGCTGACCGTCGCCGGTGGCGCTGGCCGGGTTCTGTTGGTCGCAGAACTGTGCGCACACCTGCAGATGCGCCCAGGACGTGCACGACACGCCGTTCGCGTCGCCGCAGGCGCGGAGCAGGCCGCGACGGTGGTTGACCGGGTCGTAGAGGTTGTACATGAGCGTGCGCGTTCCGGTCCAGGTGCTCGGAATCCAGGCCTTGCCGAGCAGTCCGTCCCACGTCACGCCGCCGTCCCAGGAGCGGTCCAGCCACACCGAGTCGTTGGTCTGCCCGTTGTCGATGCTGGCCCACGCCATGCCGTCGGCGTCGTCGACGTGGAGTTCGACCAGTCGGCCGTTGTCGTTGACGTTGGGCACCGGGAAGGTTTCCTGCTTCGCCTGCGACGGATCGAGGGTGTCGCAGTGCACCGAGCACACCGTGGTCGAGTCGGCCCGCGCGACGCTCGGCATCGTCAGGGCGCCGAGCAAGGCGAGCAGCACCGCCACGACCGAGATTCTGGTCACCGCCATTGGCTGATAGAACCGCCGGGCCGACCGTTCCCACAATTGACACAGCGGACAGGGCATTCACACATTTAACGTCGAATAGCACCCTGAGCAGCGGAAACAACAAGGTCCAGGTGAACGGTAACACCAAAACGAAATTCGGAATTCAATTCTGGATCGTTGTAACACGTGTAACACGCGGTCTGTACAGGTCGTCCAGACTGGATGTAGTGACCAGACATGCCGGGAGGTGGTGCTGCACGATGGCGCCGCTGATCGGGTGCTGGCCATCTGGAACCCGATGGGCGCACGCAAACCCGGTGGCCCGTCCCTGCTCGGCGAACTGGACGACCTCGAACCGTCGGCGAACGACGTGTACGGCCCCTGCGAGAAGCTGCTGCCCGACGGCCGCAGGCTCTCCTCGGTCAGCGCGTTCCTGCGCGCCGACGATCTCGTGGGCGAACCCGGAACCGGCGCTGAACGCGTTCGCCGCCTGGCTGGCGGGACGTTGATCAGCCCAGCAGTTCGATGATGACCCGCTGTTCGATCTTGGCCGCCTCGGATCCCGAACCACCACGCCCCGTTGTCCAACGCGCGAGATCGGCCGGTGTCGAGCCCTTGTCATTGGCCGCGTGCCGATCGGCGCCGCAACGCAGCAGCGTCTCGACCGCCACCGAGCATCGGTTTCGGACGGCGCGATGCAGTGGCGTCACCCCGCCGTAGGCCCTGGCGTTCGGGTCGCCGCCTGCCTCGATGAGGTACTCGATGATGGCTCGCTGGTCGGCCGGGTTCCCGTTCGTCGCACCGGTTGCGTAGCTGACCGCCGCGTGCAGAGGTTCGGCCCCCCTGCGGTTACGGGCGCGGATGTCGGCGCCGAGGGCCAGCAGATCTCCCGCGGTCTCGACGTCGTAGGTGAACGCGGCGGCGTGCAGTGCGGTGTCGCCTTCGTAGACCTGGGCGTGACGTTGCGCGATGAAGAACTCCTCGCGCCGAGTCAGCCGCGCCGTGGCCAACGAGGACGATGCGGCCAGCGATGCCCGCACGAGCGGGCGATCGCCGGTCGCGATGGCTACCAGTAATCCGGCAAGGTCGTCGACACCGGCCATGCGGCACGGTACCTCAGGCCTTGCGGCTGAGCACCGCGCCGAGCAGGCAACCGAACCCGGCCATGGCGAACACCGTGCGCCACCCGTTCCACCGCACCCACGGCGCCTCGAAGTGGGCGCGCAGTTGCGCATAGCCGTCCTGACCCGCTTCAAGCGCGTTGTTCAGCGGGATGCTCAGCGCGCCGGTGATGATCAGCACCATGAGCAGGCAGCCGAAGCCGGCGACGGTCCACCACAATCCCGCGCCGCCGCGCAGGTTCAGGAACACGGCGACCGCGGCGAGCAGTGGCGCGCCGAGGAAGGTCAGCATGAACCAGCCGTTGACGATGGCGACATTGATGCCGCGCATGCCCTCGACGAACGTCCTGTCATCGCCCCGGGCCAAGCCAGGCATGACCGAGACCGTGTAGGCGTAGAAAAGTCCGGCGAGCAGTCCGGCCGCGACCAGCGCGACCACCAGTACCACGAACGACATGGTCATCGACTTTCTCCTGGTGTGCATCGTCATCGTCATGGCACGAGTCAAACCGATCCGGGTGAGACTCTCCATGGTCGAGAAGCTCGATGAGATGTTTCAGCGTCTACACTTCGCGGATGGATCCGCTCGCCGCACTGCTGGACGGGCCGAGGGCGCACGGCGCGTTCCTGCTCCGTTCGGTGCTCAACCCGCCGTGGTCGCTGCGCATCGAGGACCACGCGCCACTGACCCTGGTCGCGATCGTGCGCGGGTCGGGATGGGTGGTGCCGGCCGTCGGTGACGCGGTGCGGCTCGGCGACGGCGACATCATGATCGTGCGCGGACCCGACCCGTACCTGGTCGCGGACGATCCGACAACGCCGCCGCAGGCGGTGATCCTGCCCGGCGACGAATGCCGCACCCCGGACGGCGAGCACCTGACCGACCTGGTCGACCTGGGCATCCGCACCTGGGGCCATGGACTGGACGGCGAGACGATCATGGTGACCGGAACGTATGGCATGACCGGCGAGATCAGCGGTCGGCTGCTCGCCGCGCTGCCCAGGCTGATCGTGTTGCGCGGCGCGGAGTGGTCCAGTCCGCTGGTGCCGTTGCTGGCCGAGGAGATCGTCCGCGATGTGCCCGGTCAGGAGACCGTGCTGGACCGGTTGCTGGACCTGCTGCTGATCAGCGCGCTGCGCACCTTCTACGCCCGCCCGGACGCGCCGGCCTGGTACCGCGCGCACGACGACCCCGCCGTCGGCACGGCACTGCGCCTGATGCAGCACCAGCCGGCCGAGCCGTGGACCGTAGCCAAGCTGGCCGCCGAGGTCGGCATGTCCCGCGCCGCGCTGGCCCGCCGGTTCACGGCCGCGCTCGGTGAGGCGCCGATGACCTACCTGACCGGCTGGCGGCTCGCGCTCGCCGCCGACCAGCTCCGCCACCATCCCGAGTGGACGATCGGCGCCATCGCCCACCGGGTCGGCTACGGCAGCGCGTTCGCGTTGAGCGCCGCGTTCAAACGCGCGTACGGGGTGAGCCCGCAGACTTATCGCAGCGGGTGAGCGGCGCCGGTCACCACCATCGGGCCGACGGGCCGAAGGACTCGAACTGGTGGCTGAAGTACCAGTTCGGTTGGGCGACGCCGGAGCAGTTGTCGGCGCCGACCGTGCCCACGGCGCAGCCGCCGCTGTCCCGTTCGATCGCCCAGAACGACAGCAGCGCGATTCCCTTGGCCTGCGCCCAGTTCTCCACGGTGACCGCGTCGGCGGTGGTGAACGTCTCGGTGGGACCGTAGTCGTCGATGCCGACCATCTCGGTGATGCCGACCATGGCGTAGAGCTGCCGCGTGCTCCGGTTCGGGTACAGCGGAGCCAGCTGGCCCACCAGTGCGGCGGCGGCTTGTTCGGTGTCGGCGGCCATCTCGTGCTGGATGCCGTCGTAGTAGTCGAACGTCATCAGGTTGACCACGGCGATGCGGGCGTGGTTGGCGACCGCGTTCTGGACGATCGGCAGGCCGTCCTTGTCGAGGCCGGTCGGGTTGGTCGGCAGGGTGTAGGAGAACTGCACGGTGCGGCCGGTGCGCTCGGCCCAGTCCTCGACCAGCTTGATCGCCTTGTTGCGCCGGTCGACGCCAGCCAGGTCCGTTTCGGCGTTTCCTTCGACGTCAAGGTCGAGCCGTGTCAGGTCGTAGGTGCGGATGACCTGCTCGTAGTCGGCCGCGATCTTGCTGATGTCGGTGCAGCTGTCCGCGATGTCCATGCCGTTGCCGTCGGCGTAGCCGCCGCCGAAGGACGGGATCACGTCGCCGCCGTGCGCCTTGATCTCGATGATCGAGGCGCCATAGCTGCTCAGTGCGATGGGCTGGTTGGTGTTGCCGTTCCAGTCGATGTCGCAGGAGCCGGGGCTCGGTGTCTGGATGAACGCCATGGTCAGGTACTTCGCGTTCGACTCGGCCGCGAACGTCTCCGGGTCGTCGGCGGTGTTGTACGCCTCGAAGTATGGCGAGAAGAAGTGATCGGGCAGGCGGTTCGCGGGAGCCGCCGAGGCGGAGCCGGACATTCCGAGTGCGGCGATGACTGACAGCAGCACCGCGCCATACCGTGCCATTCGCATGTTACCCAGAATTGGTTTGGACCAGTGTGGTTGTCAACCGACGATCGTCGGTTGACACGACCGGCGGCGCGGTCAAACACGGCCAAGATGATCACCGCGGTGGCCAGGCCGGCCAGGTAGTCAGCCGGCGTGTTCGAGGCGGCTCAACGAGAGCGTCGCCGCGACCAGCCCTCCGAGGCACACCGACTCGACCAGCAACGGCAGACCCGAGTAGCGCACGTTTTCGTGATAGATCAGCGCGCCCGCGACGATGCCGAGCAGCGGATTGACCGTGTTCACCACCGGCAGGCTTGTCGCGAGCGGGGCCGCCCGAAACGCGACCTGGCTACAGGCGATCCCGCTCAGCCCCACCACGATCAGCACGTAGGGCTGCCAGTTCCCGAGCAGCGTGCCGATCCCGCGCCCGAGCAACCCGACGGACGACTTCAGCAGCGCCGCCTGCGCCGCGAACAGAATCCCGGCCGCCGCGCCCATCAACCGCGCCCGCCATTCGGCCGGGCACTTCGACCGGCTCGCCACCAACACCAGCCCGGCGACCGCGACCGCACCGGCCGCCATCGCGATCACGGCCGGAACGGTGGCCGCGGTCTCCGGGCCGGAGACGGCGTTCGGCGCCGCGGTCACCAGGAACCCGGCCAGCCCGGCGACCAGCAACGCCGCCCAGCCGACCTCGCGCACGGTGATCGGCTCGCGGCGGAGCAGCCGGTTCAGCGGCAGCGCGAAGAGCACGACGCAGACGAGCAGTGGCTGCACAACGACCAGCTGCCCCAGCCCGAGCGCGGTCGCGTGCAGCAGGAACCCGCAGACCTGCAGCAGCACCGCGATCAACCACAGCCGATGGGTCAGGGTCGCCAACAGGGCCCGGCCACCGGCCGCGCGCACGGCGACGGCGGCGCGGTGCTGCAGTGCGCTGGCCGAGGCCGAACACGCGGACGAGCACAACGCGGCCAGCACCGCGAACGACCCCACACAAATATCCTACAGATTGTAGGAGGCGACCGGTCAGAGCCCTGACGCCGTGAGCAGCCGCTCGCTCAGCGCCCAGAGCCTGCGCGCCGACTCGGGGTCAACGGCGTGCGGCACAACCTCGGTCGCGACGACCGGTTCGGCACCTACCACGATGGCAGCAGGCGCGTCATCCAACGGTGAAATGTCGTTGTCCTTCAGGTAGACACCGCCGATCTCGGCGAGCAGCGGGCTGGTCGCCGCGAACACGATGGTGCTGGCCGCCTGTTGCGGGGTCTTCTTCTCGCGGTCGGGGTCGATGATCGGCTGACCGGACTCGTCGACCAGGCCCATCGCCCGCAGCTGCCCCTCGCTGAAGGTGCCCGTTCCCGGCCGGGCCAGGCTGGTGGCCACGGCGATACCAGGGTGCACGGCGTAGCCATGGATACCGTCCTCGGCCCACCGCCGATCCAGCTCGACCGCGAACAGGATGTTGGCGGTCTTGGCCTGGCCGTAGGCGAGGTGGCCGTCGTAGCCGGTGGCGAAGTGCAGGTCGTCCCAGCGGATGTCGGAGAGCCGGTGGCCGCCCGAGGACACGTTGACCACTCGG
>DASYBO010000538.1:0-14300 GCA_036500685.1 Pseudonocardiaceae bacterium | reverse complement strand
TGGCCCCACGCCCGAACCGCGCCCCCGAATCCCGATCCGAGCCCGGCAACGATGCTTCCCCGTTGCTGCCGCCCTGCGGCATCCTCCCCGACGGGCCGGCCGGCGCCGAAGTCCAGAACCACCATCACCGCCGGATGCGGCACCACCCGCAGGCCGACCGCGGCCAGATCACGGACACCGAACCCGGCCATGCGCACACCTGTCATCCGGCTGCGCCGCTCCGGACATGCGACATCCCACGCGGCCGTCTCATCCGCCAAGACAAACCGCATTCACGAGGGCTACGCCTGCGGCTGTTCAGTCCTGTTTCACACGGTTGGGGCCCCTGTGGTTGGTCAACGCCGTGCAGGCGTCGACGTAGTCGATCAGCAACTGCGCGAACTGAAGGCGCTTGCGGTCGGGCCAGTCCTGAGTGATCTGAACGAACGCCTGACGATGCTGACTACGGAACTGATCACGAAGCTGGATGCCCTTGCGAGTCAGCACCACCACGGTGCGCCGACCGTCCTGTTGCGAGGCGCGGCGCTCCAGAAAGCCGCTGTTGATGCAGTCGGTGACCATCTTGCTCGCTACCGAGGGGTCAACGGCGAGCTGCTCGGCGATTCCGCCGACGGTCGTCTCCCCGTCCGCATCGTCCACGATGTTGAGGACCAACTCGCGGGAGCGGTCCTTGCGGGTAACGGGTGGGTCGACCTCAAGCAGCGAAGTACGTCGGCGTAGGCGGCTGAAGGCCGCGCCCACCGACTCCAGCAGCGCGTCCCCATCCCCGTCCCGCGTTCCACCATCGGCCACCCGACGACTATAGCCGCAAATCAGTGCATGACCACACTTACATGCAATAGTGCATCTATGTGCTAGCGTGCACACCAGTGAACCTACGCGAGGGGCGGACGATCATGACCACGGCCATCGTCAACGCACGGATCTTCGACGGGCACACCGTGCTCGCGGCACGCACCGTCGTGCTGGACAACGACAGGATCACCGCGATCGGCGGGGCGCCACCGACCGGTGCGGAACTCATCGACGCGACCGGCGCGACGCTGCTGCCCGGCCTGATCGACGCACACGTGCACACCAACGAGAGCAGCCTGGCGTTGGCACTGCGCTTTGGCGTGACCACCGAACTGGAGATGCAGGGCACCCACACACGCCAGCGGCGCGCGCACGTCACCACCAACGACGCGCTCGCCGACGTGCGCTCGGCCGGCTTCGGCCTCACCCCGCCCGGCGGCCATCCCAGCGAACTGTTCCCGAAGGACTTCCGACCCAGGTCCCTGCCGGACAGCCCGCCAGCCGGCCCGCCGCCGGTGCAGGCGTTCGTCACCTCGCCGGCCGAAGCGGTCGCGGTCATCTCCCGGCTCGTCGAGTCCGGTTCGGACTACATCAAGTTCATGATCGACGACGGCAGCGTCGAAGGGCATCCCGGACTGCCCATGCTCGATCAGGCCACACTGAACGCCGGCGTGGCCGAGGCGCACAAGCACGGAATGCTCACCCTCGCGCACGCGCTGACCATCGACGCCACCCGAATGGCCGTCGACGCCGGCATCGACGGCTTGGCGCACCTGTTCCTGGAACCGCACACCGAGGCGATCATCGAGCTCATCGCCGGTTCGGGCGCGTTCGTGGTGCCCTGCGCGGTGGTGGACGCGTAGCTGATGGGTATCACCGGCGCAGACCTTGCCGCCGACCCCCGGGTCGCCGACCGCCTCAACGACACCTGGCTGGACGTCCTGAGCCACAGCTATGACCGGTATCCGCAGGGCAAGATCGCCGACGTACTGGCGTCGGTGCTGGCCTTGCACCGGGCCGGCGTGGACGTGCTGGTCGGCACCGACGCATCACACCCGCTGCCCTTCCTCGGCGGCCTCGCGCACGGCGCCAGCGTCCACCGCGAGCTCCGCTATCTGGTCGAGGCCGGCCTCACCCCGGCCGAGGCGCTGACCGCGGCCACCGCCACCACCGCCCGCCGGTTCGGCCTGCACGATCGCGGATGTATAGCCCAGGGCCGACGCGCCGACCTGCTCCTGGTGGACGGCGACCCGACCGTCGACATCGACGACACGCTGAACATCCGAGCCGTCTGGCGGCGCGGCACTCGCCTGACCGAAGGAAACCCCGCCACCGACACCGCGCCACGGCAGCGATAACGGCCAACAGCAACCACGACAACAACTCCGTGTGTCGCAGGCGGGCTCGTGCAGACCCCCTGTGAAACTCGATGTTCGCCGTTTCGTCGAACATTCGTTCGCAAGAGACCGCCACGCGCGATCAGTGTCAACCCCTTGATGTTGGGATTCTCCGCAGCTACGCCGTGAGCCACGCTGGAGCAGCGCACCGGGACGGTGAACGGTCCCCGTTGCTGGGCTTGCCTTTGGTTACCGGTCGACGGTGCGAGCGCAACCGAGTATTGATCACCGACGCACTCGTGAACCCTTAGACGTGGGGGTTCTCGGGCGGGTCAGATAGCCATAGTTGTCATTGGGGGTGCGGTGCGGGAGCGGAAGAGGGTTATCGCTCTCGCGACAATCATAGAGAATTCCACGACGGAGTTCTCGGTGCACCTTCTGTCGAAATTCAAACATAACCGGAGGGAATGTCACATGAAGCTCCACCTGGCATGACATGTCAATCTTGCAGCCATGGGACGGGAAAGCGAGAGAGGGGAGCGACCATGGCGTACATCGCGTTCAGCGGTTCGGCAAGCGCAACCGAATTCTGATCATTATCAATCGATTCACGACTGGCCCAACGGCTACGCTGCCTGGGCTTGGCGAGTTATGGGAGGTAGGCGGAGGCGCCTGCGGGGTCGTGTCCACCACCAGCGTTAATGCTGGGCTATTCCTCGTCATGAAACCCCAGGCCCGGCCATTTCCGGGAACCGGTCAACGACCCATGACTGCCAGGAGTTCTTCGCGGCTGCTGACCCCTACCTTGCGATAGATCGCCTTGAAGTGGTCGTTGACCGTGTACGGGGACAGGTGCAATTGACTGGCGATCTGTCGAGTGGACAGGCCGTTCAGGGCGTGCTCGATCACGGCGTGCTCGCGCGGGGTGATCCCATGCCAAGCGGCGATCGCGGGCAGCAGGATGGCACCGCCAGCCCGCTGGATGGTGACCGCGAGCTGGTCGGATGTGCCGCCGGAGAGGGGTTCGGTATGCAGGGCGACCCATCCTCGGGGTGTGGGGATACGAGCAAGCGTGGTTATCTTGGTCTGTCGGAACATCAGCGCCAAATACTGAAGGACGGTGTGAAACGCATCGCCCGGAAGATACTGGGCGACTTCGGCGAGCCAGACTTGAGCGGACGGGGTCGTCTGGGTGGCTGGGTCGTCGGGGCCGACGACGACCACGCCAGGAGTCGTGTGGTGCCGGCTTGCCTGGCAAGGGAGGCTGGTCACGAAGCCCTTCAGCGCGGCGAAGATAGGACCCACGAGGTTCTGGGCGAGCCCCGCTTCCGCGACCGAGAACGGCCTGGCGTCCAGCCCCCGTACGAGCCCCAGCGAGCCCCACGCGATGCCCCGGTCGACAAGCGCGATCCGCATCTCCGATCCGACGCCCTCACCGGCCATGACCTCACAGCGGCCGGCACTGAGCCGGGCGTTCGGTTCCTTGGTGCTGAGCACGCCGGCCTTGTTCGGGCCGCTGACCAGGCGATGGAACGGAACCGGATCGACGCCCAACTCGTCGTCGACCAGAAAGCGACGCGCAGCCGTTGGGCTATACCAGTACCTCTTGGCGTAGAACATTCCGGCGCCCGTGACAGGGTCGAGCGCGGTGAGAATGTATCCGTCGTGCGGCACCAGCCGTCCGATCTGCTGCGAGACCACTGTGCCCAGTTCGACGACGGTCAGCGAATCCGCGACCGCCGTGCCTGTTGTCCGGTGGATGATCGCTGGCCTCCTCACCAGGTTTCGGGGTAAGCCTGTGCCAACTTCATGTCAGCGCACTGACCGGGAGGGTTTCCGCGGGTTCGCGAGTGTGCCGGCGTCGTCGTCCCCGCCAACGCGGTGTCTGAGATCCCTCGATAACCGACCTCGCCGCACGAGTATGGCAGGTGTCCGTGTCCTGGTCACCGTTCTCCATCAGGCGGACCACCTCGACGTGGCAGTGCATTGGCAAGTGCATTCACTGCTGAGCCAGCAGAGGACATCGGGTCAAGAGTCCTCGGCTCGGTCGCGGCGCAGGATCTTGTCCCTGGCGTTGTTGCGCGGGACTCCGTCCACCTCCACACAGAGGCCGAAGACCCGCTCCCTGCTGGTCCACCCGTTAATTCGACCTCGGTTGTTCCCGATCTGCACCCGTGCTCCCGCGATCGCGGTCACCCGGTGCAGGTAGACAGTTCCGGCCACCCTGGCCAACACGATGTCGCCGATGTCCAGCCGCGCCGGATCGACCGGAGCAACCGTCACCAACTGACGGCTACGGATCAATGGCACCATGGACGAGCCGGTTGGACGGAACTGGACCGTCTCGCCTCGGGCGACCCGGGCAGCGACGGCATCCAAAGCACCCACGAGCTACAGCATCAACGGTGGCCCATGGCCCAGGCAACGCCTTTTCCGACCTCTCATCGGCATGTGTGCGCACTCGCCCGCGCCGGTCACTCACCCGGCGTAGTCGAAGGACACTCCCAGCGGGCCGTTGGTACGCAACCAAGATCCATCTCAGCTATCAGGACATGCTGATCAAGATCCGACGCGTGCTGATCGCCGCGCAATTCCATGCAGACCCCTGGTCGAGCCCACCCCAGAACAAATCCATGCCGTCGGTCTGGCCTGGGCTGATGCCGCAGCGTGATTGCGAAACCCGAGTGTGAAACACAAGTGCGGGCTATCGAACATATGTTCTATAATCGATGGTGAGCGGCGGGCCACGGGGAGGCTTGGAATGGGACGAGGGCAGCGATACCAGACGGTGCCGAGGCGAGTCGAGGTCATGGAGCACACCGGAGGCGAGTCGTTGGTGCGGATGACCGACTGGGTGATCGATCTACACCTGAGCGGGTTGATCCCGAACCAGGTTTCGTTCAACACCATGGACGACGCGGGGCAGCCGGTGGGGCGGCTGCACGTCGGGCCGGGCGCGGAGTCGTTGATCACGCCAGGGGGTCACCTGGTGTTCCATCCTGGCCGCAAGCCCGGCCCCGGCAAGCTGGAGGTCGTCGACGCGGAGCGGTTCTACCGGGAGTTTCAGCCCTTGCGCTGAGCCCGGCTGGCCCGCACCGCCGCGATGTAGTCGGTGGAGGGCCGCAGGTAGCTGAGCACGATGGTGGCGATCGCGATCAGCGCGGCGAGGATGCTGATCACCGAGAAGTCGCCGGACTGCACGAACAGCAGCAGGTCGACCAGGGCGGCGAAGATCAGCAGGATCCGAGCCCAGTTGCGGCCCGCGCGCAGTTTGAACGCGAAAAGCAGGAACAGGCCCGCGAAGACCACCGACACGACAACGGTGGTGCCCACGATGAGGTTGGCGGCCAGCTGGATCTTGTCCTCGGGCAGCGGGTTGGACTGCGCGCCGCTCGGCACGTTGGCCGCGTTCAACGTGTCGAGCACGCCCTGGCGGGTGGTGATGGCGACCACGGCCCCGAGCAGCCGGATGGCCGCGGTGAGCACCCAACCCCAGAACGCCAGCACCAGGGTTGTCGGCGGCTTGCCCGGTTCGAGGTCGGGCTGGTTCGTCATGTGGGCAAGCTATCGCGTCGCTGTCGGTGGGCTCAGGTACGGTCGGCACGTGGCTACCTTGGTGACCTTCCACGCCCACCCCGACGACGAGTGCATCGGTTGCGGCGGCGTGATGCGGATGGCGTTCGAACAGGGACATCGGGTCGTGCTGGTGGTTGCGACCAAGGGCGAACACGGCGAGGTGCCGGACGGCTTTCTCGCCGACGGCGAGCAGTTGTGGCAGCGCAGGATCAAGGAAACCGATGCGGCCGCTGGGATTCTCGGCGTGGCCCGCGTGGAGTTCCTTGGCTACATCGATTCCGGGATGATGGGCGAACCCACCAATGACGAACCCGGTTCGTTCTGGACCGCGTCCATTGAGGAGGCCGCGCAGCGGCTTGCCGACATCCTCGCCGACGAGCAGGCCGACGTGCTGACCGTCTACGACGAGCACGGCGGCTACGGCCACCCGGACCACATCCAGGTGCACCGGGTCGGGCTGCGCGCGGCCGAGATCGCCGGTACGCCGCGCGTCTACCAGGCCACCATGAACCGGGACAGCGCCGCCCGGCAGTTCAAGGAACTCTCGGAGCGGGCGGCCGAGCTGGGCATCGAGGTGCCCGACCCGCCGGAGACCGACGATGCCGCCTTCGGCATGCCCGAGTCCCAGCTGACCGCGCGCGTCGACGTGTCCTCCTACCTGGAGTACAAGAAGTCGGCGATGCGGGCGCACGCCAGCCAGATCAGCGAGCAGTCCTTCTTCCTCGGCGTGTCGGACGACGTTTTCGCCGCGTTCTGGGGCACCGAGTGGTTCGTCCGTGCGGGCCAGGGACCGGGCATCACCGAAACCGACCTGATGACCGGCCTCTGACCGAGCCGATCAGGCTGACCGGAGCGTCAGCAGCGAGATTTCGCTCGGCGCGAACACGCGCAGCGGCGGACCCCAGAAGCCGGCGCCCCGGCTGGTGTAGAGCTGGGTGCGCTCGTTGATCCGGCTCAGCCCCTGCAGGTAGCCCTGTTCGAGGCGGACGAGCAGGTGGAAGGGCCAGATCTGGCCGCCGTGGGTGTGCCCGGAGATCTGCAGGTCGACGCCGCCCTCGGCGGCGGTCGCCACCTGCTTGGGTTGGTGGGCGAGCAGCACGATCGGGGTGTCGGCGTCGGTGTCGGCCAGCGCGGCGGGCAGGTCGGCGCCGTGACCGGCCTGGCCGGAGGAGGCCGCGGTGCGGTCGTCGATGCCGGCGAAGACGATCCGGTCCCCGCCCCGTTCGACGATGTGGTGCCGGTTGTGCAGCGGATCCCAACCCAGCGTGCCCATGAGGTCAAGCCAGCCCTGGGCCTGGCTGAAGTACTCGTGGTTGCCGGTGATGTAGAGCTTCGCCTCGGTGGCGACGATGTCGCCGAGCGGGTCGACCTGAGCCTTGCGCTGCTCGACGGTGCCGTCGGCGAGGTCGCCCGCATGGCAGACCACGTCCGGCTTCAGCTCGTTGACCCTGGCCGCGACGCCCTGCGACCAGCGGCGCCGGTTGATCGGCCCGAAGTGGGTGTCCGCAAGCACGACCACCCGCAACCCGTCCAGGTTCTTGCCGAGGCGCGGAATGACCACGTCGACCGCGCGCGTCCTGGGCACCCGCATCGCGGCCCGGTTGCCCCAGACGATGAGCACGACGGCGACGACGAGTGCGGCCAGCGCGGTGATCCGGCAGCGCAGCGGATCGTCCACACCGGACAGTTTGAGTACCAGTCGGACGAGCAGGCCCAAGACGGACCAGACGAACAGGACCCAGATCACGCCGAGCGTGGTGTCACCGGTGCGGGCCAGCCCGTCGCTGCCGTCGTGGCGATGGCCACGCCACATGGCCAGCGGAAAGCCGATTACGCCGACCGCGAACACCACCGTGCCAACGATGAACACGGCCTCCGGCCACGAGTCGGTGGCCACCAGCGTCCACCACGGCACGCCGAACAACAGCAACAGCACGACGATCAAGATGACGAAGAACAGCGGGCGAGCACGTCTCATCGGCGGTACGGCACCTTTCCGCAGAACCGTGCCCTACCAGGCCGGCGGCAACTAACCAACTATCTGGTTAGTTTACGCGCCCGCGCCGACGGGCCGTCCCGATACGAACCAGCGGCAGTTCCTCGGCGCGGCACAAGGGGACCGGCCTGCCCTGCGCGAACTCGGGAATCCCGAACGCGCGACCGAGCACACGGGCGGCCAGCGGGTGGTGGTGCCGATAGCTCTCGAGGATCGCGGTGCCGTGCTCGGCCGACAGCGGCGTTGCCAGGGCCGGGGCGTGCCGGATGCCACCGGACCAGATCCGCACCCTCGGGTCGGCGGTGATGTTGCGATACCACTGCGCGGTCGGTCCGTAGCCGGAGATCACCATCAGCGCGCCCGGTTCGCGATGCACGACTTCCAGCAATACGTGGTGGTTGTGGCCGGTACGGCGGCATCGGTGTTCGAGTAGCACGAATCCTCGGCCGAACAGCGGGCTCGCGCGACGGAAAAGCGGGATCAGGACTCTGAGCAGCCAATGCGGCATTCCGCGCAGCATGAGCACCTCTTACCTGCCACGAAATGGGCATGGCGTCGTTCGTCCGGCCCCGACCTGTCAGGAATCCTATGATAACGGTTGCATGAGGCAACACTCTGACATCCGATGTTCGATCGGTCGAACCAAGTCCGTCCACTGTGGTCAGTGCGGCCGATGCGCGCCCGGCCGCTTCACCGCATCGCCGACCAACATGGTCTCCACACCGGAGATACCGAGTCCGGCCAGGTCGTTGGTGATGAACCGGTAGAGGTCCTCGAGGTCGCGCAGCCACACCGCGATGTTCAGATCGGACCGACCGGTCGTCGCCAGCGCGCCGTGCACCGCAGGATGCCGAGCCAGCGCGGTACCGACCGCGTCCAATTCGCCCGGTGGCACTCGCATCCGGATGTTCGCGTCCACCGCCAGCCCGAGCATGCGCGGATCGACAACGACCTCGGTCACCAGTTGCCCCTCGGCGAGCAGCCTGGTCAACCGCCTGCGCACCGTCGACTCGGGACATCCGGTCCGCGCAGCCACCGCGGCGGCGGGCGCTCGCGCGTCGTCCCGCAACGCGGCCAGGATCGCCGCGTCCACCTCGTCGACTGCGTGCGGTTCCTGGGGTTCGTACGCCGGCGTCAACGCGGCGCGTTCGGCGTCGGTCAGGGCGTCCAGCCGCCAGTCCGAGGACGTGCCGAACACGTGCATGATCGTCTGCGCGTTCACCGAGGTGACCGCGTTCGTCGCCGGCAACTGCCGGAACACCAACCGATTGCGCGGATCCGGCCCGCCGAGTAACACCGCCGAGATCTCGTCGCCGCCCGAGGACACGTCGATGAACGGGATGTCCTCGCGCGCCGCCAGCGCCGCCGTGATCGTGCCCAACTTGCCCCGCAGCACCCGGATCCGCAGCATGATCACGCCATCGGCGGTGCTGCGCCTCGGCTCGGCGATCACCCGGACCGTGCCGTCACGAAACAACGCCGACCAGCGCCGATGCACCACCCTGGCGGTCAGCCCGAGCACAGTGGCCGCGCGTTCCGCGCTGAGCCTGCCGGCGCACTGTAACGCTGCGATCAGCCGCCGATCCTGCTCGTCGAACCGGTTCTGCTCAGTCATCGCCGGTCAGCGACTCGTGTACGAACCGTTCCAGCCCGGCCACGAACGCCGCGGCCTCCTCCGGCGGCCACCGGTCCAGCCGACGCTGGAAGATCGCGCCGAGCCGCTCGCGCAGCCGCGCCACGGTCAGCTCGCCCTCGTCGGTCAGGGTGAGCAGGGTGGCGCGGGCGTCGTCCGGGTCGGGGGAGCGGCGCAGCAGGCCGAGCGCCTCCAGTCGGTCGCTGTGCCGGCTGACCACCGACCGGTCAAGTCCGATCTCCGTGCCGAGCTTCGCCGAGGTGGTCGGCCCGACCCTGCCGAGCCCGCTGAGCACCGGGTACGTCGCCTCGTCCACCGTGCCGGCGAACGGTTCGAGCAGTTCGCCGTAGATCATGGCTCGGTGCCGGCGTTGCAGCAGCAGACCGAGCGCGACCTGCAATCTGGCCCCGGTGGTCTCGCTCATATGTGCATTATGCACGCAAATCCTAGTCCATGCCGCTTCGGCCGGGAGTCCAGAACGGTTTGGTGATCACGTTGCGGCGCGGCCAGTTCCGGTCCTTCACCAGGTGCTTGCGCACCAGTTGGATGGTCCTGGCCTCGCCCGCGAGGTAGGCGATCCCCGGCTCGTCCGGCAGCTTCAGCTTGCCTACCGCGTCAACCAGCGTTTCCGACGACGCCGCGGACCCGCCCGCGCGGTAGGCCCAGCTGATCGAGTCGGGCAGTGGGAGCCGGTCGTCCGGGGTGTCCACCTCGACAACGCCGAACACGCTCGCGCTGGCCGGCAGCGCGCGCAGCATCGCCGCGAACGCCACCGACGCGGTCTCCTCACCGGCGAACACGTGATACGGCGCGGGATGGCGCAGCACGAACGAGCCCTCCGGCCGGGACAGATCCACCGGTTGACCGACCGCGATCCGGCGCGCCCATGCGCTGCCCGGCCCGTCCCCGCCGTGGTCGAGGACGCACAGTTCGATGCTGTCCTCGGCGTAGGCGTAGACCGAGTAGCTGCGCTTGGGGCCTCGGTCGCCGGTCTTCGGGTCGCCGGTGCGCACGCGCACCTGCTGACCAGGCGTCCATGGCTGACCGCGCAGTTCGGTCGCGCTGATGGTGATCCGGCGCATTCTGGGGCCGAGCAGGTCGATCGACGTCACCGTGCCGTGCAGGCCAGCCATGCCGGGGTCCCTTCGCCGCCGTTGTCGACCATCCTGCCAGGCGACGGGCGGCGGTGATCAGGCCGGCTTGCGCGCCTCGATCAGGAATCGCGGCGCCCTGCTCACGAATGAGCCCTCCGCCTTGATCCGTTCATGCAGCGCGCGCAATCGCTCGCGGTAGCCCTCCACGGTGAACCCGGGCACCGTCCACAGCACCTTGCGCAGGAAGTAGACGATCGCGCCGATGTCGAAGAACTCCGAGCGCAACGTCTCCGACCGCAGGTCGACCACGGTCAGCCCGGCCTCGGCGGCGCGCGCGACCGCGGTGTCGGTGCTGCGCGCGGGGCTCGGGTTGTGCGGGCCGAGCATCGCGTCGATCAGCTCCCACTGCTGGCCCGCGCCGATCTGCTGGGACAGGAACGACCCGCCCGGCGCCAGCACGCGCGCGATCTCCGCCCAGTTCGTGGCCACCGGATGCCGGCTCACCACCAGGTCGAACGTGCCATCGGCGAACGGAAGGCCCTCATGCTCGGCCGCGGCCACCACCCGACCGCCCAACGGCGCCAGATTCGCCGACGCGACCGGCACGTTCGGCAGCCACGCCTCGGTCGCCACCAACAGCTTCGGCGCGCGCGGAATCGAAGCCAGTACCTCACCGCCGCCGGTGTCGATGTCCAAACCGGACCGCACGTCGGCCATCCGTTCGCCGATCAGCCGCGCGTAACCCCAGGACGGCCGCTCCTCGCTGGCGCGCCCGGCGAACCAGGAGAAGTCCCAGCCCTCGACCGGTTCGGCCGCGCCCTCCGCGACCAACCGGTCGAAGTCGTCGCTCATGGCGTCCACACATAGGGAGTGGTCGTGGTGACCGCCGTGAACCCGAGGCGTTCGACGATCGGCCGGCTGTCCTCGGACGCGTCGATCTGCAGGTACCGGTAGCCACGCCGCACCGCCAACCAGGCGCGCTTGGCCAGCAGCGCGCGATAGATCCCGCGCCCGCGCCACTGCTTCAGCGTCGCCCCACCCCAAATACCGACGAACTCGATGTCCGGTTTGAACTCGGCCCAGGCAGCCGACACGATCCGCCCGTCGGCCACCGCGCCGTACACGGTGACCAGCCCGGCCCCGACCTCCCGTGTCAGTCGCGGCACCAGATGGCTCCGGTCCGACGACCACACCTCGGTCTCCATGTCCGCGATCTGGCGGAACCCGGCCTCGTCGGTGACCTCGCGCAGTTCAACCCCGTCCGGCAGTGGCGGATGCTCGTCGGCGACCTCGGCGGCGACTCCGATCAGCACCGTCTCCCGTTCCTCCGGCACGAATCCGGCCGCCAGCAACCGATCGAACAACTCGGCCGGCTGGTCGTGTGCGCGGGTCTTCCACTCGACGCCCTCGCCCCGCGCGGCGAAGAAGTCCCGCTGGCGCCTGATCAACGTGTCCAGTTCGGCGCCAGCCAGCCCGAGGTCGACCGCCGCGTTGACGAAACCACGGCGGTCGCCGACGAGACGCACGACCGGCCCGTCCGCTTCGGCGTGCACACCCGCCGGCAGACCGCGGCTTTCGGCCGGTCGGGCCTGTTCGTCGTAGGCGCGTAGCAGTGCGGCGGCATCTGGCATGCGGCCAAGGTAACCAGCCGCGATCGGGCCGGCAACCGTTTTTCGGCCGGTGGCGTAATCCGTGGCGCCGTCGATCAGTGCGTTGCCACGATGGGTGCATGGGGACGACGGCCTGGCTCGCACGCGATCTCGCCCAGCATGACGACTGGGCCTGGCAGTTCACCGACGATCCCGCGCTGTTCGAGGCGATCCGCGCGGAACTCGTCACCGGCCGCGGCGTTGCTTTGTTGCGCGGCCTGCCGGTCGACGGGCTGACCGACGCACAGGCCGAGCGGCTCGCCATCGATGTCGCACGGCGGATCGGCGAGGTGGTGTCGCAGGGCGCGGACGGTGAACTCGTCCGGCACGTGCGCGACATCGGCGTCGACCCGAACGCGTCGACCAGCAAGAGCTACATGCACTCGGCACAACTCAGCTTCCACGCCGACCCGACCGACGTGGTCGGCCTACTCTGCCTGCGCCCGGCCAAATCCGGCGGCCGAAGCGCGGTGCTGAACACCGTCGCGCTGCACGATGAAATCCGCCGCGCCCATCCCGAACTCGTCGACCTGCTCTACCAGCCGTGGTGGCACGACGCCCGCAACGGCACCTACCACCAGCGCCCGCTCTACACCCGTGACGCGCACGGCCGCCTCTCCGCCGCCTGGGGCCTTGACTACCTGCGCTCCGCGCAGCGCGGTGCGGACGTGCCGCCGTTCACCCCGGCCCAGTCCGCCCTCGTCGACCTGCTTGAGGAGCTGACCAACGATCCGCGCTTCGCGTTCACCATGGACCTGCGCGCGGGCGACCTGCAGCTGTTGAACAACCACGTGACCATGCACAATCGCACCGCCTACGTCGACCATCCCGACCCCGCGCTGCGTCGGCACCTGATCCGAATCTGGCTGAACACGCCACCGATCGGCTGACCGGCGTGGGGATCGCCGACGCCAAGGGAAACCCGGTCGGTCGGCGGCCGGCGATGTCGATCACGCCATGCCGATCCGGCTCAACACGGATAAACTGGGCGCATGGGTTTCCTTGATGACGTCAAGAAGCAGGCCGAAGAACTGAAGGAGCGCGCCTCCGACTTCGTCGGCCAACACGGCGACAAGATTTCCGAGGGCATCGACCGGGTGGCCAGCAAGCTGGACAACGGCACCCAGGGCAAGTACTCGGAGAAGATCCAGTCGAGCGCGGCCAAGGCCAAAGATGCGGCACAACGCTTCGGCGACCAGCCTGACCAGTCCGGCCAGCCTGACCAGCAGAACTGATCGCTCAACCTGTCCGGTTGAACTGCGCGGTCAGGTCCGCGTGGGTCACCGGTGCCGGTATTCGGCGTGCGCCGTGCGGGCGCAGGCCGTCCACGAACACGCGCACGTGTCGCGCGGAGAGGTTGGTGGCATCGGCCACCGACAGGTGCGGCATGGGCCGGCAGACCAACGCCGACGCGGTGATCAGGTCGACCGAGTTGAGGTCTTCGCGGACCGTGCCGCCCGCGCGCCCCGCCGCGAGCACGGTCTCCAGGTTCGCGTCGATCTCGCGCTGCATGGCGAAGATCTCCGGATTGTCCACGGCCGGCCCGCCGAGCAGCGGCAACACCAGTTGATCCCGGCGCTGCACCAGGTTCAGCAGTAGGTCCTCGATCGCGGAGAGCGGATCGGCCAACTTGGTCGTCGCCAGCCGGGTCTCGTCCCGCACCAGCGCGTACGCCTCCAGCACGACTTGGTGGATCAGCGCCGTCCGATCCGGAAACCGCCGATAGAGCGTCGCGATGTTGACGCCCGCCGACCGCGCGATCTCGTCAAGCGGCGCGGAGATGCCGCGTTCGCGGAAGGCGGTTCGGGCGGCGGTGAGGATCAGTTCCCGGTTGCGCGCGGCATCGGCTCGCAACCGTGTTGGCTGGGTCGCCATCAGCGCGCTGTACCTCCCACCGCCAGCAATGCGTCCGAGACTATGGCATCGCCCAAGCCTTGTACACAAACGAAGATAGAACCTTCGGTTAGTCCGACAATCCGATCTGCAGCACCGGCGAACATCCACACATCTGCACGTCCGCACATAGGAATGTCGTCATGTTGACATGAGATGGCAGTCTCATATGATAGGTGCGAGGGAGTCGGAGTCTAGAAAGAGACGGTGGTCTCACATTCTGTTACCGTGGTGGCATGTCGCCCAGCTCGTCGCAACAGCCCCTCGGCCTGCGGGAACGCAAGAAACAGCAGACCAGGCAGGCATTGGAGCGGGCCGCGTTCGACC
>DASYBO010000537.1:0-28844 GCA_036500685.1 Pseudonocardiaceae bacterium | reverse complement strand
GATCGGGGTCGGCGTGCGTGCGTAGACCTGCTGGCTGTGGGTGATCTCCTGCGGATCCCAGGTCTGCGGGCTCAGATGCGAGATGGCCAGGTAGCTGCCGGGCACGCAGGCCGCGCGGTACTCACCGAGGAACTCCAGCGGGGCGTCCGCGTCGGACATCACGTGCAGGATGGCCACCGCGAGCACGGCCACCGGGCGGCCGAAGTCAAGCAGGTCGGTCACGCCGGGCGCGGTCAGTACCGTGCTCGGCCTCCGGATGTCCGCCTTGGTGATGGTGACCCGCTTCTCCTCGCGCAGCAGTTTCTGCGCGTAGCTCACCGCGACCGGCTCGATGTCCACGTAGGCCACCCTGGCCTCGGGATTGACCGACTGCGCGATTTCGTGCACGTTGCCGACGGTCGGGATGCCGGAGCCGAGGTCGAGGAATTGGTCGATGCCCTGTTCGCTCAGGAAACGGACGACCCGCCCCAGAAATGATCTGTTCGCCCGAGCCGAGAAGACCGTATCCGGTAAGGATCGGACCAGTTCATCGGCAGCGGCCCGGTCCACCGACACATTCGCGGATCCGCCGAGGTAATAGTCATACATTCGCGCGGCATTCGGTCGGGCCAGATCGAGTCGTCCTGCGACGTCCGGACCCGGCCGTGGTACCCGATTCCCGCGGGCGCCCTCGTCCGGAATCACCTGCTGCCGCCTTCCCACCTGCTCATCGACACCCGCACTCTACCTTTGCGGCGGGCTAATCCCAGGGTTTCCTGCGGTTTCTCCGCCGAGCCGTCTCTCGATGTTGACCTGACGGACACGAATTCGATCCGGGCCGGGCCGGCGCGTCGCCCCGCGCGTTGGTGTGTGTTCGCAGCGTGAGCGAAAGGCGGGGGATTGGCGATCGGGTTCGTCATCGGAACGAGATATTCGCGGCACGGGTAATACGCCGTTCGGAGGATCGGGTAACGCCGCGCGGGCGATCAACCAAACCGCCCGACGCTCCGGCGAACACACCGAGGAAAACACTGTTCACCGTGGGTTTTGCCGGGTAACCGTGGCCAGGGCTTCGCCGATACTCCTGCGTACCGGATTGGGAGGTAGCACCGGATGAGCCGGCGTACTGGCCACGGGCTCGGGGTTCGGCCGCGCCATCCGATGGCGGTCTGGTTGATCCTCGGCGTTGCGTTCCTCGGTTCGGCCGGGGTCAACCTGTTCCTCGGTGCGATCGACACCCAGGTCTGGCCGTTCGTGGTCGGCTTCGCGCTGGTCGCGGTGGGGCTGTGGTGTGCGGTGATGGCCTGGCGGGAGCGCGACTGAACCGCTGCCGCACCTGTGCTGGCAGGCTGCGCGGCCGACACCCACCGGATGTCGGCCGCGCCGCGGTGCGGCCTCGGGTTCAGCGACCGCGCTTGGGCTTGCCGCCGCCCGCGTGGGCGGCTTCGAACGCCTCGGTGATCGCGGTGGAGATGCGGCCGCGCTCGGACACCTTGTGCCCGTTGCGCTTGGCCCAGTTCCGGATCGCCTGGGTCTGCTCCTTGGTCCGGCCGGAGCTGGTGGGCCGGGCGGAGGCGGTGCCCCGCTTGGCCCGGCCGCCCGCGCGCCGCGCGGAAGCCACGAACTCGGCGAGGCCCTCACGCAGGTTGGCGGCGTTCTTTTCGTTGAGGTCGATTTCGTAGTTCACACCGTCGAGACCGAAAGTCATGGTCTCGATGTCATCGCTCGCGGTGCCGTCCAGGTCGTCAACGAGTTGAACGGTAACTTTCTGCGCCATGGGTATTCGTGGTTTCTTCCTGTTGGGCGGGTGGAATGGCATTAACGCGTTACTGATGTGCGGAATGCTACCCACTTGCCGCAGGTCAGGACGGCCACGACGCATTCAACGCCAAATTATCGCCCGAAAGAGGTACGAGCGCGGGGGTGCGATTTGCCTATCGCTTTTTTGCGACCCCGGCCCGCATCACCGACTCGGTGGGCGTGTCGAACTCGATGGCCGGCGCGTCTTCCTCGGGATAACCCTGCTCGGGATGCCACTCCGGGGTCCAGGTCAGGCCCGGCTCGACCAGATCGAAATCACCGAACAACTCGCGAATCTCGGCTGCGGAGCGCAACACCAGCGGGCTGCTCTGGGTGTCGTAGAGCTTCTTCAACGTGGCCAGCTGGCCACGGCTGTGCTCGGGCACGCCGTCGTCGGTCAGATGGGTGATCACCAGGAACGAACCGGAGGCCAGCAGGTCCCGGCACCGCGCCAGCGCCAACCCGCCCACGTCCACCCCGTCCGGCCCCGGCTGGCGTACGTGCAGCACCGAAGTGGCCAGCATGGCGACCGGGGCGTCGAGGTCGAGCACGTCCGCGTCACCCACTCGGGCCCACAGCTGATCCGGTTTGCGGAGGTCCGCGTTGACCGCGGCGTGCCGGGCCGGGTCGCCGCAGCGCTCCAGCAGCAGCTGCGAATAAGCGACCGCGACGGGCTCGTTGTCCAGGTACACCACCCGCGATCGTGAATCGATCTCATTCGCGATCTCGTGCGTGTTGCCGATCGCCGGCATCCCCGAGCCGACGTCGATGAACTGGGTGACCCCGTGCCGGGCCAGATACCGGACCGCGCGGATGGCGAACAACCGGTTCGCCATCGCGATCGAGCGCATCTGCGGGAAGTGGTTCAGCACCGTCTTGCCGAATTCGCGGTCGATCGCCCAGTTCGTGTTTCCGCCGAGGTAGTAGTTGTAAACCCGGGCGACATTGGGGCGATCCAGATCGCACACGGGCGCGACGGGCTTGGATTCGGCAGAACTCACGTTGGTGATCCTTCCAGGGAAGGTGTCGCGCTGGCGAATCATAGCCATGCCGCCGATGACGCGGTAGCCATTCGGGTCAGAATTCAGAACGGGAGCTGGGTGCGCAGTTCTTCGCTCAGATTGGTAAGGAATGTTGTCGTATCGCCGGTTTCCAGGGCCGATCCGCGAAGCCTGTCCCAGGCGTCCACGAACAGCTCGAAGTCCCGTTCGTCGTCGATGTTCAATCCGCCCGCGACATGCTCGACGAACACGAAGTCCTGGGTGCCGTCGGAGAAACGCATGATGGTGAAGTCGTTGGGCACGTGCGACAGCTTGGCGTCGAAGGGCAGCAGGTGGATGTAGGTGCGCGGGTATTTGGAGCTCAGTTCGAGCAGGTGCTGCACCTGGTCGAGGGCGACCGAGGGGTCCGGGCCGCCGGGCATCCTGCGCAGCGCGGCCTCGCCGAGGATGAAGCGGTAGTAGGGCGGCCGTTTCTGTTCGAACACCTCTTTGCGATCCCGGCGGTTGCGCACAAGGCCGGTGATGTCGGTGGCGCGCGCCTCGCTGAACTGTTTGAGCATGTAGTGCTCGGACTGTAGCGGCCCTGGTATGCGTTCCCCGTGCCAGCTCAGGATCTCCGACGCGGCCGGCTCAAGGTCGGTGAACGTGCGGAACCACTGCGGCACCGCGGAACGGTAGCCCGACCACTGGCCGCGCTGGCTGCCGGAGCGAGCCAGCTCCAGCATCATGTCCTCTTCAGCGGAGCCGACCTTGAACGCCTCGATCATCTGACGAAGATCGGCGATCTTGACCGACACCGCGCCCATCTCGATCTTGTTGATCTTCCCTTGGCCGCAGCCGAGGAGGTTCGCGACGTCCTGCTGGGTCATGCCGGCCGCGGTCCGCGCACGCCGAATCTCGTTGCCGAGTTGCCGACGACGAGATGTCACCGTGCTGGGCACCGGGTCTCCACTTCCGCAGGCATCACCAGGTGATTCACTTTAAACCACGCGAGCGGTGCCACCGGTGCCCAAAACGCCGCCCCGGCTAGAGGGGCCGCTTCCGGTTGGGCCGGATGGCCGATCGGGCCCGCCCGCCCGATCCCGCTCGAGCCCTCGTCGCGTCGGCGTGTGCGCGCACGCGACGCGACGTGGGCCCGGTGTCCGGCGCGTGGGTGTGCGTCGGCGGTGATCGGTGATCGTGGTGATTCCGGTGGTCGTGATCACTGACCGCGGGTCAACGGTTGAACTGTCCGGCGGCGGCGGCGTTGAGGAACGCGAGCCACTCGTCGTCGTCGAACACCAGCACCGGACCCTCGGCCAGCTTGCTGTCCCGCAGGCCGACGAGTCCGTGAGCGCCCAGGTTCACCTCGACGCAATTGCCGCCGTTGGGGCCGCAGGAAAATGATGACTCCCAGGCGTCGACCGGAAAGATCCCGGATGCGGTGGTGGGGTCATAGCCTTTCATGTGGTCTGCTCCTTGGCTGGACGCAGCCGCGCCGGTGCGATTAATCGCCTGCTGCTCGGTCGCTAGCCGGCAACCGGAGGAAGGCTGCCGGACGACCGCGGCGATCATCTGCCGCGCGGGTGCGGTGAGTCGGTTAGTTGTCGGACATCGAAGTGACATAGTCGATCGTGTGCCTAACGTCGGTCACGGCTGTAGTCCGACGTTTTCCGGCAGGTTGTTCAGGTTGTCGGTGAAACATGAACTGGATAGTGCTCCCGATGTTGTGTGGCCATGTCGGTACTTTTCCGGTTCGTACCGCAAGGCCCTCAAGGATAGTCGGTGGCTGCGTCTTTAGTATTCGCGATTCGCGCGATAGAAACCTGTGCTGAAGCGCATCTCGTGATTTACCGATAGTCACCCGATGTAGTGAAAATTGGGACTCTGTCTGGTCTTGCGGCGTACTGCGTGAGCAACGCCGTCTCGGGCGGCGGGTCAGGGTGCCTGCTACCGGTACTCGGCAGGCGACCGGTTTCTCCTGGTGTTAGCGCTGTGTTCGGTCGCGCTCACCGACCGTTCGTCAGGGTGCTTTACGCTGCTCCATTCGAGTGATGACGGCCGGGTGGCGGAGGAAATGTCCGAAGTTGTGGAAATTCCGTTGACCAGTGGTAGGGGTATGCGCCCGGACGGGTGACATCGGTTGGTCGATCGGTGGCGCCAAGTGGGATAACACAGATGAGGCTTTCGAATATCGAATGCGTTCCGCACCGCCGTTCGGCGTCTTTTTCGGACCGCTAGGCGCTTGTCCGCGCGCACCCCGGTGAGGAAGAAAGATAGCTCGGGCATTATTACCAGCCGTAGTGGTGTGGTTTCGGACAATCCGGCGTGGCTCACCGATCGTGAGCGTGCGATGCGATTTCCGGCACCCGGCTGTTCTCCCCGGTTGGGGCTGGTCGTCACCCGCGGCCGCCTCGCCAGTGCGAGCGCTGAGGAGATGACGACGTGAACGGCACCAGCCCTGGACGGGCGATTATTCCGACCCAGCCCGCGTCAGGTCAGGCCGCGCGACCGGCCTCGCCGGTACGGCGAGTGGTGCGGCTGGACGCCGAGTACCTGAGCGCGGGAGTCCGGCCCGCCCCGGCCCCGGACGCGATCGAGCCGGAGGAGGAGCAGCTGATCGTGCTGCCCCGTCGCTCCGGCTCGTGGATCGCCTGGCTGTCCCGGTGGATTTTCGGTCGGTAGTCGCTCAGCTGTCGACGCGGGCACCCGAACCGCGTGGCCGCAGTTCAACGCCGGCGCCCAGCAGCACGGTCCGGATCGTCCCGTACGAGCAACCCGTGCCGGCGGCCAAGGTCCTGATGCTCTCCCCGGCGCGGTAGCGCGCGGCGATCTGCTCGGCCTCCTCGCGGCTGGGGGAGTGCCGTTCCGGCAGGGCCACACCCTGGCGGCTGAGCATGCCCCTGATCACCCGCTTGTCCAGCCCGGTCTGCCGAACCAGCGCGGAGATCGAAGCCCCGCTCTCGTAGCGCCGCGCCAACGTCTGCGCGGTCTCCTGTTCGCTGATCCCGACACACGGCGTGCCGGCCGCCTGTACGCCTGCCTCGCCAAGCAGCCTGCGCACCACCGAGGGCCGCCGACCCAACTGGCTGGCCAACTCGTGCACGCTCATCCGATCCCTGGCGAACCGCTCGGCGACCTCCGCCGCGATCCGCTCCCGACGCTTGCCTCGCAACGCCTGCGGCCCCGCGATGTGTTCCATAACCCCACCCCGTCACGTCCGACCTGCTTGCCGGAGGGGGACGCGCGCGGTGAGTGGCTCTTACGCGGGATTGGCGAAAAAATCACGCAGAGTTTCGGCGGCCGCCCAGAATTCGGCCGGTCAGGTCCTGACGCTCGTCGGTCAGCTCGCGGAGGGTGTCACGCAACGTGTCCTTGTCGAGTCGAACCCGTTGCTGCTCGGGATGCGCGTCGAGTTCGCGCAGCACCGCCCTGCGGACCAGCTCCCGCACGAACGACGCGGTCACCCCCTCCAACTCCGCGACCAGCTCGCTCGCATCGGGCAGATCGAGCTCGATGCCCTTGGTGTAGAGGCGCAGCAGCCGCTCCCGCTCGACCGGGCCCGGCTTGCCGATCTCCAGTGCGAGGTCGACCCGGCCCGGCCGCTCGGTGAGCGCCTTCTCCAGGATCTCGACCCGGTTGGTGGTCAGCACGAAGGTGACGTCCGCGTCCGCGTCGATCCCGTCGATCCGGTTGAGCAGCTCGAACAGCAGCGGGTTCGACCCGTTGTGCATGCTCCGGTCCTCGGCGATCAGGTCGACGTCCTCGATCACCAGCACCGCCGGTTGCAGGCCGCGCACGACCGCCGCGGCCTCGGCCAGCAGCCGCATGGCCCGACCGGAGAGCACCACGACGGTCACGTCGGTCAGCCGCGACATCAGGTACCGCACGGTGTGCGTCTTGCCGGTGCCGGGTGGACCGTAGAGCAGCACGCCGCGCTTGAGGTGCTGGCCGTTGGCGATGAGCGCCTCGTTGCGGGCGCGGCTGCGCACGACGTGCTTCTCGATCGCCTCCAGCGTGCCCTCCGGCAGGATCACGTCCTGCGTGCTCAGCTCAGGGCGTTGCAGGAACGAGAGCAACTCGTTGCCCCGGTTCTCGTTGACGTCGAACTGGAGCAGGGCGCCGCGAAACAGGTTGTGCTGCTTCATCAAGCCTTCGATCTCGTCCCGCACCACCGTCGCCGTCGCGCGGTCCGGCGCGATGATGTGCAGCGAGCACTGTCGATAGCCGCGGAACTCGCTCGGCCCGCGCTCGGCCAGCACGACCGGCGCGCCATCCGGTGCCCAGGAGTTGACAAGGCCGACCTGCACCACCTCGGTCGCCGAATCCGGACCGGTGGCGACGGTACGGTAGTCGACCGCGCCGAGTTGGTAGTTGCCGCGCAGGGCGGCCTCGTTGACCATGTCGACGAGTTCCTGGTGGTTGCGGTTCGCGCCTGCGATGCCGAACCATTCGGCGTCCGGGCTGTGCGCGGCCAGATACGCCTCCAGCCCCCGGTGCACGTTCACGTGCTCCCACGCACCGAAGTTCTCGGTCAGCGTCGGCACGTCCACCAGCGGCCGGCCAAGGTGCCCGGTCAGCTTCTCCACCAACGGGTCGTTGCGGGACTCGGTGACCCGGAAACGGGTCTCCTCGAAGAGTTTGGCCAGGTTGCTGGCAAGGTCGTTCGCGATGTCGGCATCGAGTCGTATGTCGTCTGCGTCCATGTCGCCAGCCTGCCGTACCCCACCGACTCCTCGCTCGCTGTTTTGTCGTAGCTGTGTTCTACGGTTGTCCGCGTGAGTACCGGACCCAGCTGGCTGGCCGGCGCGTTCGCGGTCGTCATGCTCGGCATCGCGGTCTACTGCGTCGGCCGGCTGATCGTGGCGCGCAGGACCGGCCGCCGTACCCAACGCGACGTCGACGTGGTGCACATCGGCATGGGCACTGCCATGGCCGGCATGTTGGTGCCCTCGGCCAACCCGCTGGCCGGGCACGCCTGGAACCTGGGCTGGACGATGTTCTTCGGGCTTGCCGCGTGCTGGTTCGGCGCCCGGCTGCTGATCGGCCTCGTCGAGGCGCGGCCCGCCGGTTCGGCCCCCGCGCACCTGATCGGCAGCGGCGCCATGCTCTACATGATGACGGCCAGGCCCGCCGGTGCCGGTATGTCCGGAATGAGCATGGGCGTGTCCGGCTCGGTGACCACGCCCCTGCTGACCCTGCTGCTGCTCGGGCTGCTCGGCGGGTTCGCCGTGCTGGCCACCGATCAGGTGCTGCGGCCGACGGTCGCGGGTGCGGGCGGGGCGAGCGTGCCGCTGGCGCCGCGAGCGGCCGACTGCTGTCACATCGCGATGAGCGTCACCATGGGATACATGCTGCTGCTGATGCTCTGAACCCGGTAACTAGAGTGCAGTCATGTCGGTTGAACTGGTCGTCGGTGGAATGACCTGTGCCGCCTGTGCCGCTCGGGTGGAACGCAAGCTCAACAAGCTCGACGGGGTACAGGCCACCGTCAACCTGGCCACCGAACGGGCCACGGTCGACCATCCGGCCTCGATCGACGTCGAGCGGCTGATCGCCGAAGTGGAGAAGGCCGGCTACCAGGCCCGCAGGCACGAACCCGAGGCGACCGACGACGCCAAGGCCGAGGCCGCGACCGTCAAGTCGCTGTGGCATCGGCTGATCGTGGCGCTGCTGCTCTCCGCCCCGCTCGGCGACCTGTCCATCACCCTCGCCCTGGTGCCCGCCCTGCGGTTCCCTGGCTGGCAGTGGCTGCTGCTTGCGATGACCATCCCGGTCGCCACCTGGTGCGCGTGGCCCTTCCACCGGGTCGCGCTGCGCAACGCGCGGCACCTGTCCACGTCGATGGACACCCTGGTCTCGGTCGGCATCACGGCCTCGGTGGTCTGGTCGATCTACACGATCTTCTTCAACAGCGGTGCCGGCGAGGCCACCGACGGCGTGTGGGGCCTGGTCTTCCGGCCCGGCGGCGCCATCTACCTCGACGTCGCCGCAGGCGTCACCACGTTCCTGTTGGCCGGCAGGCTCTTCGAGGCCAAGGCGCGGCGGCGGGCCGGCGGGGCGCTGCGCGCGCTGGCCGCGTTGGGCGCCAAGGACGTCGCGGTGCTCGACGCGGAGGGCACCGAGCGCCGGGTCGCCATCGGACACCTGCGGGTCGGCCAGGACTTCGTCGTCCGGCCGGGCGAGACCATCGCCACCGACGGCGTCGTGCGCGGCGGCCACTGCGCGGTGGACACCAGCACGATGACCGGCGAGTCCATGCCGGTCGAGGTCGGCGAGGGCGACGCGGTCACCGGCGGCACCATCGCGCTGCACGGGCGGCTGGTGGTGACCGCGACCCGGATCGGCGCGGACACCCAACTCGCGCACCTGGTCCGGCTGGTCGAGCAGGCCCAGACCGACAAGGCAGGCGTCCAGCGGCTGGCCGACCGGATCTGCGGTGTCTTCGTGCCGGTCGTGTTCGGCATCGCCGCGCTGACCCTGCTCAGCTGGCTGCTCGTGGATGGTTCCGTGCAGTACGCGATCGGCGCTGCGCTGGCCGTGTTGATCATCGCCTGCCCGTGCGCGCTCGGCCTGGCAACGCCCACCGCGCTGCTGGTGGCGTCCGGTCGAGGCGCGCAGTTGGGCATCTTCATCAAGGGCCACCAGGCCCTGGAATCCGCGCGCGCCATCGACACGGTCGTGCTGGACAAGACCGGCACCATCACGCACGGCCGGATGGCCGTCGCCGGCATCGCCGTCACCGCCGACGCGGACCGCGCCGACGTGCTGCGCATGGCGGGCGCGCTGGAAGAACCCTCCGAGCACGTGGTGGCCGCCGCGATCACCGCCCGCGCCCGACAGGAACTCGGCACCCTGCCCGAGGTCACCGACTTCACCAGCCTCGCAGGCCTCGGCGTGCGCGGCGCGCTCGACGGTCGCGACGTGCTGGTCGGCTCGGGCCGCCTACTCGCCGAGCACGACGTGACCATCCCCGACGACCTCGTCAAGGCCCGCGCCGACTGGGAAGCCAACGGCCACACCGCCGTGCTGCTCGCCGCCGACGGCGTGGCGCTCGGCGTGTTCGCCCTCGCCGACACCGTGAAGCCATCGGCCAAGGGCGCGATCGCGCAGCTGCGCTCGATGGGCCTGCGCACCGTGCTGCTCACCGGCGACAACGCCGCGACCGCGCGCAGCGTCGCCGCCGAGGTCGGCATCGACGAGGTCATCGCCGAGGTCATGCCGGACGACAAAGCCGCCGTGATTCAACGCCTGCAAGGCGAAGGCCACTCGGTCGCCATGGTCGGCGACGGCGTCAACGATGCCCCCGCGCTGGCCCGCGCCGACCTCGGCCTCGCCGTGGTGTCCGGCACCGACGTCGCCCTCGGCGCGGCCGACCTGATCCTGGTTCGCGACGACCTCGACGTAGTGCCCGGCGCGTTGAAGCTGGCCCGCAGCACGCTGCGGACCATCCACGGCAACCTGGCCTGGGCCTTCGGCTACAACGTCGCCGCGCTGCCGCTGGCCGCGTTCGGCCTGCTCAACCCATTGATCGCCGGCGGCGCGATGGCGCTGTCCTCGTTGTTCGTGGTGAGCAACAGCCTGCGGCTGCGCCGATTCAGCCTGACAGCTCAGCAGCAACCGCCCCTGGCGTCGGCATAGCCTCGACCTCCTCGCGAACAGCCTCTGCGGCCGTCCGATAGGAGTCCTCCTTGAGGATCAACTCGACGGCTTCGCGTACCGCGTCCGCGTCGATCCGCTCCGGCGTGATCACCTCGCCCGCTCCGGCCCGCGCGCAGGCCGCCGAGGTCGGGAACTGATCGGCGCCACGCGGCAGCAACACCAACGGCAAACCCTGGGCAAGCGCGGCCAACGTGGTACCGGCCCCGCCGTGGCAAATCACCGCGTCACAGCGGACCAGCAACGCCGGCAGCGACAACCACCGTTCAATGTGGACATACCTGGGCACTGGCCCGAGCGCGGCCGGATCGGTGTCCGCGCCGACGGTGACGATCACGTCCACGTCGAGGTCGGCGAGCCCGGCCAGGATCGGTGCGAAGAACTCGGGTTTGTTGAAGATCGGCACAGTGCCGAGCGACACGTACACGACCGGCCGCGCACCCAATCGGTAGGCCCACAACGGAAGCGGGTCGTCGACGGCGCCCGGCGGCGTCGGCCGGACCGGCAGAATTCGCGTTGGCGGAACGCCCGAGGACAGGCTCGGCGGCAGCGGGTCGAGATAGCCGTGCCGGTAGAGGCCCGCGTACTCGTCCGGTTCCAGTCCATTGGCCCGCCACAGCGGCGCGACCCAACCGGCCATGGCCGCGATCAGGTCGGGTTCCAACGGCAGTCCGGTGCCGTAGGTGATCGAGGGAATGCCCAACAGCGCGGCCAGCAGCGGCGCGGCCAGGTCGACCGAGGGGTGCAGGATCAGGTCCGGCGCGAAATCCGCGGCGATCCGTTGCAGCGCCGGCAGTTTCTCCGGCGCCATGATCCGCGCGAACATCACCGCGCCGATCCGCCACGGCTGCCGGCCCGCCGCGAACTCCGGGTCCAGTGTCGCCCTTGCGGCCGCGTCCGGCGCGTTCGGTCCGGCCACGGTCGCGGTCAGCCCGGTCGAGCGGACTCGGTCGCCCAGTTCGGCCGCGGTCGCGATCAGCACCGAATGTCCTTGGGCGACAAGGGCTTGCGCGATCGGCACGACCGGCGCGAACACCCCCTCCATCGGCGTTGTCGAGCACAGCACACGCATCAGACGACCCCCGTTTGCAACTATAGTGGACTATATATTCGACTATAGCTAGAGTGAGCGGCGTGTCAAGTACCCGAGGCGGCAGGCGAGCGGCCACCAGGCGCCGGGTGGCCGAGGCGGCCGCGAAACTGTTCGTGGAACGCGGCTACCCTGCGACCACGCTGCAGGCCATCGCGGACGCCGCAGGCGTGCACGTGCAGACCATCTACCAGGCCTTCGGCACCAAGGTCGCGGTCCTCGCCGAGGCCGCGGCCGTGCTCGTCGCGGGCCCGGACGAGGACCCGAGCACCCCGCCGCCGCAACGCACCTGGGTGGCCGAGCTGTTCGCCGAACCCGACCCGGTCCGCCAGTTGGCTCTCTACGCCAAGGACATGCGCACGGTGTCCGAGCGGTACATGGGCCTGCTCGACGTCATGCGGGTCACCGCCGCCGCCGATCCGGACGTCGGCTCGTTCCTCGCCGAAGCCGAACGTGGCCGCTACGCCGGGCCCGCGCACATCGCGCAGACCCTGGCCGAACGCGGCGTGCTCGCCGATGGCCTGACCGCGCGGCGGGCCGCGGACATCATGTACGCGGTCACCACCTACGACGTGTTCCGCTCGCTCATCGAAGATCGCGGCTGGTCCGGGCAGGAAGCCGAGGACTGGGTCGCGCGGTCGCTGGCGAGCTTGCTGCTCAGCGGTTGAGCCGGTCCAGCCTGACCGCCTACTGGCACAGCGTGATCGTGTTGCCCGATTCGTCCGTGCACGGAATATGGCCGTAACTCTGCATGATCGCCTTCGCCGCGTCGTTGGCCATGTAGCTGAGGAACGCGGATGTCAACGAGCCGTCCGCGGGAATTCCGTAGGTATAGAAGTACTCGACCGTCCAGAACGGATATTCCATGTTCTTCACGGATTCGGGATCCGGGTCGTACCCGTTGAGCTGGACCTGTTGGACGTTCTGGTACTGGCTCGTCTCCGCGCTGGAGGTCACCGACATCTCGGCGTAGCCGATCGCGCCCGGAATGGCGTTGACCTGGCTCAGTACGTCGCCGGTCGACTGCATCTCGCAACGGATCACCGGTGACGACGGCAGGCTGGGATCGCGTTCGGTGCAGTTGTACGAATCAGCTGGTGGCTCGGCCGCATTGCCCAGGATCTTTTGGTCGAAGGTGCTGCGGGTGCCGGAATCGGTACCTCGGCTGACGATGTCGATCGGCACGTTCGCGCCACCGATCGCCGACCAGTTGGTGATTTGTCCGCTGTAGATCTCGCGCAGCTGCGCGGCGGTGAGCGAATGGACCCCGGTGGACTTGTTGACCACCATCGAGAAGACGATGACCGCGACCGGATGCGGAACGAGTTCTGGATAGCCGGATTCCGGACCGTCCGACATCGCCACCTGACCGGTCCGCACGCTCGGAGTGCCGCGGCCGTTCGTCACCAGATCGAGTGCTCCCTGATGGCTGCCGGTCGGGTGGCCACTCGGGTTCACGGACACGGTCGCGTTCGGACACGTTTGGTGGTAGTGCGTGGCGATGTCCGACTCGGACGGTTGGAACGCGGTGGACCCGGATACGACCAGCGATCCGTTGCCACACGTCGCCGGAGGGGCGGCCTGCGGGCGGCCGAACAACACCACGAAGGTCACGACGAGCAGCAGCGCGGTGGCCAGCGTGCCGAACACCAGGGCGCGGCGGGTCGCGCGACTCGGCGCGATGCCGCCGGTCTCCCGCTGCAAGCCCGGTCCCCTGCCATCGTGCAGCTTCGCCGAACCGTCCACCCCGGTCCCGTGACCCTGTAGCAACACCATCATGCGGAAGCGTTCGCCCCGGTTGAAATCCATTTTCGGCAAGCGCAGCCAGTTGGCGCCCTGGTCGCTCTCGTCGAAGGCGAGCACGTCCTCGCCCGGTTTCGGTACGTTGTTCGGGCCGCTCCCGAGCAATGAGCGACGTTGCGCGTCGTCGGCGTCCTTGATCTCGACACCGACGACCTGACGGCTGCCGAAGGTGAGGATGGCAGGCTGGACGTAGTCCTTGTCGCTGATGTTCGCGCCGCTGTCGTTGCTGACGCGGACCAGCACCATGCTGGCGTGGTGCAGATCGCGCGTCCTGTTGTTCCTCGTCCGCCGGACCACGAGTTCCGCCAAGCCCTTGATGTCCGGGCGGGAGCCGATCGGCGCGTCGAGGTGCACTCGGTAGCTGATCCAACGGTGCGGGCTGGGCCACAGCACCTTCACGGTGTTGATGACCGCGGTGACACCGGACGCGGCCGAGGCGACCGCCGGGATCACCACCGACCAGGCGAACAGGGACACGCGAACTCCTTGCGTGACAGCGCTTCCCCGCAGCAGCGGGGAAGCCGTGGAACAAACCACCACCATGTCGTGCCGTGCTGGTCCGGGTGGACTGGTTCACCGCATGTTCGGCTGGGATTGGTTCGACGTTCTCGCGACTTGTCGCCGGTTGCCCCCGTCAGCGGTTGAGTCGGTCCAGCATGGGCTGGTAGTTGAGCAGGCCGGTGTCGTCGCCGCGCTCGTCGAGGCTGCTCCAGTGGACCAGCAGTGCGACGATCGCGATCAGCAGCGAGGCTTCGCCGATGATCAACGCGAGCAGGCCGGCCGCGTGCTGGTCGCCGAGCAGGCTGGTCACCCAGGGCAGCGCCAGCGACTGGTACATGTTGTCGCCGGCCGGGCCGTTGCCGACAACCGTGCGGGTGGTCAGCAGGATCGCGGCGAACACGCTGTCGAACGGCATAGCCGCGAGCAGCATGCCCAGCCGGGCCAGGTTCGGCAGCGGTCGCGGCGGGTCGTCGACGCCGATGATCGGCCAGAAGAACAGCAGGCCGACGACGAGGAAGTAGACCGCGATCGCGGTGTGCGCCCAGTGGAAGCGGACGGCGGCATCGAAGAGGCCGGTGAAGTAGAGCATGAACGGCGAGCCCGCGAACAACGCGAGTGCGACGATCGGCTGAGTTAGCACCCTAATAGTGGGTGACGCGCCGAACGCGCGCAGCCAGCCGCGCAGATCGAGCACGCCGCCGCGACCGGACGCGGGCAGCGTCCTGCGCAGCATGGTCAGCGGGCCGCCGAGGACCAGCAGCGCGGGCACCAGCATGCCGAGCAGCATGTGGTTGGCCATGTGCAGGCTGAACTGCGCGGCAGCGTACCGGCCGATGCCCGAGCAGCTGGCGACGATCATGACAAGGCAACCGGCCAGCCAGTTCAGCGTCCTGGTGATCGGCCAGTCCCCGCCCTGCCGGCGCAGCCGGACGAGCCCGACCAGGTAGCCGGCCGCGAGGAGCAGGGCCAGCCGGCCGAAGAACGCGTCGATCCGCCAGTCGGTGAGCAGCCGCAGGATCGTCGGCGGGCCGCTGAGGTTGTAGCCGAGCAGGGTTTCCTGCGCGGTGACGGCGCGGCCGAGGAACGCGGGCGGCGGCAGGTGGGTCAGGCCGACGGACAGGCCGACCGTGCCGAGCAGCACGACCAGTTCGCCAGCGGCCAACCGCAGCCAGCCCGCCTCGCCGCGCGAGTCGCCGACCAGCGCGAGCGCCTTGCGCCGCAACAACAACGCGACGCCACCGACGGCGAGGAAGATCAGCGCCTTGATGATGATCAGCACGCCGTAGCCGGTACCGGTGAGTTGGCTCGGCCCGGCCAGGATGGTCGCGTCGACAACGCCGGACACGGCGAGAACCAGCCAGCAGATCAGCGCGAGCCGGGCGTACCGGGGTGCGATCGCGGGTAGCGCGGAGCGGTCCCGTCGCACCTGGCGCAGCACCGCGACGAGCACGCCGATCCAGATCGCGGCGGCCGGCACGTGCACCATGATCGCCACCGTGGCGATGTCGTGCCCGGCGTCCGACGAGGAGTGACCCGAGGCTAGCGCCGGCAGCAGGCCGAGCACCGCTACCGGAAGCAGGTAGACGGCGCTGCGCCAGCGCAACGCGAACCGGCCGAACAGGGCGACGGCCACCGCGAGCACCGCGGTCACCAGCCATGCCTTGGTCTCCTCGAGCGCACCGATCAGGCCGAACAGGTGCCGTGGCGAGAGCACGTCGGCCAGGGGCTGGCCGGAGGTGTCGGCGGTGTCGAAGACGACCAGCAGCAGCGCGGCGACCAACCAGACCGCGGCCCAGCGCACGGTGTCGCGCACCGCGGCGAAACCGCCTGGGGAGAGCAGGCCGGAGGATTGCGGCCGGGTGAAGCAGCTGGCGAAGACCAGCGAGCCGACGCACAGCGTCCCGGCGATGTCGGCGACCGCGCGCAGCAGTGGCGTGCCGATCCGGACCAGCGCGCCGGGGTCGGTGTTGCCGAGCATCAGGTATGGCCCTGCGCCGGAGATGACGGAGATGAGCACGGTGGCCGCGATGCCGACAACGACCCCGCCGGCCAGGAGCAGCGCCGTCCATCGGCGGGTCACGTGCGGCACCTCACGGCGGTCTTGGCTGGCTGTCTGCTTGACGAAGATAGCACCCCGATCGGATCCTATAGCGACGTTATAGGGCTGACTGTAGTTTTGGTATAGGGTGGCGCGGTGGAAGCACGGGAACGGATTCTGGCCGCCGCCGCCGAACTGCTGGCCAACGGCGCGGGCGAGGCGGTGTCCACCAGGGCGATCTGCGCTCGCGCCGATGTCGGCCCGCCCACCCTCTACCACCACTTCGGCGACAAGGACGGTCTGTTCGAAGCCGTTGTCGCGCAACGCTTCGCGGAGTTCCTCGCGGCGGCGCGCACGGTGTCGGGCAGCGGCGATCCGGTCGAGGACCTGCGTCGTGGCTGGGAGTTCCACGTGGACTTCGGCCGCCGCAATCCCGCGTTCTACGTGCTCATGTACGCGCAGCCGAGCAGTGCCGGCAAGCCGCAGGCGGCTCGGGACGCGCGCGCCGACCTGGTGGCGCTGCTCCAGGACGTCGCGGGCGCGGGCCGGTTGCGCGGTGAGGTCGGACCCGTCGCGGACACCATCGAGGCCGCGCTGGTCGGCGCGACCCTGCACGCGATCAACAACCCGGACACGCCCAGCACCGCCGACGCGCTCCGCGACGCGGTGTTCGCCGCCGTGCTGACCAACGCGGAGCCGACCGCCGAGGCGCCGACGCTGGCCAGGATCGCCACCCAGTTCGGCGCCCTGATCGCCCGCGCAGACAACGCTCTGACCAACGGCGAACGCGTCCTGCTCACCGAATGGGTCGGGCGGCTCAGCCAGTAGCGAGCGCCGTCGGCCTTGCCACGGGGTAGCTGGCGCCACCGTGCGGTCAGCCGCGGTTGAGCAGCTCCGCCACCAACGGGCGCAGCGCCAGCCCGCGCGCGGCGGCGATGACCGCGGTTGCCTGGTCGCCGAGGGCGGTGTGCGCCGCGATCACCGCTGCCTCGCGGTCCGCGATTTCGTCCTGCACGAACAGCGCCGCGCCAAGCCGTTCCCGCTCACGCCCGGACACGGTCAACAGGCGCAACGCGGTCACCGGGTCGTTGTCCGCGACCGCGAGGCAGGCCAGCGCGTCCAGTGCGTCCAGCATGCCCTCGGCCAGATCGATCTGGTGGTAGCCGCGCAGGCTGTCCATGATCAACTTGTGCGAGCGGGCCCGATTCCCGGACCGCAGGGCCAGCACGCCGAGGTTGCCGATGGTCGCGGCCTCGCCCCTGCGGTCCTTGACGGCCCGCCAGCCCTCCAGCGCCGCGTTGAAGGTCTGTTCGGCCTCGTCCAGCCGGCCGAGGCAGCGCAGCGCGAGGCCGATGTTGTTCAGCGCGGACGCGTAGCGCAGCTGGTCGCCGGTGGTCTTGGCCAGGTCTCGGGTGCGTTCGCCGTAGCGCAGCGCGGCCTCGAAATCCTGCTCGGCGATGGTGGTCACGCAGAGGCCACCCAAGGCGTTGATGCTGCCGGTGACACTGGCCAGGGACTCGAAGACCGCGAGGCACTCCTCGCCGAGTTCGCGGGCCTCCCGGTAGTCGCCGCTGTTGCGGGTCAGCGCCGCCGCCGCGCGCAATGCGGACCCGCGCGACTGTGATGGCGCCGGATCGGACGCGGCAAGGGCGCGCCGCAACCAGTCCCGGCCTTCGGCCATCAGCCCGCGCGCCCACCAGTACCACCACAGCGGGCTGGCGATCTCCAGCGCCAGGCTCGGCTCGCCGCCCTCGCCGAGGCACCAGTCCAGCGCCGCGCGCAGGTTCGCCTCCTCGGCGGTGAGCTGCGCGACCCGCTCGGTGTGGTCGACGCCGCCGTAGTTGGCGGCCGAGCTGGCCAGCGCGACGCACCAGGTCGCGTGCAGCTTCCGGATCCGGGTTGCGTCGCCCGCCTCGACCAGCCGCTCGGTCGCGTAGGCGCGGACCAGGTCGAGCATCCGGTACCGGGTGCCTTCCTGGCGCACGTCCGCGACCAGCACGGACTGGTCGACAAGGCGCGCGAGCAGGTCGTGCACGTCGTCCCGGCCCTCGACGAGGTCGATGGCGCCCGGTGTCGCGCCGCCCGCGAACACCGACATGGTCCGGAACAGGGCCTGTTCGTCCTCGGCCAGCAGCTGGTAGCTCCAGTCGATGGCGGCGCGCATGGTCTGGTGCCGGTCGGGGAGGGTGCGGGTGCGCCGGTCGGCCAGGGCGAGCTGGCTCTCGTACCGACTTTCCAACTGGTTGGTCAGTTCGGCCAGCGACCTGGTGCGCAGCTGCGCCGCGGCCAGTTCGATCGCCAGCGGGAGGCCGTCGAGCCTGCGGACCAGCCTGCTCGCCACCGCGACGTCGCGGCCGGTGATGGTGAAGCCCGCGCGCACGCCCTTGCCGCGGTCGGCCAGCAGGCGCAGGGCCTCGGTCGTGACCGCGGTCGCGGGGCGCTCGTTCTCGGCCGGCACGGTCAATCCGGCCAACGGCCAGACCTCCTCGCCCGCCACGCCGAGCGGCTCCCTGCTGGTCGCCAGGATGCGCAGGCCGACGCAGTTGCTGAGCAGTTCGGCCGCGACGGCGGCAGCTTTGGCGATCACGTGCTCGCAGTTGTCCAACACGATCAGCGCGCGCCAGCCGCGCAAGTGGTTGGCCAGCGTGGTGACCAGCGGTTGTTCCGTGCCCGAACGCACCGACTTGGTCAGGCCGCCGCGTGGCCGGTGCGCCAGGGTGCGGCTGGTCAGCGCGTCCGCGATGCGGTCCGCGACCGAACCGCCGGTCGGCGACGAGGCCAGTTCGACGATGTAGACGCCGTCCGGGTGGTCGGCCGCGGTGTCCCTGGCCAGTTCGAGAGCGAGCCGGGTCTTGCCGGATCCGCCCGGCCCGGTGACGGTGAGCAGCCTGGTGGTGCCGAGCTGCGCGGCGAGCCGTTCGACCTCGCGACGCCTGCCGATGAACCGGCTCGCCGGCGTCGGGATCTGCGTCGGCGGGTTCAGCGTCGGGTCGCGTCGGTCGATCGCCCTGGCCAGCGAGACGATCTCGGCGCCCGGCTCCAGTTCGAGTTCGGCCGCGAGTTCGGCGCGCAATCGCTGGTAGGCGGCCTGCGCGTCGTTGATCCGACCGCAGCGGTACAACGCAAGCAGGTACAGGCCGGTCAGCCGCTCACGGACCGGATGGCGCACGACCAGCTCGGCCAGTTCGGCGATGACATCGGCATGCCGGCCGAGCCCGAGTTCGGTGTCGATCCGGTCCTCGAGAGCGGACAGGCGCAATTCGGACAGGCGTAGCCGGGCCGCGGCGACATCCGAACCGGCGGGCGTGCCGGTGAACGGTTCGCCCCGCCACAGCGCGAGGGCCGCGGCCAGGTCGGCGATCGCGCGGGTCGGCCGCTCGCCGAGCAGCGGCCGGACCGCGTCGATGATCGCGACGAACCGGCTCGCGTCCAGTTCGTCGTCGGCTGCGTTGAGCTGGTAGCCCGAGTTGGTGGTGACCAGGCGATCGCCCAGCACCTTGCGCAGCGCGGACACGTGCATCTGCAGGCTGGCCATGGCGGTCGCGGGCGGCTGGGAGCCCCAGACCTGGTCGATCAGGTGCCCGGTGGAGACCGGCGTGCCGGCATGGACGATCAGGGTGCTCAGAACCGCTCTTGGCCGAGGTCCGCCCAGCCGCGCCGGTTTCCCGGACACCAGGACTTCCAAGGTCCCCAATACGCGGAATTCCACCCGACCCGCTCCCTGCCCCGGCTGCCCTTTGGAAGATCTTTGGCGGACCGGTCCAGGCTATGCCGGGGTGACGTGCTCGCACCCCCCCGACCGGCTGGCCGACCGCTGATCCAAGGTCGAGTAAAGGGTAGGCCGACGACATCGGTCGATTCCAGCGAGTTCTCTCTGAGAGATATGTATAATCACGACAAAAGGGATAAATCGTTTAGCCTGTTCGGGTGTTTCCGACAAACCGGCGTCGCCGCGGCCCGCGCGAAGGTGGATCTTGGCAATCCGTACCCGATCCGGTGGTCCGGACCGCCGATCACCGGGATGATCTTCGCAACATCACTCGAAGCGAGTAGTCGGATCATTCGGCCGGGTACTCCTCACGCCGTGAGGATCAGCCAACACCACTCGTCGATGGGCCAAGCGGGTATTTGTTCGGCGAATTCGCGAATTCGCGGCCTCGCCGTGCGCTGACTACCGTGACCATATCCGAAATCGGGACGGATGTGGAAAGGGGATGGCGATTTTTCCCGCATCAGATCAGGGCCACCTAAAACGAGTTGAACGGCTATTTCTTCGAGTGGCCCGAACGCATCCACACCATCAACGGTGACCGCAGGCAGCGGATATACGAGGCGCAGTCCTCCATTCCCTCGTTCTTGTGGTATGGCCTGCGCGGCGGGGGAGTGCTGCTGGTGTTGTTCGCATTGTTCTTCGGCGTGATCGTGTCCGGCACGCTCTATCTCAGGTCGCGCTGGTCGAAATGGGCCAGCCGGTTCAGTAAGTCAAATCCAGGAGGTCAGCACGATGAGGTTGATCGGAAAACGAGGCCGGTTCCTGCTGGCCGCGGCGGCGTTGTCGTTGGTCACCGTGGTCGGTGTCGCATCGTCCGGCGCGGCGGCACCGCGCGGTCCGGCCGCCGCCGGCAACCAGACGCTCACCCTGCTCGGCAAGCGCAGCGCGTTCACCCTGCCCGGCGTGCCCGCGCTTGGCGTGGGTTTCATGGCCGGTGGCGACCTGTATGACGCCACCGGCGCGACCAAACTGGGCGAGGCGTACTCGTCCTGCTCGGTCGTGGCCATCTCGGTCGCGGTGCCACCGGTGATCACCGCCGAGTGCACCACGGTGTTCACCCTCTCGGGCGGCAACCTCTACCTCGGCAGCCTGCGCGACTACCTCAGCGGCGGATTCTCCAACGCCAAGCTGGCCGTGCTCGGCGGGACGGACAGCTACAACGACGCGCGCGGCGACGGCACCGTGTCGGTCAGCGACCCGAACGCGCACAACTACACGTTCACGATCAACCTGCTCACCAGTTGATTCGCAGCTCGGCTTCGACGCAGGCCGGTGGCACGTGCTCGTTGGCGACAACGACGAGTTCCGCACGCTGCCACTGGCCGGTGGCCAGGCGTACCCGCGCGACGCCCTCGGCCGGTCCGGTCGACCAGTCCAGGGTGCCGGCGATGGTGGCCAACCTGGTCCCGGCCAGCACCGCGCCGATCTCCTCGGGCTCATCGGCGCGCGCGAGCGCGTGGTCGGCGACCTCGAACAGCGCGTACGCCATGCCCAGCGGCTGCAACCAGCCCTGCCCGGTCGCGGCCGTGTAGCCAACGGCCAGTTCGGCGCAGCTCGACCCGTCCAGCGACGAGGTGTACGGATGCCGGGGCGTCCAGTACACCGGAGTGACCACACCGTCCACTCCGGACTCGCGGGCGCCGATCGGGTAGCTCAGCCAGCGGGAACAGCTGATCAACGCGAGCCGCAGCCCGTCGCGCGAGGCCCGCTCGTGAAAGGTGCGCAGATCCCGCGCGGTCGCCGCGGCGGTCACCACCCGGACACCCTCCCGCGCGAACACCGCGACCTCGCGGGCGAAGTCGGCCTGGTCCTCGGCATACCCGCCCGGATCGACAAGCCGCAGGCCGAGTCCTGCCGCGAAGGTCGAGAACCCCGACTCGGCCGAGCGCAGCGCCGCGCCCTGCGGGCCCGCGTTCCACAGGCAGCCGACCGACTCGGCGCCCGGCGCCCGAGCCCAGGCCGACGCGAACGCGGCGGCGATGTCGTCCAGTCCCCAGCAGGCGTGAAAACTCAGCCCGCGCCGCTCGCCGAGCACCTGCCACGGCAGCGTGGTGGACACGCACGGCACGCCGAACTCGGCGCAGGCGCTGGCGACCGAAGGCACGGTGGCCGTCCCGCCCAGGGTGAGCACGATGGCGGCGTGATCCTCCTTGACAAGGCGCCGCACCGCATCGGCCGCACCGTCCGGTGTGGACCGACTGTCCCGAATGGACACCTGTTGTCGTCCGGTGCCGCGTTGGTAGGCCTGCGCGGCGAAGCGCAGCGGGGGACCGAGCGCGGCCAGCCGACCGCTCGCGTGCGCGACGACCCCGATCACCGTGTCCATCTCACCGTCCATGAACCCGCTTCGGATCTGGACGGCTACCGTACCGGCCGGGACTACCGCTTCCCGATCGAGTGAACGCTATTCGAATCGGCTGGTGTCACCGGCGCCTCGGCGGAGGATCTCCGGCTCGCCCTCGGAGAAGTCGATCACCGTCGTCGGCTCGGTGCCGCAGTCGCCCGCGTCGAGCACGGCGTCGACAACGTGATCGAGGCGCTCCTTGATCTCCCAGCCCTGCGTCATCGGCTCGTCCTGATCGGGCAGCAGCAGCGTGCTCGACACGATCGGCTCGCCCAGTTCGGCCAACAGCGCCTGGGTGACCACGTGATCCGGAATGCGCACGCCGACCGTCTTCTGCTTCGGGTGCATCAGCTTGCGCGGCACCTCTTTGGTGGCCGGCAGGATGAACGTGTACCGGCCAGGGGTCGCCGCCTTGATGGCACGGAAGGCGGCGTTGTCGATGTAGACGAACTGGCCGATCTGCGCGAAGTCCTGGCACACCAGCGTGAAGTGGTGCCGCTCGTCGAGGTGCCGGATCGTCTTGATCCGGTTGATGCCCTCGGCGTTGCCGAGTTGGCAGCCCAGCGCGTAGCAGGAGTCGGTCGGATAGACGATCAGGCCGTCCTCACGCAGAATGCCCACGGCCTGGCCGATCGAGCGCCGCTGCGGGTTCTCCGGATGAATGTCGAAGTACTTGGCCATGGGAAGAGCCTAGTGTCCGAACTGGTCTGCTCGGCGCAAGGCGCGGCTACCTGGCCAGGATCTCGTCAAGGGCCGCGTGCAGCGCGCCGGCCGGATCATCGGTGCCCGCCTCGAACCGCGCCGCCACGTACCCGTCCGGCCGGATCAGCACCGCGCCGTCCCTGCCGAGTGCGTACCGCTTCGCCCACCATCCCTCGGCGTCGATGAAGTCCTCGCCGATCAGGTAGGTGCGCAGCGGCAGGCCCGGCTGCTTTTCCGCCGCCGCCCGCCAGATGGCTCCGCCGGGCCCGGTGACCAGTAGGAACGCGTCGTTGGCCAGGTCGTGCAGGCCACTTCGACTACCGTCCTTTGCCAGCCACAGGTGCGGCGCGCGGGCGCCGGGGGTGGCGATGGCGCTCGGGTTGGCCGGAAACACCTCGCCACCGCCGTAGCGCTGACCGAAGATCATCGCCGCGAAGTCGGGTCCGTCGGCCGGCTCGGCGGCGCCGCTCATCCTGGCCTGTTGGTTGCGCACGATCAGCGGCGCCAACGTCGCCGCGACCGGCAGGCGTTCGGCCTCGTAGGAGTCCAGCAGGCCAGGCCCTGCCCACTCGTTGACCACGGCGGCGAGCTTCCAGGCCAGGTTGTGCGCGTCCTGCACGCCGGTGTTCGCGCCCATCGCGCCGGCAGGCGGCCACACGTGCGCGCTGTCGCCGGCCAGGAAGATCCGGCCCGACCGCATCCGCTCGGCGACCCCGACACCCTGCTCCCACGAGGCGACGCCCTCGATGCCGACCTCGATGTCCGCGCGGCCCAGCGCGGTGTGGACCAGCGCCAGGCAGCGGTCCTCGCCGAAGTCCGCTTCGGACTCGGTGGCCGGGTCGTAGCCGACGCTGAGCTGCCAGCGGTCGCGGTGCGCCGTGCTGACCAGGCCGGCGCCGAACCCGGTCTCCTGGTTGACGATCAACCAGAACAGTGCGCGTTTGGGCAGCAAGGCGGTCAGGTTCGCGGTGAAGACGATGTTCATCGTCGGCATGATCGGGTGCGCGCCCGGCCGCTGGATGCCCAGCCGTTCCCGGATCGGGCTCTGGTGCCCGTCGGCCGCGAGGAGGTAGTCGGCGGTGATGGTGCGCTCGACGCCGGTTGCGCGGTCGCGCACGGTGGCGGTCACGCGCTTCTCGCCGTCCTCGGTGTCCAGTACCTCGGTGTTGAGCAGGTAGCGGGCGCCCTGCGCACGGCCTGCCTCGATCAGGATCGGCTCGACCGTGTTCTGGTCGGCCATGCCGGACTCGCCCGCGCTCACCTCGGGCAACGCGCGCGGCGCCTGGTCGTCGTAAAGCCATTCCCACGGCGCGGACAGACTCGAGCACCGGGCGACGCCTGCCTCGTCGTCGAATGGCCTGCCGGCCTCGATGACGGCGTCGGCGATGCCGAACGCGCGGTAGATCTCGATGGTGCGCGGACTGATCCCGCGCGCCTTGCCGTGAATCGACACCCCTGGATGTCGGTCGACAAGCAACAGGTCGACCCCTTGCCGGGCCAGGAAAACGGACGCGGCCAGGCCGACAAGCCCGCCACCCACCACCAGCACCGACACGTGTTCGTTCGACGACACCTCGACCCCCCGACTAAGAAACTTCCTTGAGACTTAGCTTAGAAGGTAAGATACATCGCCGAGCGAGTCAAGAGGTATCTGCGGCGTCAGCCAAGGGCCTGCCACCAGCCGTCGACCGACGGCGGCGTGGCCACGTCGATCCGTTCGCCCGGTCGCGGCACGGCCAGCGCCACGTCGTGCGCCTTGGCCTCGGCCCACAACCGGTCGGCCGGCTCGGTCCACGGGTGCAGGGCCAGCACGAACGTGGCCCAGTGCACCGGCACCAGCAGTCCACCGCGCAGATCAAGGTGCGCGGCGACGCCCTCCTCGGGCGTCATGTGAATGGTCGTCCAGGCATCGCTGTAGGCCCCGATCTGCACCAGGGTCAGGTCGAAAGGGCCGTACTGCTCGCCGATCGCGGCGTAACCGTCGAAGTAGCCGGAGTCGCCGGTGTAGAAGACCTTGTGCAGCGGACCGGCAAGCACCCAGGACGACCACAGCGTGCCGTCGCGGGCGAACAGCCTGCCGGAGAAGTGCTGGGCGGCCGTGCTGGTCAGGGTGATCCCGGCCAGTTCGACCTGCTCGGACCAGTCCAGTTCGATGATCCGCTCGGCCGGCACCTGCCAGCGTTCCAGGTGCGCGCCGACCCCGAGCGGCACCACGAACGGCGCCTGCTGGGTGCGCAGCAGCGTGCGCACGGTCGGCAGGTCGAGGTGGTCGTAGTGGTCGTGCGAGATGACGATCGCGTCCAGCGGCGGCAGTTCTTCGACGGCCAGCGGCGGCTGGTGCAGCCTGCGCGGCCCGACCAGCGGGGACGGCGACACCCGCTCACCCCACACCGGGTCGATCAGCAGCCGCGCCCCGTCGATCTCGACCAGCGACGATGCGTGTCCGTACCAGGTCACGTGCAGCCCGGTCGGGCCCGAATCGGCGGCTGCCGACCCGCTGACCACCGGGATCGGCCCGGCCGGCTTCGTGCTGCCGCGTCCCTCGCGGTACTCGCGCAGCGCGAGCTTGCCGCTGTCCCTTGTCGGTGCCGTCCTGATGTCGGCCCGGTTGTGGAACTGGCCGTCGCGATACTGCGGCGAGCGGCCGACCCGTACCGCGCGATCCCCACTTGGTCGCGCGCCCACCGCGAGCGGTAGATCCCGTAGCGCGGCGACCAGCGCGCCGAGCGCGCCAAGCAGGCCGATGGTCAGCGCCGCGCGCAGCAGCCTGCGCCACAGCGGCCTGCGCCGCCCGTGCACCGTTGTCCCCATGCGGCCAGCATGGCACGCTCCCCAGCGGCACGGCGCGACGACGAGGGAGGCAGGCGCATGCTCCGAAGAGGAATCCTGGTGGCGGCGGTGGCGGTACTGGCGGCGGTGTTCGGCGTCACGTCGCCCGCACAGGCCAGCACCAGCACAGCGCACCAGGTCAGCGTGGCCGACCAGGCCGCGACGAGCGCCTACTGGACGCCGCGGCGGATGGCCGCCGCGACCCCGCTGGACACCTCGACCGCCAGCGCACCGCAGGACGCGCCGCCCGGTACGCCGACGGGCACCCTGTTCGACGGCATGCCCACGGTCGGCGCGCTGTTCTCCACGGTCGGCGGCAAGGCGCACTTCTGTACCGCGAGCGTCGTGCTCAGCGCCACCCGCAACCTGCTGCTCACCGCGGCCCACTGCGTGTACGGCGGCGGCACCTATCGCGCCGACATCGCGTTCGTGCCCGGCTACCACGACGGCATCGCGCCCTACGGCACCTGGCCGGTCACCTCGATCCTGGTGGCGGATGGCTGGCAGGCCTCGGCCGACCAGAACCTGGACTTCGCGTTCCTGACCGTCGGCGGGCGCATCCAAGACGTCACCGGCGGCAACGTGCTCGGCATCGACCGCGGCTACGACCACACGGTCACCGTGATCGGCTACTCCAACAACGTCGAGCAGCCGATCATCTGCCGGACCACCAGCTTCCAGGCCCTGCCCGACCAGTCGCAGTTCAACTGCCACGGCTACTACGACGGCACCAGCGGCGGCCCCTGGCTGATCGACTACAACCCGCACACCGGCTCCGGCACGGTCATCGGCGACATCGGCGGCTACCAAGCAGGTGGCGACTACGAATACACCTCGTACAGCCCGTACTACGGCCTGCCCACCTTGCGGCTCTACCTACAGGCCGAATTCGACCAGGTCCACAGTGGATGATCGAAACAGTTGATCGGTTCCGGTGCGGGCGCGCACAACCGCCCGCACCGTGGCCGACGGCAGCGCGTCGGCCCAGTCCGCGCGCAACGACTTCGCGGCCATGATCTTCCCGCGCACATAACGGAAATCCAGTCCGCGATACCCCCGACCGGCCCAGTCGGCCGGGTCGGTCAGCTCGGCCAGGATCGCCGAGAGCGGTCGGCCGAGCCGCTCCGCGTCCGCGCGCAGCAGGTTCTCCGTCCTGGCCAGCAACTGCCGGCCGTACCAGTCGTCCGCGCCGACCAGGAACTCCAGCAGGCCCACGTTCGGTTCGGCCAGGAACACCGCGTTCGCGCCGCCGACCACCTGCCCGTCGAGCAGCGCGAGCACGATGTGCCGGTTGTCGCGACCGTAGGCGCCCTCGGCCTTGTGGCGCAACGCGTCCAGCAGGTCGGCGAGGGATTCGCGGGCGGCCGGATCGGGGAACTGGTCGACGTAGAGCGTGTCGTGGAACCGGGTCAGGATCGCGGCATCCTCGCCGGATTCGGTGAGATCAGGAAAACTGATCATGACGGCATGAACCGTTCTCCTTGTCGTCGTGCGGCGCCTTACTGGGACTATCGCCGCGAGCGGGTGAAAACGGGTCAGGTCCGGATAACGGTTTCGACTCCGGGTGAACCCGCGAAAACCGGGATACATCGGCGCGCGGGTCAGGAAGAATGTCCGCTTGTGCTACTCACGATCACGCTGACCGGCCCATCCGCGACCGACTTCGGCTACCTGCTGTTCAAGCATCCGGCCAAGGTCCAGTCCTTCGACGTCTCGGTTGGCACCGCGCACGTGTTCTATCCCGAGGCCATCGAGCAACGCTGCACCGCGGCGCTGTTGCTGGAGATCGACCCGATCGGCCTTGTCCGCGGCCGGCGTGGCACGGCCGTTGAAGGCTTCACCCTCGGGCAGTACGTGAACGACCGTCCGTATGCGGCGTCGAGCATGCTGTCGGTGGCGATCGGCCGGGTGTTCAAGACCGCGATGAACGGCCGCTGCGATCAGCGTCCGGAACTGGCCGCGAGCGCGCTCCCGCTGGAACTGCACGTGCCCGCGCTGCCGTGTCGCGGCGACGCGGGCCTTGCCACGCGGTTGTTCGAACCGCTCGGCTGGACCGTGCGGGCCGAGCCGATCCCGTTGGACGAGACCATCCCCGACTGGGGCGAGTCCCGCTACGTCGACCTGCGGCTGACCGGCACCGTGCGGCTGGCCGACGCGCTCAATCACCTCTACGTGCTGCTGCCGGTGCTCGACGACGCCAAGCACTACTGGGTCAACCAGGACGAGGTCGACAAGCTGATCCGGGTGGGCGGCGGATGGCTCGGTGAGCATCCGGACAAGGAGTTGATCAGCCGTCGCTACCTGGCCCACCAGGGCCGGCTGACCCGCTCCGCGCTGGACCGCCTCGCCGACATCGACGAGACCGAACCGGCCGAACTGGACGCCACCGAACCGGGGGAGACCACGATCTCGCTCGCGCGGCAGCGGCGGGGCGCCGTGCTGGCCGCATTGCGGGCCTCCGGTGCGCGCCGGGTCGGCGATCTCGGCTGCGGCGAGGGCGCGCTGGTCGGCGAGTTGTTGGCGGACAACCAGTTCACCCACGTGGTAGCCGCCGACGTGTCCAGCCGGGCGTTGGAGATCGCAGAGCGGAAGCTGCACGTCGACCGGATGCCGCCGAACCGGCGCGAACGCCTCACCCTGCTCCAGTCGGCACTGACCTATCGGGACAGTCGGCTGATCGGGTTGGACGCGGTGGTGCTGATGGAGGTCATCGAACACGTCGACCCGCCACGGCTACCCGCGCTGGCGCGCACCGTTTTCGGCTCCATCGCGGCGGAAACCGTCGTGGTGACCACCCCGAATGTCGAGTACAACGTGCGCTACCCGACGCTGCTGCCCGGCCGCCGCCGGCATCGCGACCACCGTTTCGAATGGACTCGCGCGGAATTCGCCGACTGGGCGGGCGGGGTCGCCGCCGACTGGGGCTACCAGGTGCGCTACCTCCCGGTCGGCGACGAGGATCCCGAACTGGGCCCGCCGACCCAACTCGCGCTGTTCACCAGGAAGGAGGCGCTGGCATGACCGAGTTGACGGTGCCCGAGCTGAGCCTTGTGGTGTTGATCGGCGCAAGCGGCTCCGGCAAATCGGTGTTCGGCCGCACCCACTTCGCGCCGACCGAGGTGATCTCCAGCGACTTCTGCCGTGGCCTCGTCGCCGACGACGAGAACGATCAGTCGGCGAGCGCGGCCGCTTTCGACGTGCTGCACTACATCGCCGGCAAACGGCTCGCGCTGGGCAGGCTCACCGTGATCGACGCGACCAACGTGCAGCCCGAGGCGCGCAAGCAGCTCATTGCCTTGGCCCGCGAACACGACGTGCTGCCGGTCGCCATCGTGCTCGACCTGCCG
>DASYBO010000536.1:0-3085 GCA_036500685.1 Pseudonocardiaceae bacterium | reverse complement strand
GGATCAAGCAGCGCTGTCCGGGCGCGCGCACCAGCGGCGGCATCTCGAACCTGTCCTTCTCCTTCCGGGGCAACGACGTCGTCCGCGAGGCGATGCACTCCGCGTTCCTGTTCCACGCGGTCAAGGCCGGGCTGGACATGGGCATCGTGAACGCCGGACAGCTCGCCGTCTACCAGGACATCCCCGCCGATCTGCTGGAACTCGTCGAGGACGTGCTGTTCGACCGGCGGGAGGACGCGACCGACCGACTGGTCGCCTTCGCCGAGAACGTCAAGGGCAGCGGCACCAAGCGCGAGATCGACCTGAGCTGGCGCGAGGCTCCGGTGGCCAAGCGGCTCTCGCACGCGCTCGTGCACGGCATCGTCGACTTCATCGAGGACGACACCGAAGAGGCCCGCGCCGTTGCCAAGCGTCCGCTCGACGTGATCGAAGGTCCGCTGATGGACGGCATGAAGGTGGTCGGCGACCTGTTCGGGGCGGGCAAGATGTTCCTGCCGCAGGTGGTGAAGAGCGCGCGGGTGATGAAGCGCTCGGTGGCCTACCTGGAACCGTTCATGGAGGCGGAGAAGGAGAAGGCGCGGCTGGAGGGTCGGCTCGAAGCCGAACGCGGCCAGGGCAAGGTCGTGTTGGCCACGGTCAAGGGCGACGTGCACGACATCGGCAAGAACATCGTCGGCGTTGTGTTGGGCTGCAACAACTACGAGGTGATCGACCTCGGCGTGATGGTGCCGGCGGCCAAGATCCTGGACACCGCGATCGCGGAGAAGGCCGACGCGATCGGCCTTTCCGGCCTGATCACCCCGTCGCTGGACCAGATGGTCAGCGTGGCAACGGAAATGGCGCGGCGCGGCCTGAACCTGCCGCTGCTGATCGGCGGCGCGACCACCTCCCGCCAGCACACCGCGGTGCGCATCGCGCCCGCCTACGTGGGCACCACCGTGCACGTGCTCGACGCGTCCCGGGTGGTCGGCGTGGTGTCCGACCTGCTCGACCCGGACCGGGCCGCCGCGCTCGCGGTGAGCAACGCGCAAGAGCAGGAGAAGCTGCGCATCGCGCACGCCAACCGGCAGGAACGGCCGCTGTTGACCCTCGAACAGGCACGCGCCAACCCGGAGCGGGTCTCGTTCGACGACCTACCGGTGCCGGCGTTCACCGGAGTCCGGTTCATCGAGCCGGACCTGACCGAGCTGCGCGCGATGATCGACTGGCAGTTCCTGTTCCTGGCCTGGGAAGTGAAGGGCAAGTACCCGGCGATCCTGGACCAGCCGGTGGCCAGGGAGCTGTTCGACGACGCCAACACGCTGCTCGACCAGATCATCGCCAAGGGCCAGTTCACCGCGAAGGGCGCGTACGGCTTCTGGCCTGCCCACTCCGACGGCGACGACCTGCTGCTCGACGCCGACCTCGGTTCGGGCGACGAGAGCAGTGCGCCGGTATCGCTGCCCATGCTGCGGCAGCAGACCGAGAAGCCGACGGGTCGCCCGAACCGGTCGCTGGCCGACTACATCGCCCCCGATGGCGACCATCTCGGCGGCTTCGCCGTCGCCATCCACGGCGCCGACGCGCTGGCCGCCGAGTACGAGGCGGCCAACGACGACTACCGCGCGATCATGGTCAAGGCCCTTGCCGACCGGCTCGCCGAGGCGTTCGCCGAGTACATCCACCTCAAGGCCCGGCGGGACTGGTTCGAGCCGGATGCCGACCCGAAGCTCGAGGACCTGCACGCGGAGCGATTCCGCGGCATCCGTCCCGCGCTCGGCTACCCGGCAAGCCCGGATCACAGCCAGAAGCAGGTGCTCTTCGACCTGCTCGACGCGAAGCGCCTTGACATGGACCTGACCGAGAGCTTCGCGATGACCCCGGCGGCCAGCGTGAGCGGCCTGATCTTCGCCCATCCCGAGTCGCGGTACTTCACGGTCGGTCGACTGGGCCGGGACCAGATCGAGGACTACGCCCCGCGGCGCGGCATGAGCGTGGCCGAGGTCGAGCGCTGGCTCAGGCCGAACCTGGCCTACGAACCCGAATAGCCGATCTTGACGCCATGCTTGGTTTCGGCGCGTTGGGCTTCGGCTCGGCGCACGAGGGCGTTGATGTGCGTCGCGAACTCGGTGAACATCATCGAGGTCAGCGACCGGACGCGATCCGCGTGCTCGATCGCGATCATCTGCGCGACCGCGCCGCCCATCGAGGCGCCGACGAGGTGCGCACTGTTCACACCGAGCACGTCGAGCAGGCCGACCGCGTCGTCGGCCATGTCCGACAGGGTGTAGGACGCGTCGCCCGAGAACCTCGTCGAATGGCCCGCGTCGCGGTTGTCGAAGCGGATCGGTTGCAGGCCACGGTCGACGAGTTCCTCGACGAGCCCGTCCGACGGCACGGTAAACGGGAACCGGGCAGGGAAAATCGGTCCTCGGCCTGATGTTTCCGACTTGCCTCGGGGGTTATGGGGAAAGTGGCGGCAGGGTCTGCGTGGCCATCAGGTCTCGACGATGACCTTGCCGAGGGGCATCAGCGAGATCGGGATCAGCTTGAAGTTGGCGAGGCCGAGCGGGATGCCGATGATGGTGACGCACAGCAACGCGCCGGTGATCAGGTGGCCGATGGCCAGCCACAGGCCCGCGACGATGAACCAGATGACGTTGCCGACCAAGGACGCGGCGCCGGCCGTCGGTGAGTCCACGATGGTGCGGCCGAAGGGCCACAGCGCATAGCCCGCGATCCGGAACGACGCGATGCCGAACGGGATCGTGATGATCAGGACGCAGCAGATCAGCCCGGCCACGCAGTAACCGATCGCCATCCAGAAGCCGCACAGCACCAGCCAGATGACGTTCAGGATCAGCTTCATACCACTATTTGTACCGGTCGCGGCGGGCGCGGGGTATCGGGCTAATCCCTGAGAACACTCAGGGGTACATGCATCGACACGACCCAGTTGGGTAGGTCGACGAGCTCGCTGATCTTCAGGTCGGCGGCGGTGCTTGCCAACAGGTAGGCCTCGACCGGGGCGAGGCCGGTGCGGCGGGCGATCTCCTCGACCATGGCCGTGGTGGCGTCCCTGGCCGCGGTCATCAGGTCGGGGCCG
>DASYBO010000535.1:0-4037 GCA_036500685.1 Pseudonocardiaceae bacterium | reverse complement strand
GTCCAGCACCATCGGGGTCACCTTCGCATCGCACGCGAGACGCCGGACCTGCCGGGCGCTCAGGCTGGCCAACTCGGCCATGCCCCCGAGCTGTGCCCGGCCGACCTGATCCCGCAGGTCCTGCCACGACATGGTCAGGGTGAGGTGGGGTCGTTCGCCGCCATCCACGGGTGCGGCGGCGGCGTTGGCGCACAGGCGCAGCAACTCGACGAACGCGTCGCCGTAGCGCTGGGCCGGTCGACGCCAGTCCCGGCCGTGATCGGCCGGGTCGGGTTTGGCCAGCGGGTCCAGCAACCCGACCAGCAGCGCACCCTCCTCCGCGCCGAGTTCGCCGATGAACCGGACCCGCCCGTCGCGGAACGTGTCGATGTGGAGCTCGTTGACCGAGGCCTCGACCGGGTCGTCGGCGGGTTCGGGGCCGTCCTGGTCCAGCCAGGCCAGGATCTGTCGCCCGGCGTATTTCAACTCTCGCGCGTCCAGGGTGCGGGCGTGCTCGACCAGGCTGGTCTCGGCCTGCACCCGATCCTCCAGATCGACATCGGCGGGGATCTTCGCGAGGGTTGTCACGATCACGTCGAGGTGATCGGCGCCGATCAGCCCGGCATCCACAGCCGCCTGGGTGCCGGGAGACGTGGCGAGGAGGTCGAGGTGGGTTTCGCGGCGGCGGGCCTGCATGACCGAGATCCGGGCCGCGTCGTGCACGAGGACCCGGGTGCTCTCATAGCCGCCGGTCAACCCGCGCGAACGGATCTCGGCGTGCACGGCGAGGGTGGCGGCGTAGGCGCGGCGGTGCAGTTCCTCGACCTCACCCAACGCCGCCAGGAGGTCAGCGTCGGATGCTTGCCACCACGGGGTGGCAAGCACTGCGTCGGCTGTTTTCTCCATACCACAAGGATATCAACCACAACCATCGATGATCAAATCACCAACGGGTGAATCTTGTTGACCCACAAGGGTTTACCGAGTAGTCCACTGTGGACAGATGGTGGCGTTCAGTCGTCGGTTGACTCGGTGTCCTTATCGGGCACGGGAGCCGCGCGGCGGACGCGGATCACGCCGCCTTCGAGATCGAGCGGGCCGGGTTGGAAGAGCTGGCCGTCGCCGGCCTCCTTCGCCTCGTCGTCGAGTTTGCGTCCGGGAAACATCTCACCAAGTTGCCCCATTGGCTCAGGATAGCGCTCCGCTGCTGACCAGGGAGTCGGCCAGCGGCTGATCGACGGCAGAGCCAGCGCTGCGCGTCGAGGCGGGGACGAACGACCCGATCAGGCCGAGGAACGCGAGCGCGAGGCCGAACCAGCCGAACCAGTCGCCGAAGCGGGTGTAGAGGGTGGTGCCGGGGTTCGGCGGGATCGATGCGCTGAGCACCGCGAACTGGCCTTGGCTTGGCGAGGTCCTGGCGAGCACGTTGCCGAAGCCGTCCGCGATGAACATGGTGCCGTTTCGGTCGGCCCAGGCGATGCCGACGCCGTTGGCCACGCCGCGCAGCTGCGCGGTCCTGCTGTGTTCGAGGCCGTCCTGGCCCTCGTCGGAGGCGGGAATGGCCAACAGCTGCGCGCCGCCCTGGGCGTAGCCGCGGCTGGGGTTGGTGAAGTCGACGTCGGCGCCGATCTCGATGCCGAGCTTGGCGCCGGCCAGTTGCGGGTAGACGAGTTGGTGGCCCTTGGTGGCGACCCGGTCGTGCTGCTTGAAGTAGTTCATCGTGTTGCCGTTCGGCAGGATGCTCAACGCCAGGTTGTCGGTCACGTCGCCGGAGGTTTCGACGATGCCGACGACGATGGTCACGTTGCGGTCGGCCGCGATCGGGCTGAGCTTCTGCACGAGGGTGGCGAGGCTGGTGCCGTTCGCGGTGAACGTGCCCTCGGGCAGGACGACCAACTGGGTGTCGGCCGGCACGGTCGAGATCGTCGTCGCGTAGCCGTCGAGCAGCGCGGCGCCGGTAGGGGTTGCGAGATCGGGCGCAACGGCCGGGTTGGTGGTGGTGATCAGCGCGACGTGTTCGGCCGGGCCGCTCGGGCGTTGGGTGGCCAGGCGGAGCGCGCCGCCGCCGAGCACGATGCCGGCGAGCACCGCGGCGAGTACGAGGGTGCGCACGCGAGGTGCCGGCCGGACCTCGGCCGGCGCACTGAGCGCGGCGATCACGCACGGCACGAACAGCACCAGGAACTCGATGCCGAGGAATCCGGTGACCGACGCGGTCTGCACCAGCATCGGCAGGTCGGTCTGGGTGTTGGCCAGGGTGCCAAGCAGGTCGGTCGGGGTGTACCGGGCGACCAGGGACAGCGCGCCCGCCCACAGTGCGGGCGCGGCCAGCACCGCGAGCGCTGGTCGGCCGCGCAGGATCAGGCCGCGGAACAATACGGTGAGCAGCGCGAACAACACCGCGCCGCCTGCGGACACGGCCAGGCCGACGTTGACCGGCTCGTCGTGCGAGTGGGTGAAGAAGCCCCATTCGTTGATCGTGCCGAGGAAGTAGCCGAAGAACGCCATCGCAGTTGCTGCGGTCGCCGACACGCGCGGCGCCATGAACAGCACCGGCAGCGCCGCCAACCAGGTCAGCACGGCCATTGGCGCGAACCCGGTACCGACATAGAACAACGCGGCCGACCCCAGTACCGCGACGACCCCGACCACCACTCGGCCGACTCGGGCCGGATGCACCTGCGAACTCATGGCCTCAGCATCCCGTTCCGGCGCGCACCGGACATCCGGGGTTTTCCCTGGGCGAACCCCGAAATCGAGCCGCCGTGCTAGGGCACCTTGGCGACCGCGACATAGGTGCCGGCGTACGCACCGGCATGGTGCTCGAACGGGTCGTCGGGCCGCCACTGCTGGACGCCGACGACGCCGGGTTCGACGGGTTCGGCGTCGCCGAGCAGTTCGGTGATTTCCTTGCGGGAGCGCAGGTTCGCGTGGGTGCTGGCGTTCGCGGTGGCGCGTACCAGGCCGGTCATGTCGATCTGGTGCTCCTCGCCGGTGAGGTGGGAGATGACCAGGTAGCTGCCGCGGGCCAGCCGGGCGCGGTAGCGGGCGAGGATGTCGCGGGGGTGGTCGGGCTGGTCCGGGAAGTACTGCAACACCATGAGTGCGAGCACGGCGACGGGTTGGCTGAAGTCGAGGAGGTCGGTCACGGTGGGGGCGGTCAGCACGGACTGGGTGGCGCGCAGGTCGGCCTGGGTGACGGTGGCCAGCGGGTTGTTTCGCAACAGCCGCCTGCTGTGCGCGACCGCGATCCCTTCACTGTCCACATAGGCCACTCGGCAGGTCGGGTCGGCGTGTTGGGCGACCTCGTGCACGTTGCCGACGGTGGGGATGCCGGAGCCGAGGTCGAGAAACTGGCGGATGCCGCTGGCGACGCAGAACCGGACCGCACGACGCAGGAACGACCGGTTGGCGCGGGCGATGTCCACAACGGCCGGATCGATGGCGATCATCCGGTCGGCGAGTTCGCGGTCGATCGCGAGGTTGGCTGCGCCGCCGAGCCAGTAGTCGTACATGCGCGCCGCGTTGGGGTGTTCGAGGTCGAACTCGTCGCCGAGGTCGGTCTCGTCGTAGCTCTGTCCCATCACCGACGCTCACCTGTCCTGCTCGATGCCTCAGCGGACCCAGGGTGACCCGGGTCACTGACTCATATCGCAGGAAAGCTGCGCACATTACCGCTTTGCATTGGTAGATCGACGGATGGATCATTCTCAATCGATTCAGACACCAGATCCATCGCCAGCGCCACCCCGCCGCGCAGCGCTCCATCCTGTTCGAACCGCGCCGGCACCAGTTCCGGCGGGAACGGCACGGCTTGCAGGAGCCTGCGCTGCAGCGCCGGCAGGACCACGGCGGCAGAGCGGGTGAACCCGCCGCCGACCGCGATCCGCGCCGGGTCGATCGTGATGGCCAGGTTGGCGATGTGCACCGCCAGCTCGTCCAGCGCGCCGTTCATCAGTTCCCGCGCCACGTCGTCGTGTTCGGCCAACGCGAACAGTTCGGCCGCCGTCAGCGGCCGGGCGAACAGCGCGCTGGCGCGCTCCCCCAGCCACCGGCCG
>DASYBO010000534.1:0-2385 GCA_036500685.1 Pseudonocardiaceae bacterium | reverse complement strand
GCGCCGCCTACTGCATCGCGGTGTTCGCGGTGCTGCGCGCGGGCGCGGTCGTGGTCCCGTTGAACACCGATGTGCCGCCGAGGGTGGTCGCGGAGCTGGTCGAGAATTCGGGCGCCACCGCGCTGATCGGCGATGCGGTGCCAGGGGTTGCCTTGCGCCGGTTCGACGCGCCGACCCGGCCGGAGGCGGATCCGCCCGAGTTCGCCGCGATCGGCGGTGGCGAGGATCTTGCGGTGCTCTGCTACACCTCGGGTACGTCGGGGCAGGCCAGGGCGGTGATGCTCTCGCACCGGGCGTTGATCACCAATGCCGAGCAGTGTGCGGCGCTGCGGCCCGCCCCGGTGACGGCGGCCGATCGGCTGCTGCTCGCGTTGCCGCTCTCGCATGCCTACGGGTTGGGGCCCGGGTTGATCCAGGTGGCGGCGGCGGGAGCTACCGCGGTGCTGTTGCCGCACTTCAGTGTGCACAGCGCGGTGGATCTGATCGAGAAGTACCGGGTGACGACGCTGGTCGGGGTGCCACCGATGTACTCGGCGCTGCTCACCGTGCCGGTGGAGCGGCTGCGCTCGGCGCTGTCGACCGTACGGCTGCTCACCTCCGGTGCGGCGCCGCTGCCGCCGGATGTGCTGGCTGCTGTGCGCAATGCCACCGGGTTGTCCGTGTTCGAGGGCTACGGCCTCACCGAGACCGGGCCGGTGCTGACCTCGACGCTGGTCACCGGGCACGCCAAGCCGGGCTCGGTCGGGCGAGCGCTGCCGGGGGTCGAGCTGCGCATCGTGGACAGCGACGGTGATGCGTTGCCAGGGCCCGATCCCGACCCGCTCGACGACGACCTGCTCGGCGACGAGAGCGGCGGGACCGGCGTGGTCGCGGCGCGCGGGCCGAACCTGTTCAGCGGCTACTGGCCGGATGGCGAGCACGGGCCGGACGCGCAGGGCTGGTTCCGGACCGGCGACATCGGCTACCTGGACGCCGACGGTGACCTGCACCTCGTCGACCGGGCCAACGATCTGATCATCGTCAACGGGTTCAACGTCTACCCGCACGAGGTCGAACGGATACTCGCCGAACTTCCCGCGGTGGCCGAGGCCGCGGCCGTCGGTGTGCCTGACGAGCGGACCGGCGAAGCCGTCAAGGCGGTGCTGGTGCCGCGCGCGGACGCTGAGCTGACCACCGAGGTGGTGATCGCGCACTGTGCCGAGCGGCTGGCCCGGTTCAAGGTGCCCAGCCAGGTGGAGTTCGTGCCCTCGCTGCCGCATTCGGCTACCGGAAAGGTCGCGCGGTCGCTGCTGCACTGAGCGCGAGGGGGAAGATGGTTGGCGTGGGACATCAGGTGACGGTGATGACCAGGGTCGGCTGCCATTCGTGCCATGAGGCCGAGGCCGACGTCGCGCGGATCTGCGCGGAGCTGGGCGTCGAGTGGTCGGCGACGGACGTGGACAGCGATCCGGAGCTGCGCGCCGAGTACGGCGACCGGGTTCCGGTGATCGTCATCGACGGGGCCGAACACGGGTACTGGAAGGTCGAGGAGGAGCGGTTCCGGCGGGCGTTGGCTCGCTGACCGGGTTGATTCTTACCGGGTGCTTACCGATCAGGCCAGGGCGGCGAAACTCACGCCATCCAATGCCGGGAAAGCGTCGTATAGGGAATGTGAGCCGCGAAACCCTGACGCAAGAACCTGATCTGCCCACCCGTGAACCGGGCGAGCCGGGGCCGCCTCGGCTCTCGCTGCTCGCGGCGATCATCGTGGGCGTGCTCGGCATTGGGAGCGCGGTCGCCATCGGCGAGATCATCGCGGTGTTCGTCGGGCCGACGTCCGCGCCGCTGCTCGCGGTCAACGAGGAGATCGTCAACCTGACCCAGGCGCGGTTCAAGGAGTTCGCGGTCACCACGCTCGGCCTCGGCACCAACGACAAGACCGTGCTGATGATCAGCGTCGGGGTCGCCTTGTTGGTCTTCGGGGTGGTTGCCGGAGTGCTGTCGCGCCGGATCGCCGCGCCCGGCGTCGTGCTGGCGATCGTGCTCGGGGTTGTCGGGGTCTATGTCGTGTTGCAGCGCCAGGATCTGGGTCAGCTCGGGGTGCTGTCGCCGGTGGGGAGCCTGGTCGGCGGGGTGCTGGTGTTCCGGTGGCTGCATCGGCTCGCGTTGACCGCCGCGACGCACGCGGGCGGCGAGGTCGTGGACCGGGACGCCGCCGACGAGAGCAGGCGGAAGTTCCTGGTGACCTCGGCAGGGGTCGCGGTCGGCGCCGGGATCGTCGGGTTGGGCGGGCACGCGCTGGCCAACCGGACCAACGCCCAGCAGTCGATCGATTCGGTCGGCGCCCTCACACCGGCCGACCCCGCGCCGAGGCTTCCGGCCGGCGCGGACTTCGCCGGGTCCGGG
>DASYBO010000533.1:0-10083 GCA_036500685.1 Pseudonocardiaceae bacterium | reverse complement strand
ACCCACGGCCGCCCAGGTGGTGTGTGACCGTTTGGTATCTGCGGGCGTCCGATGCATTCTTAATTTCGCGCCCGTTGTTCTGCAGGTGCCTGACGATGTCGAGGTGCGCAAGGTCGATCTCGCGGTCGAGATGCAGATCTTGTCCTTCCACGTCGCGCGCAGGGCTGACGAGGCCGCCGAGGATGCCGCTGCCGCGGCGGCCGAGGCGTCCGCGGAGGGGGCCCTGCCGACGCAGGCCACCCGCAGGGGCGGAGCGCACCGGGCCGATCGCGTCGCCGATCGCGCCCGCAACACGACAGGGCAAGAGACGGCGGGCGGCTCGGGTGACGGGTCGGACGCGACTGGGGTGAACGGGATGGTGATCCGCCGATGAACGTGCTCGTCGTCGGTATGTCGCACCGCAGCGCGGGGGTGCGCGAGCTGGAGCGCGCCAGCATGGCCACCGCCGACACCGGGAAGGTCCTGCACGAGCTGCTCGGCTGCACCCATGTCAGTGAGGTGCTGCTGGTCTCCACCTGCAACCGGGTCGAGGTCTACGCGGTCGTCGAGACCTTCCACGGCGGCTTGGCCGACCTGTCCACGGTGCTGGCCCGCCAGTCCGGCGAGGACACGGTGGAGTTCTGCGAGAAGCTGTACGTGCACTACGCGGCGGCCGCGGTCGAACACCTGTTCTCGGTGGCCGCCGGCCTTGACTCGATGGTCGTCGGCGAACCGCAGATCCTCGGCCAGCTGCGCACGGCCTACGCCGCCGCCGACGCGGCCGGGACGGTCGGACGGACCCTGCACGAGCTGATCCAGTACGCGTTGCGGGTCGGCAAGCGGGTCCACTCCGAGACTGACATCGACGCGGCGGGCGGCTCGGTCGTCGCCGAAGCCCTGAACGACGCGGACCGGGTGCTCGGTGGTCTCACCGGGCGCAGCGCGCTGATCGTCGGCGCGGGCTCGATGGGTGGGCTGGCCGCGGCCTCGCTGCGCAGGGCCGGCATCGGCGACGTGGTGATCGCCAACCGGACCGAGGCCAACGGCACCCGGCTCGCCGCCTCCCTCACCGCGGAGGGCGTGCCCGCGCGCGCCACCGCTCTGGACAACCTGCCCGCGCACATCGCGGACGCCGACCTGCTGATGGCCTGTACCGGCTCGATGGACGTGGTCGTGTCCTCGAACACCGTGACGCAGGGCCTGATCGGCCGGGCCGCTGGTCGGCCGCTGGTCGTCTGCGACCTCGGTCTGCCAAGGGACGTGGATGCGGCCGTCGCCGCACTGCCCGGGGTCACCGTCGTCGACCTGGAGACCCTGCGCGACCGGCTGGCCGACGCACCGACCGGCCGAACCACCGATCGGGCCGGCGCCATCCTTGCCGAGGAGGTGCGCGGTTACCTCGCAGCGCAGCGCTCGGCCGAGGTCACCCCGACCGTCACCGCGCTGCGCAGGCGCGCGGCCGAGGTGGTCGACGCCGAACTGCTCCGGCTCGACTCCCGGCTCCCCGAACTCGACGACCAGGTCCGCGGCGAACTCGCCAAGACCGTGCGCAGGGTGGTGGACAAGCTCCTGCACACGCCGACCGTGCGGGTCAAACAGCTGGCCTCCGCCCCCGGTGGCGCCAGCTACGCGGACGCGCTGCGTGAACTGTTCGAACTGGATCCCAAGGCGGCTGCCGCGGTCAGCGCGGCGGCGGCCATTGACGGCCAGAAACTCGGACGCGACGGGCTCAGCCTTGACGGCGCGAGCCTCGCGGCCAATCTGGCCAAGCTGGACGGAGAGGCACCGGCGTGACACAAGCCCAACGCGGCGAGGAGGCGGACATGCCCCCTGGCCGGACCCTGGTCGGTCGGACGCTGCGGATCGGTACCCGAGGCAGCACGCTGGCCCTCGCGCAGACCCGGCTGATGGCCGACCGGCTGGAGGCTGAGGGCGCCAGCGTGGAGATCATCACCGTGTCCACGATCGGCGACCGCTCCAGCGCGCCCGTCGCCGAACTCGGTGTCGGCGTGTTCACCTCCGCCCTGCGCGACGCGCTGGTCGCGGGCGAGGTCGACATCGCGGTGCACTCGTACAAGGACCTGCCCACCGCCCCCGACCCGCGCATCGTGCTGGCCGCGGTGCCCGAGCGGGAGGACCCTCGGGACGCGCTGGTCGCCCGCGACGGGCTCACGCTCGGCGAGCTGCCGGTCGGCGCGCGCGTCGGCACCGGCGCGGCCCGGCGGGCCGCGCAACTGGAGGCGTTGGGCCTCGGTTTGGAAATCGTGCCGATTCGCGGCAATGTAGACACTCGGATTCGCAAGGTGACCTCCGGCGAACTCGACGGGGTCGTGTTGGCCAAGGCCGGCTTGGCACGACTCGGTCGGACCTCGGAGATCACCGAGGTGCTCGACCCGATCCAGATGCTGCCCGCGCCGGCCCAGGGCGCGCTCGCGCTGGAATGCCGGGTGTCCGACATGGACGTCGAACACCTGCTCGGATCCACCCTTGATGATGCGGCAACGAGGTACGCGGTGACCGCGGAGCGGGCCATGCTGGCCGCGCTCGAAGCGGGCTGTCGCGCGCCAGTTGGAGCATTGGCCGAAGTCGTGGAGGATGTGATGGCCGACGGCGCAGGTGGGGAACGGACCGTTCTCCGACTGTCGCTTCGTGGCGTCGCCGCGACCCCGCACAACGAGATCCTCCGTGCTTCCGCCGTATCTGACCTGACCAACGCAGACGAACTCGGCCGCAACTTGGCCGCCGAGCTGCTCGATCTCGGGGCCGCAGTGCTGTCCGGCCCGGAGGCATAGTTTGATGGAGAGTGCCCAGATGACCCGCGCACGTAAGGCCCCCGGGCGTATCGCATTTGTGGGCTCCGGCCCTGGCGACACCGGGTTGCTCACCGTTCGGGCCAACGAGTTGATCACACATGCCGAACTCGTGGTGACCGATCCAGATGTCCCCTCCGCCGTCCTCGCGCTCATCGGCGAGGAGGTGGAGCTGCGCCCCGCCGTCGGTGACCCGGCCGACGTGGCGAAAGACCTGGTGAACGAGGCCAAGGCCGGTCGGTCCGTTGTTCGACTGGTGTCCGGTGACCCGCTCACCCTGGACGCCGTGGTCCGCGAGGCCCAGGCCGTCGCCAAGACCACCATCGCCTTCGACGTCGTGCCAGGCGTACCCGGCGGCACCGCGGTGCCCGCCTACGCGGGTGTCGCGCTCGGCGCCGTGCACACCGAGGTCGACGTGCGCGGCGAGGTGAACTGGGCCGGCCTTGCCGCCGCCCCCGGCACCCTGGTCCTGCACGCCACCGGCGGTCACCTCGCCGAGGCCGCGTCCTGCCTTGTCGAGAACGGTCTCGCCTCGGCCACCACGGTCGCGGTGACGGCGGATGGCACCGGCAACGGCCAGCGCACCGTCGACACCACCCTGGCCTCGCTCGCCGCCGACGCGGGTGAGCTGGCCGGGAACCTGATCGTCACCGTCGGCGCCGCCGCCGGCAACCGGTCGAAGCTGTCCTGGTGGGAATCGCGCGCGCTCTACGGCTGGAAGGTGCTGGTCCCCAGGACCAAGGACCAGGCCATCGAGATGAGCGTGAAGCTGCGCTCGCACGGCGCCATCCCGGTCGAGGTGCCGACCATCTCGGTCGAGCCCCCGCGCAGCCCCGCGCAGATGGAGCGCTCGGTCAAGGGCCTCGTCGACGGCCGCTACCAGTGGGTGGTGTTCACCTCGACGAACGCCGTTCGCGCGGTGTGGGAGAAGTTCCGCGAGTTCGGCCTTGATGCGCGCGCCTTCTCTGGCGTGAAGATCGCCTGCGTCGGTGAATCGACCGCGGCCAAGGTGCGCTCGTTCGGCATCATCCCCGAACTGGTGCCCTCGGGCGAGCAGTCCAGCGAAGGCCTGCTGGCGGACTTCCCGCCGCACGACGACATCCTGGACCCGGTGGACCGCGTGCTGCTGCCACGGGCCGACATCGCCACCGAAACCCTCGCCGCCGGCCTGCGCGATCGCGGCTGGGAGATCGACGATGTGACCGCCTACCGCACCGTGCGCGCGGCCCCGCCGCCCGCCGACACCCGCGAGATGATCAAGTCCGGCGGGTTCGACGCGGTGTGCTTCACGTCATCCTCGACCGTGCGCAACCTGGTCGGCATCGCCGGCAAGCCGCACACCAGGACGCTGGTCGCGTGCATCGGCCCGAAGACCGCGGAGACCGCGCACGAGTTCGGCCTTCGGGTCGACGTGCAACCGGACGAGGCGTCGGTGCCGAGCCTTGTCGACGCGCTCGCCGCGCACGCGGCCCGGCTCCGCGCCGAGGGCGCCCTGCCGCCCCCGCGCAAAACCAAGCGTGCCCGCCGCTGAGCCTTGATCGGGAGTTATCCACAGGCGCGATAGTTGTCCACAACCGGCAACTTTCGCGCCTGTGGCCGTTTCCGAACCCCGATAGGCTCGGCGCGGGGCGCTCCCCCCGGGCTGGGAGGGGGCCGTGTCCAGGTTGACTGGATCTCGCGGTAGTGAGGTCGCGTGAACTGACCAACTCTCGAACGACGGCAAGTTTCGAAGTTTTCGTTTTCGAAGTTTTCGTTTATGATGAGGACATGACTACCGCAGTGCCGGACCTTGAGCAGCACACCCTGCTTCCGCCGGAGCCAGGCACCCCGCAACAGGAGCTGTTGCGGGAGCTGGGCGCGTTCCTCACGGCGAGCGTGCAGTCGACGAGGCACGCGCGGCTGGTGGGGCCCGATGGCGAGACGATCGAATTGCCGGACGAGCTGTACACCGCCATCCGCGCCGCCGTGCGGACCTTGCTCGCTGGCCAGGGGATCAGCATCGCTCCGCACACTGCCCTGCTCTCCACCCAGGAGGCCGCCGATCTGCTCGGCATCTCCCGACCCACCCTGGTCAAGTTGCTGGAGAGCGGTGAGATCCCGTTCGAGCAATCCGGCCAGCGCCGGCATCGCCGGGTTCGACTGGCTGAGGTCGAGGCTTACCGGCAGCGTGCTCGCCGAAGCCGTCGATCAGCGTTGCGTGAACTCACCCAGGAGGCTGACGCTGAAGGCCTGTACGAGGCTGGTACCGGCTTCGTAGATACCCGCTGACGGGGTGCTGCCACACTGGCTGGGTGCCGTTCCCGGTGCTGCTGGACGCCAACGTCCTTGTTCCGATCCACCTCACCGATCTCTTGTTGCGTCTGGCCGAGGCTGAGACCTACCGCCCGTTGTGGTCGGAACAGGTGCTGCAGGAGGTCGAACGTAACCTCCCCAAGGTGGGTCTGACTCCGGAGAAGGCGACACACCGAGTCGGCGTCATGCGCCGGGAATTCCCGGACGCGATGATCACGGGATACGAACCACTGATCGACGCCATGACAAACGATTCCAAGGACCGGCACGTCCTCGCCGCGGCCGTACGGGCTGACGCCGAGATCGTGGTGACGGCCAATCTGCATGACTTTCCCAAGTCCGCGTGCGTTCCGTACGACATCGGCGTAGTTCACCCTGACGATTTCCTCCTTGACCAGCTCGACCTGTACTACGGGGAGACCCTGCGGTGTCTGCGAGAACTGGTCGCCGACCGGCGACACCCGCACACTGCGATGCCGGCCTTCCTGCAACAGTTCCACAAGACGGTGCCCGGCTTCGTCGATGCTGTGTCACCCCTTTTGCTCTGAAATTGGACCTTGAACACGTCGGTGTGCGGCGAGGGTGCTACCCCGACGACGCCGTCACGTGAGGCGCTGAGCGGGCTGATCGCTGAGTTCGGGGTTCCGCAGGAGTTGACCCTCACGCTGGACGTCGCCCTGATATCGCCGGCCCCGCCATGCGGGTCGTGCCGGTCCACCCCGGCCGCGACGTGGCAAAAAGGCACGCCGCGCGGCATCCTCGCGGACATCGGCATGAGCGTCGACGACCTTCGAGACCTTCTCCGCGCGTCGTACAACGCTGACCGAAGGCCAGTTCACCCGCGCCCTCTCACCGTGCTGGAAGGGGCTACCCTCGAGGTGAGTGGATGAGGGGTTTTCGGGTTTCTGTTTGGGTGTTGGCTATGCGAGATCCGGTCTTTGGTGAAGGTCCTTGTTGAAGGAGGAGTTCGTGTTTCCGACTCATCGGCCGCGCCGGTCGCGCACCACGGCGGCGGTTCGGCGGCTGGTCAGTGAAACCACGATCCGGCCGCGCCAGCTGGTGCTGCCGATGTTCATCAAGGAAGGGCTGACCGAGCCGGTTCCGATCGAGTCCATGCCCGGCGTGCTCCAGCACACCCGCGACTCGCTGCGCAAGGCCGCGGTCGCGGCTGTTCAGGCCGGTGTCGGTGGGCTGATGATCTACGGGGTGCCGGCCACGCGTGACGCGGTCGGCTCCGGTGCGGTGGATCCGAACGGTGTGCTCAACGTGGCGCTGCGCGATCTGCGCGCGGAACTCGGCGACGACACCGTGCTGATGGCCGACACCTGCATCGACGAGTTCACCGATCACGGCCACTGCGGAGTGCTCGCCCCGGATGGTCGCGTCGACAACGACAAAACCCTTGCGGTGTATGCGGACATGGCGATCGCGCAGGTCGAGGCGGGCGCGCACTGGCTCGGGCCCAGCGGCATGATGGACGGCCAGATCGGCGTCATCCGGGCCGCGCTCGACGACGCTGGCCACACCGACGCGGGGATCCTGGCCTACTCGGCGAAGTACGCGAGCGCCTTCTACGGCCCGTTCCGCGACGCGGTCGAGTCCGCGTTGCAGGGCGACCGCAAGACCTACCAGCAGGACCCTGCCAACCTGGCCGAGGCGCTGCGCGAGGTCGAACTGGACCTCGACGAGGGTGCCGACGCGGTCATGGTCAAGCCCGCGCTGGCCTACCTTGACGTGCTGCGCGCGGTCGCGGAGATGAGCTCGGTTCCGGTTGCCGCGTACCAGGTCTCCGGCGAGTACGCGATGGTCGAGGCGGCCGCGGCGCGTGGTTGGCTGGACCGGCAGCGCTCCGTGTTGGAGACGTTGACCGCGATCCGCAGGGCCGGCGCGGACATCGTGTTGACCTACTGGGCGGTCGAGGCCGCGGGCTGGCTCGCCGACCTGTAGAGCTTTCGGTCTCGGACCGGAGAATTCACCTGCGAAGGCCGGGTTTTTCTGGCTACTTTTGTCTGGCCATGGCGGAAAAACCTCAACCTCTGCATGCGTACCGACGGTCGGTCGGCGCGGCGGTGAGCCGTCCCCGCGCGGTGGGGGTGGCCAGCCGGTTGTGGATGGTGGCGATCGCGACCGGGGTGATCGGCGAGAGCATCGGGTTGTTTCTGGCCCGGCGGATCATGCGCCAGGCGATCATGGTGGTCGATCCTGGCGATTCGCAGGGCACCGTGCTGCCGCCGGCCTTCGCAGGGCCGAGCATGGCCAGTGCCCTGTTCGATCTGGTGTTGTTCGTGGTGACCGCGGCGGTGGTGTTCGCGTTCCGGGACGGGGCGCACTGGTCGCGGGCGACGTTGACGGCGCTCGGCGTGCTGACCGTGCTCGACCGGTTGTGCCTGACGGGGTTGCAGGCCGCGCTGTATCTGGCCGTCGGGCCGGGCGGGCGGGCGGATCTGGTGTTCGCGGCGATCAGTGTCGTCGCGGTGTTGGCCGCGATCCCGGTGATGTACAGCGCGGAGACGAGCCGGTTCCTGCGGGGCACCTGACCCTGGTGGACAGGGCGATCGGCGGCGGCCTACCGTCACGGATCGTGAGTGAGCAGCGAAAACCGGAGCCGGAGCAGCCAGAGCGGGTGCGTCCGCCGGTTCCCGTGCAGGTGGCGTTCTGGATCTGGGTCGCCAGCGCCGTGGTGAGTCTCGTTTCCGCGGTGCTCACCCCGAGCGAGAAAAGCCAGATCATCAACGCCCTGACCACCGCCAAGCCGCAGGGGATCGCGCCGAGCCAGTACGCGCAGTACGCGGACACGCTGATCACCGTGTCGATCGTGACGCTGGTGCTGTTCGCGGCGCTCTACGTGTTCTTCGCCTACAAGGTCCGAGCCGGTCGGAGTTGGGCGCGGATGACGTTGACGGTGCTGCTGGTCATCGGTGTCGCCTACGATGCGTACACCGGCACCCTGCTCTCCAGCGGGTTCGGGCTGCTGATCAGCGCGATCGCGGTGATCCTGGTGTTCTTCCCGTCGGCGTCGGCGTACTTCGCCGCGCACAAGCGACTGCGATGACCGATCGCTATGCCGAGGTGGGTTCGTCCTGGTGGCCGGTGCTGTGGGGGCCGATCTTCGCGCTGGCCGGCGGGCTGGTGGAGGCAACCACCGGGCCGGTTCACCTGATCGAGTGGATCATCGTCGGCATCGCGCTCGCGGGCGCGGCCGCGGTGTGGGCGCAGGCCCGGCGCCGGGTGTGTTCGGTCCGGCTCACCGAGGAAACCCTTCAGCAGGGCCGCGAGGAGCTGCCGGTGGACCGGATCGCCGAGGTCGAGGACGTGGGTCCGCCGCTGGGCGCGCGCGTGCTCGGCGGCGGTTGGACCGTGCCGAAGCGCTTCACCGAGGTACCACTGCGGCTGCGCGACGGTTCGGTGGTACTGGCCTGGGCACGCGACCCGGACGCGCTGCGGGCCGCGCTACGCCCGTTGGTCGGGCCGTGGGAGGCTGACGAATCGTGAGTGACACCGCAACCGAGCCAAGGCACGCCGACGCCGCGCCCGCACTGAACCAGCCGTGGCGGGCCTGGCTCGCGCTCGGCGAGGTGGTGCTGGCCGCGGTCGCGGTCCTCGTCGGCATCTGGTGCTGGCATCGCGGGATCGTGCAGATCGTCACGCCGACCGGCAACGGCACGCCGCCGCTGATCTCCATCGTGTTCTACGGCGACTGGATGTCCGGCGCGATCGGCCTGTGCACGGTCGCGGCGCTGCTGGTGCTGGACGCGCTGCGCGAGATCGTGCTGGCGGTACGGACCCGGCGCAGGCGCACAACACTGCCGGCGACCAAGGACTATCCGCTGGTCGACGAACCGGTCGACGACGAGAAGGTCGGCTGAAGCAGCAGGTCAGGCCCTTGTCTCGGGTACCTTTAGGGTAACTTGCAGCAACCTCTCAGCTAGTTGACAGCTCATTCCCACACAATGGGGATCGTCCGGGTCCTGTGGTGCCCTGGGCTGGGAAGGAGCGGCAGATGGCGGATCGCACGCAGCTGCTTGTCGTCGAGGACGATCCGAGCATTCGTGAGCTGCTCGCCACCAGTCTGCGTTTCGCAGGTTTCGACGTGGCGACCGCGGCGACCGGCAGCGAGGCGCTGCGCGCGGTCGAACGCAACTGTCCGGACCTGATGCTGCTCGACGTGATGCTGCCCGACCGCAACGGGTTCGACGTGCTGCGCTGGCTGCGCTCCGGTGGGCAGACCGTGCCGGTGCTGTTCCTGACCGCGCGGGACGCGGCCGAGGACAAGATCGTCGGGTTGACCATCGGCGGCGACGACTACGTGACCAAGCCGTTCAGCCTGGAAGAGGTCATCGCCAGGGTGAACGCGGTGCTGCGGCGGACCAAGGGCGTCGCCGAACCGGCCGAGGCGCCGCTGCGCTACGCCGACCTCGAATTGCATGTGGACAGTCACGAGGTGCGTCGCGCGGACAGGCTGATCCCGTTGTCCCCCACCGAGTTCAAGCTGCTGCACTACCTGATGCGCAATGCCGGCCGGGTGGTGTCCAAGGCGCAGATCCTGGACCAGGTGTGGCGCTACGACTTCAACGGCGAGGCTGGCGTCGTCGAGTCCTACATCTCCTATCTGCGCCGCAAGGTCGACGTGGTGGCGCCGCGGCTGATCCACACCGTGCGCGGCGTCGGCTACGTACTCCGCGTCGCCCCGAACTAGCGCGATGACCCCATGACCCAGACGCAGCGGCGGCAGGAGAAGCTGACCAGTTCCCTTCCAGCGCACCCGATCGGGGTGCCGGTGCCACCGGGCGCCGGACGCGGCCGGGGTGCGGTGTTGCGGGCCCCGTGGCGGGCGCTGCGCACCGCGTTGGGCCGGTTGCCGTTGCGGGTGCACCTGGTGGTCGCGCTGGTAGTACTGCTCGCGGCGGGCTTGTTCGGCACCTGGTGGGCGGCGTCCGCCGAACTGCAGCACTACCTGGTCGGGCAGGTCGACCGGCGGCTTGAGCACGCCGCGCAGGTGTTC
>DASYBO010000532.1:0-8424 GCA_036500685.1 Pseudonocardiaceae bacterium | reverse complement strand
GCGCCTCGGCGTGTTCGAGCAGGATCACGTTGAACGCGCCGATGCCGGTCCGCGCTCGCGCGGCCGCACCGACCAGTTCAGCGGTGGGGGTGAGCGGCATCGAGGTCCTCCAGCACGACATCGGTGAGCAGGTGCGCGTAGATGTTCGGGTCGATGTCGCCCGCGACCGGGCAGACCACCGCGGCTGCCGACGCGGCGACGGCTTTGACCAGTGTGTTCGGCCAGCTGGCGCGGTGCGCGAGGCCGATCGCGATGGCCGCGACGCAGGCGTCGCCCGCGCCGGTCGGGTTGCCGCTCAACCGCCTCGGCGGCCGGGCGCGCCAGCTGCCGCCGTCCGTGACGGCGAGCAATCCACCCGGCCCGAACGACGCAACGACCGCCGTGCCGGCGCGCGACAATGCGCGCGCGGCCTCGACCTCGTCCTCGATACCGGTCGCGGTACGCAGTTCGACCGCGTTCGGTTTGACGACGTCCGGCCCGGCCGCCAAGCCGGCGAGCAGGGCAGGGCCGGAGGTGTCCAGGATCGTGCGCGCGCCGAGGTCGCGGGCGAGTTCGATCAGCTGTGCGTAGCCGTCCTCCGGCACGCCCCGCGGCAGGCTCCCGGACAGTACGACCACGTCCGCGCGCGCCGCCGTCGCGGTGAACCGTTCGCGTAAGTTCGCCCATTCGGCACGGGAAACCGCCGGACCGGGTTCGGCGCACATGGTCGGCTCACTGTCCAGTTCGGACACGATGGTGACCGTGCGGCGCGACTCGCCCGCGATCGGGGTGAGCGCGTCGGCGAACCCGGCCTCGGCGAGCTCCGCGCGGATGGCCGTGCCGGTCGGGCCACCGGCCAACCCCGCGATGACCGGCGTCGCGCCCAGCGCGCGCAGCACTCGTGCCACGTTCACGCCCTTGCCGCCGGCCCGCTGGCGCACCCGCCGCACCCGGTGGGTTGCGCCCGGTGTCAGTCGGGTCACCTCGTAGGTGATGTCCAAGGCGAGGTTCGGGGTGACGGTGAGGATCAGCACTCCGCACACCCTCTCGCACACGACTGATCAATAGTGCTCATTACGAGCACTATTGTGCATGATCAATCAGTTGATGCCAAGTGTGCTCAGATCGAGACGGCTCCCGGGAAGACGAAATAGAACAGCACGCCTATGCAGATCAGGTAGGCCAGCATGACCAGCGTCCAGCCCATGTTGTAGCGGATGACCTGGCCTTCGTTGCGGACGAAGCGCGTCGTGGACACGCCGACGCTCGCGGTCTGCGGCGCCACCGGCTTGCCGACCTCGGCGCCCAGTGAGTTCAGCGACGGGAACAGCAGCACAGGGGCGTGCAGCAGCCGCGCGACCGTTTACTGGAACTGGCCGAACACCGCGTTGGACGAGGTGTTGCTGCCGGAGAGGGCGACCGCGATCCAGCCGAGCACTGGGGAGAGCACCAGGAACGCGGTACCCAGTTTGGCGAAGCCGTTGGCCATCGAGTTGGCCATGCCCGAGTAGTTGTAGACCTCGGCAAGGCCGAAGATCAGCGGGCCGACCAGCAGCGCGCCCCAGATCTGCCGGAACGTGTCCCCGAAGACCTTGCGCAATTGTGCTCGATTCGGCCGCAGATACGCCAAGATCAAAAGCCAGCACACCAGGATCGCTGTGCCGGCCACGAACGGCGCGAACTTCCAGGTCGTGGTCACCGCCGCGTGTGCCAGCGACGACATTGCGCTGACCTTCGGCGCGAACGGGATGAACTTGGGCAGGCTCGACCACGGCCCGGTCCAGGCGACCACCACCACGACCAGGATCCCGAACGGCACCAGGCCGCGCAGCGGCGAGACACCGGTCGCCGCGCCCTTGTCGCCGACCGTGGCCTGCCGGTGCGCCTCGATCTCCTCGTCGGTCAGGTCGCGCCCGCCGAAACCCATGGTCGTGCGGGGCTTCCAGATCTTGAGCAGGCCGAGCAGCGCGGCGAAGCAGACCAGCGAGCCGATCACGTCCGGCAGATACGGGCCGAGGTACTGGGAGGTCGGAAACTGGCCCGCGATGTAGGCCAGCGAGCCGACCACCGCGAGCGGCCAGCCCTGCTTGACCCCGCGCTTGCCGCTGACCAGGTAGAGCAGGATCCACGGCGGCGCGAGAGCGAGGATCGCGACGATCTTGCCGATCGACGCCGACAGATCCAGCAGCGGCAACCCGGTGACCGTGGCCAGACCGATGATCGGGGCGCCGAGCGCGCCGAAGGACACCGGCGCGTTGTTGGCCAGCGCGGCGACCCGGATCGCGGCCAGATCGGCGATGCCGAAGGAGATCAGCAGCGGCGCCACCACCGCCCACGGGTAGCCGAACCCGACAAGGCCCTCCATCAGCGCGCCGAACGCCCAAGCCATCAACAGGGTCTGCACCCGGATGTCGGCGGTCGCGTGTTCGATCAGCCAGCGTTTGAACGCGTCGAACGCGCCGGTCGCGACCATCGTGTTGTAGATGATCACGCCCCAGAACACGATCCAGTCGATCGACCAGAACCCGCTGGCCGAACCGAGCCCGTACGCGGTGAGCACCTTGGTGACCGGCGCGCGCCAGACCAGCGTGCCGAGCAGGATGGTCACGATCGCGCCGATGATCACCGCCTGCCAGGCGCTGAGCCGGAACACGGCCAGCAGCAGCAACAGCACCGCGACCGGAACGAGCGCGATCAGGGTGGCACCGAGCACGCTGTGCACCGGATCCAGGATCTGTTGGAACGCCGTGCTCATGCCACGCCTCCGGCCAACGCTGGACGAAAGGGACTCGTGAGGGGCACATCGTGCTGCGATCAACTACGCCGTGTCAAGGCTCGGCCGAAATCCCGGACGATCAGGCCGGCACCGGCATGCCGAACCACCGCGCGAGGGCGGCCCCGAGTCCACTGTGGACCTGATCGTCGGCGTCCGCGACCCAGGCGACGTAGCCGTCCGGCCGGATCAGCACGGCGGCGGCCGGGTGCTCGTCGCGGGTCGTGCACCGCGCCCGCACCACCCGCACCCGGTCGGCCCAGGCCGAGGTCGCGCGGGTCAGCTCGTCGGAATCCTCGAAGTCGAGCAGGATGGCTTGCGCAGGCCGCATCAGCTCACCGATCCGGGTACGCCGCTCGTCGGTGATCAGGTGCAGGTCCGGCATCAACCGGCCGAGCAGCGGATGCTCGGTGCGCTGGCCGGTCTCGTAGCGCACGTCCGCGCCGGACATCAGGTTCGCGATGTGCGCGATGGTGTCCTCGTCGGCCAACAACTCCTCGAACAACGAGCGCAGCGCGGTCACCTCAGGCCCTGGCTGGTTCAGCGCGGACTGGGCCATCGTGCTCATCATCACCCGCCTGCCGACCGGATACCGCTCGCTCTCGTAGCTGTCCAGCAGTTCCTCGCCGACCCAGCCCTTCACCCGCGCGGCGAGTTTCCAGCCGAGGTTCACCGCGTCCTGCAAACCCAGATTCAGGCCGGGGCCACCGGCCGCGGAATGCACGTGCGCCGCGTCGCCGAGCAGGAACATCCGACCGTCCCGGTACTTCTCGGCTAGCCGCGTGTTCACCCCGCTCACCCTGCGCAGCAACGCTTCCGGCTGATCCGGTGGGCTGATCGGCAGATCCGTGCCCAGCACGCGCGCCATCGCCGCGCGCAGTTCATCGAAGGTCATCGGCACGTCGTCCGCTACCGGGTCGACGTCGAACTCGGACGCGTTCAGCATGAAGATCCCTGGCGCCACCTTGAGATAGGCGAAGATGCCCTGCTCGGTGCGGGTGAACGTGGTCGGTTTGATCCGCCCGTACCCGGGCACGTCGATCGCGTCGGTGTCCGGCAGCGCCACCCAACCGGCGCGCGAGCAGTAGCGATCGTTGGTATAGCCAGGAAAATCGATGCCGGCGAGCTTGCGCACCGTGCTCTTCCCGCCGTCGCAGCCGACCAGGTACCGCGTGCGTACCTCGTAGGGTCCGTCCGGTCCGTCGACCTGAACGCTCACCCCGTCCGCGTCCTGGCTGAACTCGGTGACGCGGTGGCCGTAGGCGATGTCCGCGCCGAGTTCGGCCGCGCGCTCGGCGAGATGCTCCTCAAGTCGTTGCTGCGGAAGGGCCACCGTGTACATCGGATTGGCCGGCAATCGGTACAGATCCAGTTGCAGCGAACCGAACATGAACGCAGGCGTCGGGCGCGGCGCCGCGTCGGATCCGGTGAACCGCTGGTACAGACCGCGATAGTCCATCACCTGCACGACCCGCCCGACCAGTCCGTTGGCGCGCTGCACAATGCCGCGCTCGGGCCTGGCCTCCAGGATCAGCGGCCGGACTCCGGCCAGGCTCAGTTCGCAGGCCAGCATCAGTCCGTTCGGACCGCCGCCCGCGATCACCACATCGGTGTTCATCTCCTGCTCCTCGTTGGCTTGATCTGGTCAAGTGCCGCGCGCAACGTCGGCAGGAACGGCCTGCTCGTCGGGCTGGCGGCCCAGTGCCGCAGTGCGGTGTGCAGCGCCGCACTTGCCACGCCGACCACCAGTTCCGGGTAGATGTCCTGTTCTGGATCGACGCCGATGCGCGCGGCGACCTCGTCGGTCAGCGCGGCCCGCACGGCGAGTTGGGCGCGCATGCTCTCGGCCTGCAACGCCGGATGGCGCAGCATCAGCTGGCTGCGCGCGACGAATTCGCGCGGCGGGTCGCTCGGCACGTCGTACGGGGTGAGCATCGCGGCGGTCAGCGCGTCCCACAGCGGCTCGTCGGCGGGGCGGGTACGGAACGCGGCCACGATGGCGGCGATCCGGTCGGTGCTGATCGCGCAGATGGCCTCCTCCTTGGAGGAGAAGTAGTTGTTGAACGTGCGTTGTGACACGTTCGCCATCGCGGCGATGTCCTCGACCAGCACGTTCTCCACTCCACGCTCGGTGGCCAGGGTCAGTGCGGCCCAGCTCAACGCGGCGCGGGTGGCGAGCTTCTTGCGCTCTCGCAACCCCAGCTGGTCCTCGGTGCCGGTCATGCTTTCACCGTACGCAAGTTTGCGTGACACGCAAGTTTGCGTGATCGGCAAGTTTTGGGAAACCCGGTGGACAGAGGCGAGGCCGCATGACGACCATGCGCGGATGACCCACGCCCTGCGCTTCGTCACCCTGTCCGCCTCGGCCTTGGCCGCGTTGGTGGCCAAAGATCTCGCCGCCGCCTGCGCGGAGGCCCGGATCGAACTGCCGGAATACTTCGTCAGCGAGGACGCCCTGTGGCTGTGGCGGCTGCGCCACGACCAGGTCGTCGCCGAGCCGGCCAGCGGCGAATGGGTCGCCAGGGCCGTGGTCGCGGAGCCCGACGACATCGTGGTCGGCTACGCCGGCTATCACGGGCCGCCGGACGACAACGGCATGGTCGAGATCGGCTACACCGTGCTGCCCGAACATCGAAGGCAGGGCTACGCGCGCGCCATCCTGCGTGCCCTGATCGAGCGCGCGGTCGCCGAACCCGAGGTCAGGGTGGTCCGGGTGACGATCAGCCCGGACAACATCGCCTCGCTGGCCACCATTGCCGGCATCGGCTTCGTCTACGTCGGCGAGCAGTGGGACGACGAGGACGGCCGCGAACTCATCTTCGAACTGCCGGCCGACTGAGAACTCCGTCGGACCGACGTGGCACGATCATCGGCCGTGCGCCACTACGTCGATCTGCACATACACTCGAAATACAGCAGGGCCTGCAGCCACGACTGCGACCTGGAACATCTGGCCTGGTGGGCGCGGCGCAAGGGAATCACCGTGATCGGCACCGGTGACCTGACCCATCCGGCCTGGGCCGAGGAGATCCGCACCAAACTCGTGCCGGCCGAGGACGGCCTTTTCCAGCTCCGCGACGACCTCGACCGCGAGGTGCTGCGTACCCTCCCGGCCAGTTGCCACACGCCGGTGCGGTTCCTGCTCGAAGTCGAGATATCGACGATCTACAAGCGCGGCGACAAAACCCGCAAGGTGCACCACCTCTGCTACCTGCCCGACATCGCGGCGGGCGAGGAGTTCACCCGGCGACTGAGCAAGATCGGCAACCTCGGTTCGGACGGCCGCCCCATCCTCGGGCTCGACTCCCGCGACCTGCTGGAAATCACCCTCGAATCGGGCGAGGGCGGCTACCTGATCCCCGCGCACGCCTGGACGCCGTGGTTCGCCGTGCTCGGCTCCAAGTCCGGTTTCGACGCGGTCGAGGACTGCTACCTCGACCTGGCCGACACCATCTTCGCCGTCGAAACCGGGCTGTCCTCCGATCCCGCGATGAACTGGCGGGTGTCCAAGCTCGACCGGTTCCACCTCGTCGCCAACTCCGACGCGCACTCGCCGCCCATGCTCGGCCGCAACGCCACCGTCCTGGACACCGAACTCGGCTACGCGAACCTGCGCCGCGCCCTGGAAACCGGCGAAGGCTACGTCGGCACCCTCGACATGTTCCCCGAGGAGGGCAAGTACCACCACGACGGACACCGCAAGTGCGGCGTACACCTGGAACCCGGCGACACCAAGGCACTCGGCGGCACCTGCCCCGAGTGCGGCAAACCGTTGACCCTCGGCGTTCTCTACCGCGTCGACGAGCTCGCCGACCGACCGGCCGGTGAGAAACCCGCGACCGCCGGCACCTTCCAGCACATCCTCGCGCTGCCCGAGATCATGGGCGAGATCCTCGGCGTCGGGCCGAAGAGCAAGAAGGTCACCCAGGCCGTGGACGACCTCGTCAACACGCTCGGCCCGGAACTGGGCATCCTGCTCGAACTGCCGATCGAGGAGATCCGAGCCGCCCGCAACCCGCTCCTGACCGAGGCGATCGAACGGCTCCGCGCGGGGCGGGTACACCGGGAAGCGGGCTACGACGGCGAATACGGCACGATCTCGATCTTCGAACCGGGCGAACTCAGCGCGGGCGACATGGCCGCGCCCGGTCTGTTCGGCCTCGACCTGCCCGCGCGTCGCAAAGCCGCCAAGCCGAAGAAAATCGCGCCCTCGCTGGAAGAACCCGCGATCCACGCTGTCGAGCCCGCACCGCTGGGCGGGCTGCTCGACGGCCTCGACCCGGACCAGCGAGCGGCAGCCGAGGTCGTCGCAGGCCCACTGCTGATCGTCGCAGGTCCCGGCACCGGCAAGACGCGCACGCTCACCCACCGCATCGGGCACCTGATCACCGCGCACGACGTTGCCCCGCAACATTGTCTGGCCATCACGTTCACCCGCCGCGCCTGCGAGGAACTGCGCGAGCGGCTGGAAACCTTGGTGCCCCAGCAGTCGCGCCGCATCACCGTGGCCACCTTCCACAGCCTCGGCCTGGACCTGCTCCGCGAACAGCACGAACTCGCCGGCCTGCCAGAGGACTTCCGGGTCGCCGACGAGGGCAGTCAACTAGCGATCATCCGCGACCTGCTCGGCACCGCCACTCTCCGCGAAGCACGCAAAGCCCTCGAAGAGGTCTCCGCCCACCGCCGCGCCGCCACGATGTCAGAACTGGTCGAGCGCTACGAGAAAACCTTGCACAGCAACGGTTTCGTCGACTTCGACGACTTGATCGCCCTCCCCGTCGCCCTCCTCACCGACCACCCCGAACTGGTCGAGCAGTACCGGGACCGATTCCGGCACATCTGCGTCGACGAATACCAGGACGTCGACGAACTCCAGTACCGCCTGCTGCGCCTGCTCACCCCCGCCGACGGGAACCTGTGCGCGATCGGCGACCCTGACCAGGCCATCTACGCCTTCCGCGGCGCCGACGTCGGCTTCTTCCTGCGCTTCCAGGAAGACTTCCCAGCGGCGAAAGCCGTTGCGCTGACCCGAAACTACCGCTCCAGCGCCGTGATCGTGGCCAGTGCCGTCGCCGCCATCGCACCGGCGACCCTCGTCCCCGACCGCGCCCTGCATGCCATGCGCGACGCCCCCGCGGCCGAGCGGATCGCCATCCACACCGCGGCCGACGAGGAGGCCGAGGCCACGTTCACGGTGCGCGCCATCGAAGAGCTGCTCGGCGGCTCGTCCTTCCACTCCCGCGACTCCGGCCTCGTCGACTCGCACGGTTTCGCCGGTGGCCTGTCCTTCGACGACATCGCCGTGCTCTATCGCACCGACGCGCAGGCCCGCCCGATCATGGCGGCGCTGTCCCGCGCCGGGCTGCCGTTCCAGAAACGTTCACACAACCGCCTGGCCAAACACGTCGGCGTCCGCGCGATCGTCGCCGAACTACCCGAGTCCGCCGACCGCGTCGCCCTCCCGCTCCTGCTCCGCGGAGCAGCCGGGCTCGTCGACGATGAACTCGACCCGGCCACCGTCGCCGAGGCCCTGGAACTGTTGCTCCCCTTGGCAAGCACGCCCGGCATGGACCTGGCCGCGTTCCGCGCGGAACTGTCTCTCGGCGCCGAGGTCGACACCTGGGATCCGCGCGCCAACCGGATCTCGCTGCTCACCCTGCACGCGGCCAAAG
>DASYBO010000531.1:0-19417 GCA_036500685.1 Pseudonocardiaceae bacterium | reverse complement strand
AACGATTTCCTCACCCTCACCGGCCCCGGCACACCGATGGGCAGCCTGATGCGGCGCTATTGGATTCCGGCGCTGCTGTCGTCGGAAATCGCCGAGCCGGATGGCCCGCCGGTGCGCGTCAAAGTGCTCGGCGAGCGGCTTCTCGCTTTCCGCGACACCGCCGGCCGGGTCGGCGTGATGGACGAGTTCTGCGCCCATCGCGGGGTGTCGCTGTGGTTCGGCCGCAACGAGGAGTCGGGCCTGCGATGTGCTTACCACGGCTGGAAGTACGACGTGACCGGCCAGTGCGTCGAGGTACCGTCCGAACCGGACAACAGCAACTTCTGTGCCAACGTCAAGCTGACCGCGTACCCGCTGGTGAAGATCGGCGACATCCTCTGGACCTATATGGGCGATCCGGCCACCCAGCCCCCGCTGCCCGAGTTCGAGTTCGTGCACGTGCCCAGCGAGCAGACCTACACGTCCAAGCGCTGGCAGGAGTGCAACTGGTTGCAGGCGCTTGAGGGCGGTATCGACTCCAGCCACGTGTCCTGGCTGCACTCGGCGGGCCTGAAGAACGATCCGCTTTTCAAGGGGTCCAAGGGCAACCAGTACAACCTCAACGACATGAAGCCGTTCTTCGAGGTGGTCGACTCCGACGGCGGTCTCTACGTCGGCGTGCGGCGCAACGCCGAGGAGGGCCACTACTACTGGCGGATCACGCCGTGGGTGATGCCCGCGTTCACCATGGTCCCGCCGCGCGGCGACCACCCGGTGCACGGCCACTTCTGGGTGCCGATCGACGACGAGAACTGCTGGGTGTTCACCTTCGACTACCAGCCGGTGCGCGCGTTGACCGAGGCCGAGGTGCAGGCCATGAAGGACGGTCACGGCGTGCACAACGAGTTCGTACCCGGTACTTACCGGCCGCTGGCCAACAAGGACAACGACTACCTGATGGATCGGGAGGCGCAGAAGCGCGGCGACACCTTCTCCGGCATCAAAGGCATCGCCATGCAGGACGCCTCATTGCAGGAGAGCATGGGACCGATCGTCGATCGCAGCAAGGAACGGTTGGTCTCGGCCGACAGCGGCATCATCAAGGCCCGGCGCAAGCTCATCCAGGCCGCGCTCGACCTGCGTGAGCAGGGCATCACTCCGCCCGGTGTCGATCCGGCGCACCATCGAGTCCGCTCCGCGGCGATCGTGCTGCCCAAGGACCAGGCGTTCCTCGACGCCGCGCAGGACGCGTTGACCGCCCGGCCCGGCGTTCGGCAGGCAACGGTCTGACCATGCGACCAACGCTGCTCAACAGCTGTGCCGCCGCGACAACCGCGGCCGAGGCCCGGTTCCGGATCGACGCCAAACCGGGCCTGCGCGTGGAACGCTCGACCAGGGTCGTCGCGCTGGACGCAGGCGCGAGCGAGATCGTCCGGCCGCTGGCCGACCAGCCGTGGCTTGGCGCGCGATTCCTCTACCAGTCGGTGGAGAGCCTGAACGACGAACTGGCGGACGCGGACTTCGTGCTGATGATCGCCACCAACGGTGACGGCGCGGCGGCAGCGGCGGCCATCGGTGACGTGTGTGTGTTGCGCGGCATCATGACCGCCGGTCTCGTGCTCGGCTCGGAGGGCTCGGTGGCGGCCGCCGTCACCGCGTTGCGACCGCACTCGCGGGTGCTGCTGGTGTCCAAGGACCGGCGCGACGCGTCCGGTCTGCTGACCGCGCTGGGCGCTTAGGGAGCTTTCATGGACAACGTCACGGTTCCCGCGCTCGCCGAGATGAAGCAGGCCGGGCGCAAGATCGTCGGCGTGGTCGCCTGGGATTACCAGGTGGCCTCGATCGTCGACCGGATCGGGGTCGACCTGGTCGTGGTCGGCGATTCGGTCGGGGTCAACCTCTGGGGGCACGCGACCCCGTTCGAGGTGACCATGGACGAGATGATCGTGGTCGGCAAGGCGGTCCGGCGCGGGGTGCGGCGGGCGCTGGTCAGCATCGACTTTCCCTTCGGGCCGTTGCAGGAGGGCGTCGACAGCGCGGTGCGGGCGGCCATTCGACTGGTCAAGGAAGCCGGCGCCGACCTGGTCAAACTGGACGGCGCGGCCGACTACCCCGAGGCCGTGACCGCGATCGAGCGGGCCGGGATTCCGGTCTTCGCGCAGTTCGGCATCACTCCGCAACGTGCGTTGCGACATGGCATCGACTATCAGGCCTTGGCGGGGAGCCAGGTGCCCGACGACCTAACCAACCAGTTAGTTGAAGAAGCCGAGCTGCTCCAGGAGGCCGGCGCGTCGTTGTTGGACTTCACGAATTCCGGGCCGGTCGCCGGGACCGAGGTGGCCAAGGCGGTGTCGATTCCGGTGCTCGGCGGGTTCGGCGGTGGACCGTGGCTGGACGGCCGGGTACGCATGGCGAACGCCGCGATCGGCTATGCCGCGTCCGGAGTGGACAGTCCGCCGGACACCTACGCCAACGTCGCCCGCACCACGTTCGACGCGCTGGGCGCCTATGCCGAGGATGTGCGGGCCGGGCGGCAGATCAAAGGCGGGGTGCCATGGCCACGGCCATGATCGACGGGATCAGCACGCATTACGAGGTCGAAGGTTCCGGCCCGCCGCTGTTGATGTATTCGCCCGGCGGCTTCGACTCGCGGCTGGAGAACTGGCACGAGCTCGGCATCTACCAGCGCACCAAGATCATGGCCTACCTGCTCGGCAACTACACCTGCATCAGCTTCGACCGGCGCGAATCCGGCCGCTCGGGCGGTCGGGTCGAGCGGATCGGCTGGGCCGACTATGTGCGGCAGGGTGTCGGGCTGCTCGACCATCTCGACATCGAACGGGCCTATGCGATGGGCGGCTGCGTCGGCTGTTCCAGCGTGGTCGCGCTCGCGGTCGCGCATCCGAGCCGGGTGCGCGGCATGGTGCTGTTCTCGCCCGCCGGTGGGCCGAAGTACCGGATGACCCAGCACGATCGGTTCGCGACGCACGCCGCCTATGTTGCCGAGCACGGTTTGGACCGGGTCGTCGATTTGGTCAGGTCGCACCAGTTGGGCTTCACCAAGGACCCCCGTGTCGGGCCGTGGGTGACGGTGCTGCGCACCGATCCGGATTTCGCGCGCGCCTACGCCAGGCACGACCGCGACGACTACCTGCTGCTGGTCCGGGGGATCGCGCGCACCCAGTTCGACCGGGACACCGCGCCCGGCGCCGAGCCGGAAGACCTGATGCGCCTTGATATTCCGGCACTCGTCGTGCCCGGCCAGGACTCGTCGCACGCCACCTCGGCAGCGCGTTACCTCCAGGAATGCCTGCGACGATCGGAATACTGGGACGTGCCAGTGGCTCAACAGACCGAGCAGACCGCGCCTGATCGGGTGCTGGAGTTCCTGGCTACTTGTGCGCCATGAAGAAGGCTTGCCGACCCTGCCTGGGCCGTTCGCTCTGGTCCGGTTCGCGGATCAGTCGCGCGTCGACGACGAAACCGGCCTCGGCCAACAGGTCGGCCACGTGGTCAGGGTCGACCCAATAGACCTCGAGCGAGACCGCGTGGCCGTAGGCCTGGTCGCGATGCAGGTGCTCGTCGCCGACCTTGAACGCCAGCAGGAAGTGCGCGCCCGGAGCCAGCACCCGATGGCATTCCGCGAAGATCGTCGGCAGCAACTCGGGCGGGGTGTGCACCGTCGAATACCAGGCGACCGCCGCACCGAGGCTCTCGTCGTTCAGATCGAGAGCGGTCATCGAGCCGACCTCGAACCGCAGCTGCGGATGGGTTTGCCGGGCGACTGAGATCATCTCGGGAGACAGGTCGATGCCGAAGATGTCGACACCGAGCGCATGCAGATGGGCCGTGATCCAGCCGAGGTCGGCGACCGCCGGCCGCGCGAGTTTGGCGAACGCGGCGAGCATGGCCCGGTCCAGCGGTTTGCCATCCAGTTCGTCGCGCAGGACGCGCTGGTAGTCGGCGGCCACGGTGTCGTAGACCGCGCGAGTCGAGTCGAGGTAGTCGGCTTCGGTCACGATCGGGATTGTAGGTTCCTGGCGTGACTATTCGACTTGCTGATCTGGCGGACGCAGGGGCGATCGCGCGCATCCAGATGACTTCTCGCGCGGCGACCATGCCATACCTGCCCCTGCAGAAGCGCAGCCACGAGCAGGTGACCCGGTGGGTCGAGGAAGTCGTACTCAAGCAATGCCGCGTGTGGGTCGCGGTGCGCGACTCGGAAATCCTGGGCTTCGCCGCCCTTGCCGGTGACCTGCTCGAACACCTCTATCTGCGGCCGGACGTCCGCCGCCAGGGCATTGGCACGGTACTTCTCGACGAGGTGAAGCGGCACAGCCCCGATGGGGTGTCCCTGTACGTCTTCGAGCAGAACACCGAAGCCCGCGCGTTCTACGCATACAACGGCTTCACCGTCCTCGACACCAGCGATGGGGCCGGCAACATGGAGAAGCTGCCCGACCTGACCCTGCGCTGGGTGCCATAGTTGGCGGTATGGGAACAGCTTCGCTGATGTGTCGATTTCCGTGGACGGCTTCCTGGTCGAGCGCGACGTGAGCACCGAACATCCGATGGGCGTTGGCGGTCAGGTCCTGCACGAATGGCTGTTCAGCGAGGTCGATTCGGCGCTGTCCGAGGAGATGGTCGCCTCGATCGGCGCGACGGCCATCGGCAGACGGATCTACGACGTCGGGGTCGAGGAATGAGGCGGTACGCCGTTCCCAGTGCCGACGTTCGTCATCACCCATCGCCTCACGACGACGAGCGGTTCACTTTCGTCACCGAGGGGCACGGGCGTTCGGCTCTTCGACAACATCGGCGACGCGCAGATCAAGCTGGAACAGACTGAGGTCATCCCGTCGAACGCGGTCAGCCACCTGCGTTATCGGGTGCTGCCGGTAGGGATCGATTCACCGCGTTCCAAGGCGGCGATCTGGTCGAGCCGCTGTTGGTGCCGGCCGCCCTTGAACTCGGTGACCAGCCATTGCTCGACAATCGCGACAGCGGGGCCGGGTTCGATCACCTTGGCCCCGATGATCAGCACGTTGGCGTCGTTGTGCGCGCGGGAGATTCGTGCGGTGAACGGTTCGATGCCAAGGCCCGCCCGGATGCCGCGGATCTTGTTGCAGGCCATGTGTTCTCCCGACCCGCTGCCGCCGACCACGATTCCGCGCTCGGCCGACCCGTCGAGCACACTGGCGCACAGATCCGCGCACAGCACCGGATAGTCGACGATCTGTTCGGCGTCGAACGCGCCTCGGTCGTCGACCTGGTGGCCGAGTTCGGTCAGGCGGGCGACGACTTGGGCCTTGAGGGCAATTCCGTTGTGGTCGGCCGCGATGGCGATGCGCATGGATCTCCGCTCAGCCGGTGACGTCGCGAGTGCCGTCGGCGAACAGGTCGTCGAGTTTCGGGCGCTCGCGCAGGATGTGCTGATCGATCGCGTGAGCGAGGAGCTCCTCCAGTACCGCGCGGTTCGGCTCGATGCCGTAGGGGAGTGGGTCTTCGTCGGTGATGCGCTGGACTTCGCGGTGCATGCGGTCGGCCGCCGTCGGCTCGGCGATCGCGTCGGCGCGCAGTTCCTCGACGTAGCGGCGTTTGGACTCGGCGAACGTGTCGAACAGATCGCGGGCCAGGTCGGGGTGTTCGCGCAGGAGGTCGTCGCGGACCACGACGAGGTGGTTGATCGGGTAGTGGCCGCGTGTGCGCAGGGCGGCGAAGCCGGCCGCTTCGGCGTCGGGGATGAGGGTGTGCGCTTCGGGCGCTGAGACGCCGATGGTTGCCGCGAGGTCGCCTGCGGCGAGCAGGTCGGCCAGGTTGTCCTTGGTCGCGTGCACGTTGGCCGGCGGCTGGTACTCGGCTACGTGTTCGTCGCCGGAGAGGACCCAGTCGACCTGGTCCAGGTCGAGGCCGTATTCGGTGTGCAGGATGCCGCGCGCCCATACACCAGTGGTCACCGTGTACCCGCGGTTCACGCCGACCGAGCGGCCTGCCAGGTCCTTGGGGTCGGACATGGCGTTGGTGAGCACCGCGCCGTGGTGGAAACCGCGGACCAGGAAGATCGGCAGCGCGGTGAACGGCTTGCCGTGTTCCTTGGCGCACAGGTATGTGGTGATCGCCATTTCGCAGACGTCGAACTCGGTCTCGCGGACCATCCTGCGAAACGCGTTGACCAGTACCGGGACCTCGGTGAAGTTCAGGTTCGCCAGCATCGGCGCGATCCTGCCGTCCTTCACCGCGCGGTTGTTGCCCTGGGTACGTGAGACGGCGCTCAGTTCGAGTTTGCCCATCGGGACGCTCTTTCTTCCGTTCGACGACGTGGCTAGAGTAGCAAACTGTCAGACCATTAGGCCGTTCTAGTCGGCGTCGATCGGAAGGATTCGTTCATGGCCGAACGAGTACTGGCCGCGGTACGAACCGCGCCGGGGACAACCGAGTTGCGCGAGTTTCCGATGCCGGACGTCCCGGCCGACGGTGCGCTGCTGCGGGTCGAGGTCGCCGGCATTTGCGGCACCGACGTGAAGATGTACGGCAAGCCGCCCTTCGCGTCGCCGGTCATCATGGGCCACGAGAACGTCGGCGTGATCGCCAAGGCCGGCCGCGAGTTCACCGAGCGCAAGGGTTTCCGCGAGGGCGACCGGGTGTTCGTCGAACACTACGTCGGCTGCTTCAGGTGCGAGTGGTGCCACGCGGGGGAGTACCGGCACTGCGAGAACACCGACTGGCGAACCAATCCCGACGCTCGCCGCTACGGATACACCACATCGGACAATCCGCATCACCTCTGGGGCGGCTTCTCCCAGTACATGTACCTGCCGTGGAACTCGGTGCTGCACAAGGTCCCGGACAACGTGTCGGCCGAACTGGCCGGTGTGGCGACGCCGATGTCCAACGGCATCGAGTGGGCGCTGATCGACGGCGGCGTCGGCTACGACTCGACCGTTCTCATTCAGGGCCCCGGCCAACAGGGGCTTTCCCAGGCGGTCGCCTGCAAGCAGGCAGGCGCATCGCTGATCATCGTCACCGGCACCAGCCGCGACGCGGCCCGGCTCGACCTGGCCAAGACCCTCGGCGCCGATCACACCATCGACGTGCAGACCGAGGACCCGCGCGAGCGGATCAACGAGATCACCGGCGGCAAGGGCGTCGACGTGGTGCTGGACTGCACCGCTGGCGCCGGCACGGCGCCGGTGCTGCTCGGCATCGACGCGCTCAAGCGCCGCGCCGGCACCCTCGTCGTCCAGGGTGAGATGGCCGCGTTCCCGGACTTCCCGATCAAGAAGCTGACCGAGAAGGCGATCACCGTCAAGAGCGCGCGTGGCCACAGCTACCGCGCCTGCGAACTGGCCATGGCCCAGCTGGCTTCCGACCGCTTCCCACTCGACCTGCTGACCACGCACCGATACGGCCTCGGCGACGTGGACACCGCGATCCGCGCGGTCGGCGGCCAGGTCGGCGACGGCGTCGTGCACGTGTCGCTGTTCCCGCAAGAGGAGACGGTCTGATGCCGGTCGTGGTGCGCAACCCGCCGCGCGCGACGCAAGCCAAGGAATTCGCCGAGCTGAGCGTGGCCACTGTGCACGAGGCGCAGGGCCGGACCGGTTTGCTGGCACCCAAAATCAATCCGATCTACCCCGGCGCGCACGTTGCCGGCACCGCGGTCACGGTGAGCGTGCCGCCCTGCGACAACTGGATGATCCACGTTGCGGTCGAACAGTGCCAGGCAGGCGATGTGCTGGTGGTCGCGCCGACCTCGTTCTCGGACGCGGGCTATTTCGGTGAGCTGCTGGCCACCGCGCTGGCCGCGCGCGGGGTGCTCGGATTGGTCATCGACGCGGGCTGTCGCGATGTCGCCGAGCTGACCGCGATGAACTTCCCGGTCTGGTCGGCCTGCGTGTCCGCCACCGGCACGGTCAAGGAGACACTCGGCGATGTGAACGTGCCGGTGGTGTGCGGCGGTCAGTTGGTCAATCCGGGCGATGTGATCGTGGCCGATGACGACGGCGTTGTTGTGATCCCCCGGTTGTCGGCGGACACGGTGCTGGCCGCGTCGCGGGCGCGGGAGGAGAAGGAAGCGGCGTCGCGGGCGCGGTACGCGGCGGGGGAGCTGAGCCTGGACGTGTCCGGAATGCGCGAGCGGCTTGCCGCGAAGGGCCTTGTCTACCTGGACGCGGAGGAAGCGTGATCATCGACTGCCACGGCCACTACACCACGACACCGCCGCAACACCAGCGGTTCCGCGACGATCAGCTGGCCTGGCTGGCCAACCCGCTCGGGCCGCCGCCGAACCCGGCCGCGATCAGGGACGACGAGGTCCGCGAGAGCATCGAACGCAACCAGCTGAAGTTCCTGCGCGAACGCGGCGGAGATCTGATGCTGTTCTCCCCCAAGGCATCGGGCATGGCCCACCATGTACCCGATCAGCTGATTGCCTCGCATTGGGCGCGGGCCAGCAACGATCTCGTGCACCGCGTCGTGGAGTTGTTCCCCGATCATTTCGCCGGTGTCTGCCAGTTGCCGCAGACGCCGGAGGGGTCGCTGGACGAGTCCATCGCGGAGTTGCGTCGGTGCGTCAACGAGCTCGGCTTTGTCGGGTGCAACCTGAACCCGGATCCGTCGGGTGGGCACTGGACCGGCAAGCCGATGACCGACCCGTCCTGGTACCCGATGTACGAGGCCATGGTCGAGCTGGACGTGCCGGCCATGATCCATGTGTCCACATCGGACAACCCGAACTTCCACGCGCTCGGTGCGCACTACCTCAACGCGGACACGTCGGTGTTCATGCAGCTCATCGAGGGCGACCTGTTCACGGAGTTCCCTACGCTGCGCCTTGTCATCCCGCACGGCGGAGGCGCCGTTCCCTACCACTGGGGCCGCTACCGGGGGCTCGCCGACCGGCTCGGTCGGCCGCCGTTGGCCGAGCACCTCATGGGCAACGTCTTCTTCGACACCTGCGTCTACCACCAGGCCGGCGTCGACCTGCTGCTGCGCGTGATCGACGTGGACAACGTGCTGTTCGCGTCGGAGATGATCGGTGCGGTGCGCGGGATCGACCCGGAGAGCGGCCACCACTACGACGACACCAAGCGTTATGTCGACGCCGCCGACATCTCCGATGCCGACCGGGTCAAGGTGTTCGAGTCCAACGCGCGCAGGGTCTATCCGAGGCTGCGTTAGTCCTTGGCCTTGCTGAGCACTTTGGCGGTGCGTTCGACGTGCCTGCGCATGATCGCGGTGGCCTCCTCGACGTCGCGCTTGGCGATCGCATCAACGAAGTCGCGGTGCTCGTAGACGCCGCGCTGGCCCATCACCGGGGCTGCCGTCCGCGCCTCGCGCAGCGACATCAGCAGCGGTCCGTGGAAGGAATGCACCAGCATCTCGATGGCGGCGTTGTGGGTGCACGCGCCGACCCGGTTGTGGAATTGCGCGGACATGGCCATGGCGTAGTCGCCGCGCTTCATGGCCGCGATGTGCTCGCGGGTCATCTCGCGCAGTTCCTCGATGTCCTCCTCGGTCGCGCGCTCGACCACCATCGGGACGATGCCGAGTTCGAAGACCAGCCGAGCCTCGGTGACCTCGACGGCCGTCACCGGGGCCAGGTTGATCAGGTCGGCGAGGCCCGCGCTGAGCTGGTCGGAGGTGGGCGTGGTGACGAAGGCGCCGCCGCGCGCGCCGACCCGGATCTCGATGAGGCCGCCCGCTTCGAGTACGCGCAGGGCCTCGCGCACGGTCACCCTGCTGACGCCGAACTGCTCGCACAGTTCGCGTTCGCTGGGCAGCCGGTCGCCGGGGACGATGCGGCTGGTGCGGATCAGGGCGCGGATCTGCGCGACGATGGCCTCGGACATCCGGTTGCTGCTCACCGTGGTGAACAGGCCTTGCTCGCCGGCCCCTGTATCGCGCAACTCCACCATGACTCCAGCCTCGCCCCATGGCCGGGAACACATGTTCCGGCGCTAAGGGCTAAGTGTAAGCCCATTAGCCCAATGGCCCAAACCGGGTATCGATGTCGGAAACGGTCGCCTGCGGACGCTCGCGGCGACGAAGGCGCTGGTAGTCGAGCCGAGGGCTTGTCCGCGAATACCTAATGGTCTAACGTTAATACCGAATCACATTGACGAGCTGAAGCCACGAACATCGTGAGGAGCCAGCACAATGAGCAAGAAAGGTCGCGTTTTCCTACGCGGCATCACCTCCGAGACCTACGGCCTCGGTGAGTTCCGCGAACGGCAACTGGCGGCGCCGAGGGTCCGGGACGACTCGGTCGTCGTCGACGACGCCAAGGTCGCGCACTCCGGCGACTCGGAGAAATCGAAGACCTGGTGGCGTGTCGGCCCCGGTGACGACCCGTTCCTCACCCAGACCCTCCAGGTCCACTTCGTACAGTTGCCGCCGCAGTCCTCCAACCACGGCCACGGCCACCAGAACGAGGCCGCCTTCTACATCCTGGAGGGCAAGGGCTACGAGATCCACGACGACCAGCGCTACGACTGGGACACCGGCGACCTCGTCCTCGTGCACACCGACTCGGTGCACCGGCACTTCAACCCCTACGACGAGACCGCGACCGCGATCGTCTTCAAGGCCAAGTGCGCTTGGATGTACCTCGGCCTGATCCAGCAGGGCCGCAGTGGACCGGTCGAGAACGAGGACAAGTACGGCCCGCGCGAGGACTGGTCGCGGATCTGGACACCGGGTGTCCTTGACCGCAAGAAGGTGGTCAAGCCCGAGCACACCACCTGGGAGACCACCCCGCTCGGCAACGTGCGCGTGCTGTCCAGCCCGGACCGTACCGACGTGCGCACGTTCAGCGTTGACGCGTTCGAGCTGAAGATCCCCGAGGGCAGCCGGTCCGGCAAACGCTGGCACATGGCGGACGAGGTGGTCTACGTGATCTCCGGTGCGGGTTACAGCCTGCACTGGGAGGTCGAGGCGGAGATCGCGGAGAAGTACCACGCCCGCATCGCCAAGGAGCCGACCCGCCACGAACTCAAGGCAGGCGACACCCTTTACGTCCCACAGAACACGATCGCGCAACACTTCGCCGCCGACGGCACGCCGTTGCTGTTGCTCTCAGGGCAGAACCGGCTGTTCAAGCAACTCGGCTACGACAAGGTGCACTTCTTCGAGAACGCACCGGAGTACGACGCGCAGCACAGCGCGGAGGCCGTTGCCGCCGTCTGATGCGGCGACTCTGGGCTGGCCGGGGTGCTCGTTCGCCCGGCCGGCCCTGACGTTTATCTGATCAACAATTTCTTGGTGTTTATTGGGAATCGCTTTCCCCGAAACAACTGCTTGACCTCGGATTTTGATGGCAGTATGGTCTGACCAATAGTCATCCGATGATCGTTCTTTTCGTATTCCCACCACTGATCTCTCTGACTGCATCGTCCATCCACAAGGGAGTGGCTCAGCATGGATACGACCTCGACTGCCGCGCAGGTCGTGACCCGAACGTCCGGTCGCCGCTGGCTGCATGTGGGGATGCCGCTGCTGATCAGTTTCGCCGTGGCCCAGTTGATGAAGACTTCGGTCGGCATCGTGGTCGCCAGTCCGGTCTTCACCGAACGTTTCGGAGTCTCGTCCCATTCCGCCGCCGTCGGCTGGGTGTCCAGCTCGTTCCTCTATGCCTATGGCGTCGCATTACTCGCCTGGGGATTCGCCGTCAAAGCCTGGGGGCCACGACGCGCCATGTTGGTCGGCAGCGCTATCTGGGTGCTGTCGCTTGCCGTGACGCCGTTCGTGACGAACCTGCCCGAGCTGTACGGAACCCGCATCGCGCTCGGTATCGGCGAAGCGTGCTTCTACCCGGTCGCGCACACGCTGACCGCGCACTGGTTCCCGATCCAGGAACGGGCGCGCGCCAACGCGTCCTGGCTGTCGGGCATCTTCGTCGGTTCCACGTTCGCCTCCTTCCTGACAGCGGCGACTCTCGGCAGCCTCGGCTGGGCCGGTACGTTCTGGGTGCAGGCCGGGATCGCGCTGGTGCTGGCCTTCGGCATGACCGTGCTGTTCGTGCACGACGACCCGCGCCAGGCCGACTCGGTCAGCGTCACCGAGGTCGAGCACATCGAGGAGAACCGCTTCGAGACCACGAAACTGATCCCGAAGAACGGGCCGGACTCGCCGTTCCGAAATTACCGGTACTGGCTCACGATGCTGATGTACCTCGGTAGCAACATTCCCTTCTACGGCCTGGTCACCTGGCTGCCGACCTTCCTCAAGGAGCAGCGGCACATCACCTTCGGCGTGGTCGGGATCATCCTGACCGTGGCCAACGCACTGTCCATTGTGGTCATGCTGCTGGTCGGTGTCGGTTCGGACCGGCGGATGCGTCGAGCCGGGTTCGCCGCGGTCGGGTTCGCCATCGAGGGCATCGGCATTCTCGGCGCTGTGCTCGGGCCTGCCAACATCGTCGCGGTCAGCGTCTTCGTCTTCCTCGGGCTCGCCGGCAACGCGTGGTGCATCGTGGCCAACTGGGGCCTGCTGCACAGCCTGATGCCGACCCGTTCGGTCGAGGCGTCCAGCGGTGTCTTCTCCTCGCTGACCAACATCGTCGGCGCGGGTGCGCCTGCCCTGATGGGCGTGCTGCTGGCCGCGACCGGCTCCTACACCAGCGGGTTCCTGCTGCTGGTCGGCACCGTCATCGTGTCGATCGTGTGCTGCCTGATCCTGGTTCCACAACGCTACTGAGGAGGCCGGTCAGATGAGCACCGACGACGAACCGCGCTCCGAGATCGCGCTGGCCTGCCGGATCCTCGCGGTCGAGGGCCTTGTCGACGGGATCCTCGGGCACGTGTCGGCGCGGGTCGGCGAGGACCGGATGCTGATCCGCTGCCGGGGCCCGCGTGAATACGGGTTGCTGTTCACCGAGGACGCCGACATCCGACTGGTCGACTTCGACGGCAACGGCGATGAGATCACCGACGGCTACGCGGTGCCCAACGAGTTGCCGATTCACGGCGAGGTGCTGCGGGAACGGCCGGAGGTCGGCGCGGTCGTGCACGCACACCCGCCCGCCGTGCTCGCCTGCGGCATCGCCGAACTGCCGCTGCGGCCGATCTTCGGCTCGTTCAACATCCCGGCCATGCGCCTGGCCCACGAGGGCATTCCGGTCTATCCGCGTTCGGTGTTGATCCGGCGACCTGAACTGGCCAAGGAGATGTTGGCCGCCATGGGTAGCGCGCCCGCGTGTGTGCTTCGCGGACACGGACTCACCGTGAGCGGGCGGAATGTCCGGGAGGCGGTGATGCGCGCGCTGAACCTCAACGCGCTTGCCGTTGTCACGCTCAACGTGGCCATGGCCGGCCGCACCGCGCCCGATATTCCGCCCGAGGACATCGCCGAACTGCCCGACCTCGGCTCGGCCTTCAACGACGACGCGAACTGGCGTTACTACGCGGCCAAGGCCAACCACGCACATTTGTCCTAAAAGGTATTACTGATATTCCATATGACACAGAAACTCCGCCGAAGACGCTGGAGGCACCCCATGCGCGCAGCCCGACGAACCCCGAGAATCCGGATCGGCTCAGGCGCCATGGCGCTCGCGTCGGCCGGACTGCTACTTGCCGCCTGCGGTAGCGGCAACGCCACCAGCTCCACCGGCACCTCGCTGAGCAGCGTCGCCACGCTCTCCGCGAGCCAGCTGGCGTCGACGGCCGCGCAGGAGGGCCAGGTCAACTGGTACACCACCTTCGCGGCCGACGACGTGACCAACATGATCTCCGCCTTTAACAAGGTGTACCCGAAGGTGAAGATCAACGCGCTGCGGCTGAGCGCGGACCAGTTGCCGCCCAGGGTGATCACCGAGCAGCGCGGCGGCGAGTTCAACGCCGACGTGGTGTCCGGCGACGCGCCGCAGGTCGACCAGCTGATCAACGCCAACGCGCTGCAACCGTACTGCCCGGCCGACCAGCAGCCGCTGCCCAGCGGCCAGAGCATGCCCAAGGGCTACTGCGGCAACGTCTACGTGGTCACCACCGCGATCGTCTACAACCCTGGCGCGCTGGCCGGCCTCGGCCTGCAACCGCCGACCTCGTTGCAGACGCTGGCGCAGCCGCAGTGGAAGGGCCACTTCTCGATGGACCCGAGCGCGGTCAACCTCTACGAGGGCCTGATCAACGTGATGGGCCACGACAAGGCATTGGCGCTGTTGCAACAGCTCGGCAAGAACCAGCCGAAGCTCGTTCAGAGTCACACACTGGCCCTGACCCAGGTCGAGGCGGGCGAACCGGCGGCGTCGGCGTCCGCATACGGGTACAAGGCGGCGAGCGAGCAGAAGAAGAACCCCGGCAAGGTCGCCTTCGTCAACCCGAACCCGCTGCCCACCTCGTTCACCCCGATCGACATCGCCCGCAACGCACCACATCCGGCCGGCGCCGCGCTGTTCGTCAACTGGATGGTGTCGCAGCAGGGCCAGCAGGCGATCATCGACACCACCGACCACACGTCGCTGCGCACGGATGTCAAGAACGACCCGACCGTGTGGGATCCGACCAAGTGGACGCCGGCCTGGGGCATGGCCAGCCTCAGCGCGAACACCTACAACCAGTACGCCAACGAGATGAAGACCGCGCTGGGCGCCGACTGATGGTTGTCCTGACCGAACCTCTCGTTGATGTCCGGCCACGACGAAGGCGACGGTTCGAGCCGAGGTACCTGATCCTGGCCGTCGCCGCGGTGATCGTCGCCTACCTTGCGCTGGTGCCGGTCGGCACCATGCTGGTCGCCAGCTTCGAGTCGACCTTCCTCGGCACCGGTCCGGCCACGTGGACCTTCCAGCACTACGTGGATACGTTCGCCGGCGCCGGATTCGGTGAGCTGGTCGCGAACTCCTTCGAGTACGCGGTCGCGACCGCACTGCTCGCGGTGGCGATCGGGTTCGGTCTGGCCTGGCTGGTGACCCGCACGAACACCCCGGCCAAGGGGTTCGCGCGGGTCGCCGCACTGGTTCCGTTGATCATCCCGGGCATTCTCAACACGGTCGCCTGGGCGCTGTTGTTCTCGCCGCAGACCGGGCCGCTCAACGGTGTCCTGCGCTCGGCTCATCTGCCCGTGTTCGACATCTTCTCGTTGCTGGGCATGATCTTCGTGCAGACGACGCACATGACCCCGGTCGCCTACCTGATGGGCGTTGCCGCGTTCACCTCGATGGATTCCTCGCTTGAGGAGGCGGCGCTGTCCTCGGGCGCTCGGCCGCTGCGCGTGTTGCGCACCATCACGCTGCGGCTGATCCGGCCCGCGATCCTGTCGGCGGGGCTGCTGATGTTCGTGCAGACCATCTCCACCTTCGAGGTTCCACAGTTGCTGGGCGTGCCGAACCACGTGTTCGTCTTCGTCAGCCGGATGTATGAGGCGATCCAGTCGTTCCCGGCCGACTACGGCACCGTGGCCGTGATCGGTGTGTTCGTGCTCGTCCTTGCCGCGATCGGGCTGATCGTCTCGCAACGCCTGACCAGGCGCTCGCCGACGCAAACGGTCACCGGCAAGGGTTTCCGGCCGCGCGTCACCGATCTCGGCCGCTGGCGGTGGCTCGGGTTCGCCGCGTTCGTGCTGTTCTTCCTGATCACCGTCATCCTCCCGCTGGCGATGTTGCTCTGGTCGTCGCTGCTGCCGACCTACACCCCGCCCTCGATGCAGGCGTTGCGCACCGTGTCGCTGCACAACTACGCGACCCTGTTCTCCTCGCCGACCTTGCTGGACGCGGTGCGCAACACCGCGATCACCGCGCTGTCGGCCGGCGTGATCGTCACCGTGCTGACCGCCGTTGTCGCCTACCTGACCGTGAAGACGCGGATCAGGGGCCGATTCCTGCTGGACGGCCTGGCCACCGTGCCGATCGCGGTGCCCAGCATCGTGCTCGGCGTCGGTGTTCTGTATTGGTATCTGGTCGCGCCGTTGCCGTTCCACCTCTACGGCACGCTGACCATTCTGGTGATCGCGTTCGTCACCATCGGGCTGCCCTATGGCATGCGCTATCTCGGTCCGGGCATCGCGCAGATCAGCGACGAGTTGGAGGAGGCCGCGACCGCGAGCGGTGCCAGCTGGCTGCGTTCGTTCCGGCGCATCTACCTGCCGCTACTGATGCCGTCACTGCTGGCGGCCTTCCTCTACACCACGATCGTCGCGTTCCGGGAGATCTCGGCCGCGATCTTCCTGTACTCGCAGAACACCGACGTGATGTCGGTGGAGATCTACAACCTGTGGTCCAGCGGCGACTATCCCGTCGTCGCCGCGCTCGGCATCCTCATGGTCGCGCTGCTCTCCGTCGTGGTCGGCGTTGTGCGGCTGATCGGTGGCCGGGTCGGGCTCCGCCATCAGTGAGGAGAAGAGATGATCACGCTCAGCGGGGTGGTCAAGCGTTACCAGGGGCGGACCGCGACCGGCAACGCCGTTGACGGCATCGATCTGGACATCGCCGACGGCGAGCTGGTCACCCTGCTCGGCCCGAGCGGTTGCGGCAAGACGACGACGCTGCGGCTGATCGCCGGACTGGAACGACCCGACCACGGCGTGATCAGCATCGACGGCGAGGTCGTTGCCGCGCCGGGGCGAGGGGTTTTCCTGGGCGCCAACCGAAGGCCGATCGGCATCGTGTTCCAGTCCTACGCGATCTGGCCGCACATGACGGTGTTGGAGAACGTGGTGTTCCCGCTGCGCTCGCAACGCCCACGGCTCGGTCGCGTGCAGGCGAAGGAACGCGCGCTGGCCGCGTTGGACGGGGTCGGGCTGGCCGATTTCGCCGACCGGCCGGCGCCCGCGCTCTCGGGTGGCCAGCAGCAGCGGGTCGCGTTGGCGCGAGCACTGGTGCGGGAACCGAAGGTGCTGCTGCTCGACGAGCCGCTGAGCAACCTCGATGCCGGCCTGCGCGACCGGATGCGCGAGGAGATCAGGGCCGTGCAGCAACGACTCGGCATCACGACGGTGTTCGTCACCCACGATCAGGACGAGGCGCTGGCCGTGTCCGACCGGGTGATCGTGATGAACAACGGGCGGATCGTCGAACAGGGGCTGCCGCAGGAGATCTACACCTGGCCAACGGCCGCGTTCACCGCGCGATTCCTCGGCGTCTCCAACACGATGACCGGCACAGTGGACAAAGTGGACGGTGCACTGGTGGACATCTCGGTCGCCGCAGGCGCGTTACGCTGCCGCGCCTGTGACGGGCTCAACGCGGGGGAGCAGGTCAGCGTGTTCATGCGGCCCGAGAGCTTCCGCCTCTCGCGAAGGCGACACGCCGAACGGGACTGGACCGGCATCATCGATTTCACCATCTACCAAGGCGACTGCTGGGACTACCACATCACCCTTGACAGCGGCGAAGCCGTGAAGGTCCGGGTATATCGGGAAAAGGTCGGCCTCGTGCACGGTGACCGGGTCTTCCTCGAACCCGACCAGGACGCCGCCCTCGTCGTCCCGGAGAGCGGCATCGCGGTCAGGTCCAACGAGACCGAAATGGCGGGGCTGGCCGATCAGTGACCGGCCAGCCCCGCGCCCCTCGGTTCGGCTCAGCTGCCGACGAACGCGGTGGCCAGCTTCTGGCCATCGGTCACCGCGTTGGCGTGGTTCTCGATCGGGGAGACCACGGAGTTCTTGAACACGATGTAGGTCACCGGGCCAGCCGTGCCGCCGGTCTTCGGGTTGTCATCGATACCCAGTGACTTCGCGGTCGCGTAGGACGATTCGCCGATGCTGTCGTTCGGGCCCTCGTCGCCGAAGACCGCGTATTCGACCTGTCCCTTGTAGATGACCACGACCACGTCACCGCCCTTGAGCCCGGCCTTCTTGTACGACCAGATCTTGCCGGGGAGCGGAATCACCACGTAGGGCAGGACCGCCGCGCTGAGCGGTTTGCCGTCGGACTGGTGGAAGGACGTGTCGGGCTGGAAGCAGCAGTCGGTGTTCTTGTTGCACTGGGCGGTCACCTGGCCGTCGCAGTCGATCGCCATGCCGGAGGTCCAGTAGTAGGCGTTGCCGCTCGCGCAGATCGGCGCCTTGCCGCCGTTCTTGTTGGAGTAGGCGCCATTGGAGACCTGGTTGCACTTGCCGGAGACCTTGGCCAGCAGTTGCGCCGCGGTCGGGTTGCCGTTGTCCGCGTTGGGACCGGCTTGGGCCATGGGGTGCGCGGTCGGCGCGGCGGCCGAAGCCTGGGTCGGCACGAGTAGCAGGGCGAGCGCGGCGATGACGCCGAGGAGCAGTTGTGCCACGGTACGGGCGCTGCGGTGACGGGTGGAACGACGGTGCGGATGCATGTCCTTCCTTTCCGAGCGGGGATCGTACTTAATTTGGCAGCCAGCCTAATTAGCGCGGACATTGCCGGTCAAGGACTGATCGGACACTTATGGCGAAAAGGTGTTCACAAGCGATTGACGACAATTCTGTGGAAATCGTGAACCCGGAATACTGTCAATTGTGAATCCGAATAGTCGGATTTCCGGGGGTTGACGAAGATCGCGTCTCGCCGTGTGCGATCAATCGGTTTCCGCCAGTTCGCCTCTGTCACATCCGCGCTGCCAGCAGCGATGCCCCTACCAGGGTCGGCCGGCTACGGCCCCGGGCGCGCCTGCCCTGCGAGCGCGTCTCCCCAGTGTCGAGGAGGAAGCCATGGCGAAACGTCCATTACGGTGGTTCACCGCGGCGACGGTGGCAGCGATCGGCGCCGTCAGCCTGGTGGCCGGGACCGCGGCCGGTACGGTCGCGGTGGCCGGGCCGGGGACGGTTGCACCGCACCCGTACGTCAACGATCCGATCAACGGCAAGACCCTGAGTTTCCCGCCAACTACTGCCTACTGCCTGGCCCACCTGGGCATCCACTGCTACCAGCCCGCTCAGTTGGAACAGGCCTACAACCTCACCGCGCTGCACAATTTCGGCGTCACCGGCAAGGGCACGACGATCGTCATCGTGGACGCCTTCGGCTCCCCGACCATCGCCAACGACCTGCACGTCTTCGACCAGACCTTCGGCCTGCCCGACCCGCCCTCGCTCACCATCAGGCAGGACGCCGGCGCCGTGCCGCCGTTCAACCCCGGCAACAGCGACATGTCCGGCTGGGCCGACGAGACAACGCTCGACGTGGAATGGTCACACGTGTTCGCGCCCGGCGCGAAGATCCTGCTCGAGGAGACCCCGGTCTCCGAGACCGAAGGCGTGCAAGGCTTCCCGGAGATCGTCAAGGCCGAGAACTACGTGATCGACCACCACCTCGGTGACGTCATCTCGCAGAGCTTCGGCGCGACCGAGGAGACCTTCCCGAACAAGCAGTCGATCCTGAACCTGCGTTCGGCGTTCAAGAACGCGGACGCGCACGGCGTGACCGTGCTCGCCAGTTCCGGTGACCAGGGCGCGACCGACGCCGAAGCCAACGGCACCGACCTCTACCCGATGCGGGTCAACAGTTGGCCCTCGGCGGACCCGCTGGTGACCTCCCTCG
>DASYBO010000530.1:0-3817 GCA_036500685.1 Pseudonocardiaceae bacterium | reverse complement strand
CGGTGGTGGATGTGCTGGCGACGGAAACCGGCTACGCTGTCTCCGACGCTGGCGGCGACTTCCGCAGCGTGGCTGAGCAGGACCTCGGGACCGTCATCGAGGCCATCCGTCACGTCTAGGAGCCAGCATGGCGCAGCCGGTTGACGACTATCTGCGCGACGGGGCGGAAATCTACCGCCGCTCGTTCGCGACGATCAGAGCCGAATCCGAACTGGCCCGGTTTCCTGGTGATCTGGCCACCGTCGTGGTACGGATGATCCACGCGTGTGGCATGGTCGACGTCGCCGCCGATGTCGACGCATCTCGTGATCTCGTACCCTCGGCTCGGTCGGCATTGCGGGCCGGAGCGCCGATCCTGTGCGACGCCAAGATGGTCGCCAGCGGTATCACCCGGTCCCGGCTGCCCGCCGACAACGAGATCATCTGCACGTTGGCCGACCCACGCGTGCCCGACCGCGCCGAAGCCATCGGCAACACCCGCTCGGCCGCCGCGGTCGACCTGTGGGCCGAACGGATCGACGGTTCCGTTGTCGCCGTTGGCAATGCTCCCACCGCACTGTTCCGCCTGCTCGAACTGATCGCCGTCGGCGGCGCACGTCCCGCTGCCGTGCTGGGTCTTCCGGTCGGCTTCATCGGGGCCGCCGAGTCCAAGCGGGCACTGGCCGAGAGCGGACTGCCGTATCTGGTCGTACATGGCCGACGCGGCGGCAGCGCGCTGGCCGTAGCCGCGGTCAACGCGCTTGCCTGCGAACGCGAGTAACGCGCCCGGCCCCGATTTCGTCATACGGCACGGTGAAACGAGGATGGCCATGCGTGGCACGCTGTACGGAGTCGGGCTCGGTCCCGGCGACCCCGAACTCGTCACGGTCAAGGCGGCTCGGCTGATCGCCGCGGCCGACGTGATCGCCTACCATGCCGCCCGGCACGGCTCCTCGATCGCGCGCGCCATCGCCGAGCCCTATCTTCGGGCCGGGCAGGTCGAGGAGCCACTGGTCTACCCGGTGACCACGGAAGCCACCGATCATCCCGGCGGATACCAGGGCGCCATGGCCGAGTTCTACGCGGCTGCCGCCGCGCGATTGGCCGCGCACCTGGACGCCGGTCGTGACGTGGTGCTGCTCGCCGAGGGTGATCCCTTGTTCTTCAGCTCCTATATGCACATGCACCGGCGGCTCACCGCACGATTCGACGCGGTGATCGTGCCCGGCGTCACCGCGCTCGCCGCCGCCTCCGCCGCGAGCGCGACGCCCTTGGTGGAGGGACAGGAAGTTCTCACGGTGCTACCCGGCACGCTGCCGCGCGATGCGCTGGCCGAACACCTGCGGCACAGCCAGGCAGCGGTGATCATGAAGCTGGGCCGTCACTTCGACACTGTGCGAGACGCCCTGGCCGACGCAGGCCGGCTCGATGACGCACGCTACGTCGAGCGAGCTTCACACGAGCGGCAGCGGATGTCCGCCGCTGCCGACGTCGATCCGGCGACAGTGCCCTACATGTCGCTGATCCTGGTGCCCGGCTCCCAAGCGGCGGCGCACGCGCCAAGCGAAGCCCGCGAAGCCAGGGCCGCCGAAGGCGAGGTGGTGGTGATCGGGCTCGGCCCCGGCCCTCGTGACTGGCTGACCCCGCAGGCACAGGCCGAACTCGCCGGCGCCGAGCACATCGTCGGCTACCGGACCTATGTGGACAGAGTGCCGATCAACCCGCGCCAGCAACGACACGCCAGCGACAACAAGGCGGAGGCGCAGCGCGCCGAGTTCGCGCTGGACCTGGCTCGGCGCGGCGGTCGGGTCGCGGTGGTCTCCTCCGGTGATCCCGGCGTTTTCGCCATGGCAAGCGCGGTGTTCGAGGTAGCCGACCGGTGTGGCTACCAGGAGGTGCCGGTACGCGTCGTCCCAGGACTCACCGCGGCCCAGGCGGTGGCCAGCCGCGCGGGCGCACCGCTGGGCCACGACTTCTGTGTGCTGTCCCTGTCCGAACGGCTCAAGCCCTGGGAGGTGGTGCTGCGCAGGCTGGAAGCGGTCGCCGCCGCCGACTTCGTGCTGGCCGTGTACAACCCGGCATCGGCCAAGTCGGGACGCAACAAGGTCGCCGCGATGCGAGAGGTCCTGTTGAGACACCGCGATCCGGACACCCCGGTCGTCATCGGCCGCGCGGTCGGCTCGGCCGAGGAGTCGGTGCGCACCGTGCGGCTGGCCGACCTGGACCCGACCGAGATCGACATGCAAACCCTGCTCATCGTCGGGTCCTCGCAAACCCGAGCGGCGAACCGACGATCCGGGTCGCCGGTCTACACACCCCGCAGTTATCCGCCGGCGCTGGCCACATCAGCCACCCGATGAGGCCGCGCCGGCCAGTTCAGCCAGCCAGGCCAGCACGGCGTCGACCGTGTCCATACTGGCCACCCCGGCCGGCAGCGGCGGCCGGGACACCATCAGCACCGGGACACCGAGTTGCCCGGCCGCGGTGAGCTTCGCCGACGTGAGCTCACCCCCGCTGTCCTTGGTCACCAGCAGCGCCACCTGGTGCGTGCGCATCAGCTCGCGTTCGCCCGCAACGGTGTACGGACCTCGGTCGAGGACCAGCTCGGATTTCGCCGGCAGCGCTTCCTCCGGCGGATCGACCATCCTGACCAGGTAGCGGTGCTTGGCGTCGCCCGCGAACACCGCGAGATCACCGCGGCCGGTGGTCAGGAAGACACAGCCGCCGTCCGGGACGAGAGCCGTGATCCGGTCGGGCACGTCGGCGATCGAGGCGACCCGGTGCCAGTCCCCCGTCCAGCCCGGCCTGCGCAGCACCCGCAACGGCAGCCCCAGCCGCACGCAGGCGCGTTCGGCGTGCTGGGTCATGACCTCGGCGAAGGGATGGGTCGCATCGACGACCGCGTCGACGCCTTCGGTACGCAGGTACCGTACGAGTCCTTCGATCCCGCCGAAGCCGCCGATGCGCTTCGGTCCGACCGGAAGCGCCGGATCGCGCACGCGGCCGGCCAGCGACGACACGAACTCGATGCTCCGCGACTGGCTCAGCGCCGCGGCCAACTGCCGTGCTTCGGCGGTCCCGCCCAGAATCAGTACCTTCATCGGGTCCTCGCCAGCGAGTAGAGGTGGCTGTCGCGGAAGCCGCGCGCGCCGAGTACCCGTCCGACGATGATCACCGCGGTGCGGCGGATCCCGTGGGCACGGACCTGCCCGGCGATGTCGGCCAGGCTCCCGCGCAGCACGAGCTGATCGGGCCGGCTGGCGAACGCCACCACCGCGACCGGGCAGTCGCAGCCGTAGTGCGGGGTCAGCTCGGCCACCACGCGGTCGATGTGCGCGACCGCGAGATGCAGCACCAGGGTCGCGCCCACCGCGGCGAGCGAGGTGAGCCGCTCCCGTTCGGGCATGGGGGTCGCCTCGTTGCTGATCCGGGTCAGGATCACCGTCTGGCCGACCCCGGGAACGGTGAGTTCCCGGTTGAGCGCGGCTGCGGCGGCCGCGAACGCGGACACCCCGGGCGTGACGTCGTAAGCCACGCCGACGTCGTCGAGCCGACGCAATTGCTCAGCCATCGCACTGAACACCGACGGATCACCGGAACACAACCGGGCCGCATCCAGCCCTCTGCGGTCCGCGTCCAGGAGTTCGGCGGTGATGTCGTCCAGCGTCAGGTCTGCGGTGTCGACGAGGCGCGCGGCCGGCGAACAGTGGGCCAGTACTTCCTGCGGTACCAGGCTCCCCGCGTACAGGCAAACCGGTGACGACGCGATCAGCGCCGCGGCCCGCAGGGTGATCAGGTCGGCGCTGCCCGGGCCGGCTCCGATGAAATGAACTGTCAT
>DASYBO010000529.1:0-6677 GCA_036500685.1 Pseudonocardiaceae bacterium | reverse complement strand
CGCTGCAACGACTGGCGCTGCTGTTCATCGTGCTGGTCCCGCTGCTCTACGGCGGCCTGTACCTGTGGTCGAACTGGGATCCCTACGGTCGGCTCAACCAGATCCCGGTCGCCGTCGTCAACGACGACCAGCCGGTGACCGTGAACAACCAGAAGATCAACGCGGGCCAGCTGTTCGTGGACGAACTGAAGTCGGACAAGATCTTCGACTGGCACTTCGTCAGCGACGCCCAAGCCAGCCAGGGCCTCAACAACACCGACTACTACTTCGAGATCTCGGTGCCGCACAACTTCTCCGCCAAACTCGCCAGCGGCGCAACCGGCACCCCGCAGCGCGCCGGCATGCTCATCACCCTGGACGACTCCAACGGCTACATCGTCGGCAAAATGGCCGAAACCGCGCAGTCGGAGTTGCAGAACAAGATCAGCGCGGCAGCGGTCAGCGCCTACTTCGAATCGGTTTTCGGTAATCTGCAACAACTTCGCGACGGCATCACCCAGGCCGCCAACGGTGCAGGGCAGTTGCGCGACGGACTGAACCAGGCAGCAACAGGAAGCTCCAGCCTGGCCAGCGGCATCGGCCAACTCAAGACCGGAGCGGACCAACTCGCGCCCGGCGCGCAACAGGTCTCCGACGGCGTCAACAAGATCGCCAGCGTGGTCGTGCCGGCCGCCAACCAGATCGCCGCGGCCATCCCCGGCGTCACCAGCGCCGCGTCCTCCGCCGCGAACACCGCCGCCTCGGCCGCGAACTCGGCCGCGCAGGTCACCGGCGTGATCTCCGGCGGCGCCAACACCATCCAGGGCAAGGTCACCCAACTAGGCCAGGACAACCCGACCCTGCAGAACGACCCGAACTACCAGCAACTGGTCAGCCTGACCAGCCAGGCAGCCGGCGCCGCGAACCAGCTCAACACCACCGCCGACAACGTCCGCGACACCACCGCCCAAGTGGCCTCCGCGGCCAAGACCCTGGCCAACGACGCGCCCCAGTTGCAGGCGCAGGTCAGCGGCGCCGCGTCCCAGGTCCAGCAGTTGGCCAACGGCGCCAAGCAGGTCGCCACCGGCGCCGCCCAACTCGACACCGGCCTCGGCACCGCCTCGACCGGCGCCACCCAGCTCAACTCCGGCATCACCCAACTCCAGACCGGCGCGAACAAACTCGCCACCGGCCTGACCAGCGCGGAAGGTCAGCTCCCGATCCTGTCGCCGGACCAGCAGAAGAGCAACGCGAACACGCTCGCCTCGCCGGTCGACGTCTCGCTGACCAACCTGCACCCGGCCTCGACCTACGGCGTCGGCCTGACCCCGTTCTTCTTCTCGATCGCCCTGTTCGTCTTCGGCATCACCGCGTTCCTGATCCTGCGGCCCTTCTCGGCGCGAGCCATGGCCAGCCGCGCCAGCAACGTGCTGGTCGCCGTCTCCGGCTGGCTCCCGGCCGCCGCCTGCTGCATCGTGGCCGGCATCCTGCTCTACCTGGTGGTGGACTTCTCGCTCGGCCTGAACCCGGTCCATCCATGGCAGACACTGGGCCTGCTGATCCTCGCCGCGGCCGCGTTCACCGCGATCGCGCACCTGTTCCGGACCTGGCTGGGCGGCGTGGCCAGCGCGGTGATCCTGGTGCTGCTGCTGTTGCAGCTCACCACGTGCGGCGGCACGTATCCCTACGAGACGCTCCCGCTGCCGTTCAAGGTGCTACACCCGCTGCTGCCGATGAGCTACCTGGTCGACGCGCTACGAGTGACCACGGTCGGCGGCAACGGCGCGCACCTGCTGCGCGACACCCTCGTCCTGGCCGGCTTCCTGCTCGCCGCCCTGGTACTCACCACGATCGTGGTGCGCGGCAAGCGGGAATGGCGCGTCGACAAGCTCAAGCCCGACCTGAGCATCTGAGCCGGGTGGTCACCACCAGGGTGCGTTATTGACCCCGCGACGACTATGATGCAAACCCGCCGGGAATAGGCATATGCTCGTTTTCGCCTGTCAGTCAGAGGAAGTCGCGGTCCAGCGGTAATGTCGCTGGCCGAAGGATCAATTTTGGTCTTGTGGTCAATCGGCGGCCATCGGTGCTCAGCCCGGATGCCATATTTGACCGGGATGATCCACCTGTGCTGATGGACAGGACAGCTCAGGCAGGCTCGTCCAGGACGGTGGGCACTCTCGTCGTCCTCGGCGACTCGGTTGGCGTTGGACTCGGCGACCCGGTGGCGGGTCGTGGCTGGCGCGGGTTCGCGCCGCTGCTGGCGCAGGCGTTGGCCCCGGAACGGTTCATCAACCTCTCCGTCAACGGCGCCCGGCTCGGTTCGGTACGCCGTGACCAACTCCGCGTCGCGTTGGGGTCCCGACCGGACGTCGCGATCGTCGTCGCGGGGATGAACGACACCATGCGGTCGGACTTCGACACGCGTCGGCTGCACGCGGACATGGACCGGATCGTCGGTGATCTGACCGCGGCGGGGGCGTTGGTGTTGACCATTCGCTATCACGATCACGCCAAGGTGTTTCGGCTGCCCGGTCCGCTGCGGCGGATGCTGCTGAGCAGGATCACCGACTTGAACGCGGTGTTCGACAGGGTGGCGCGGCGGCACCGTACGCCCGTCGTGGACCTGGCCGAGTTGCCCGGGATCTACACCAAGAGCGCGTGGTCGGTGGATCGGCTGCATCCTTCCGAACTGGGCCATCGCTTGCTGGCCAGGGCGTTCGCGCAGCGGGTCGCCGAGGCCGGGCTGGTGGCCGGCGAGGTGCCACTGGCCTGTGCCGGCGGCATGGAGGTCACCAAGACGCAGCGGGTGGTCTGGTTGATCGGCAAGGGGTTGCCCTGGCTGATCCGGCGCAGCACCGACCTGGTGCCGCACCTGGCCGTGACCATGCTGCGCGCCGCGTTCGACGATCAGATCGCGGCCGGCCGGGCCCTCCTCGAGGAAGAGCCCGAGCCGGCGGTCACCGTTACTGAGCAGGTTTGACGGTCAATCGGGCCAGTCTGGTCGGGGTCGGCCAGCGCACGTCGTGCGCCCAGCCTGCCTTCTCGAACAGCCAGATGACCCGCGCGGACACGTCGATCTGACCGCGCTGCACACCGTGCCGGGCGCAGGTCGGGTCGGCGTGGTGCAGGTTGTGCCAGGACTCGCCCATGCTCAGGATCGCCAGCGGCCAGAAGTTGGCCGAGTGGTCCCGCGCGACGAAGGGCCGACGGCCGACCATGTGGCAGATCGAGTTGATCGACCAGGTGACGTGGTGCAGCACGCCGACCCGGACCAGCCCGACCCAGAAGAACGCGGTCAGCGCGCCCCACCAGGACCAGGTGATCAGGCCGCCGATGACGGCGGGCGCGAGCAGCGTGACCAAGGTGAGCGGGCCGAACAGTCGGTGCACGATGCGGATGTCCCGGTCGGCCAACAGGTCCGGGGCGAAGCGGCGCTGGTTGGTGAGGTCGCGTTCGAGCACCCAGCCGAGGTGCGCGTGCCAGAAACCGCGCACCAGCGCGACCGGTGACGTTCCGAACAGCCACGGCGAGTGCGGGTCGCCGTCGCGGTCGGAGAAGGCGTGGTGGCGGCGGTGGTCGGCGACCCAGTGCAGGATCGGGCCCTGCACGGACATGCTGCCCACGACGGCGAGGCCGATGCGCAGCCAGCGCTTGGCCTTGAACGCGCCGTGGGTGAAGTAGCGGTGGAAGCCGACGGTCGCGCCGAGACAGGTGACCGTGTACCAGGCCGCCATCATGATCACGTTGACCCAGTCAAGGCCCCAGCCCCACACCACGGGCACGGTCGCGACGATCGCGAGCACCGGAACGATCACGAACAGGTACACCATGACATGCGCGGCGAGGCCGCGTTCGGGACCGAGCAGCGGGGCCTGGCCGGGTTGGGTCGGCGCGGCCGGTTGGATGGTGACGACGAGCGAGGGGTCCAATGTGATCACCTCGGTGTCCGCAGGAAACGGGCACGCCAAGCAGACCTGATCAGGTCGGCTTTGGGTTCACGTCCCAACCAACCGCAGCGCACCGCGAGATGAACAACGGGCGGGCTACTTGATGGCTAGTACCGACCAGGTGTGGCCGGCGTCGGTGCTGCGGTAGAGCTGAGAGGCGCCGACCGGGCTCTGCGGCAGGCCGGCGACCAGGTAACCGGTGTCGGCGCCGGGGAAGGCGAGGTCCCAGAGGCCGGGTAGGTCGTCGACGGTGAGCGTGGTCCGCCAGGTCTTGCCGGCGTCGAAGGTGGCGTAGATCTGGTTGACGCCGCCGGCCTGGGTGGCGGCCGACGCGTTCTGCGCGCTGGCCGTCGCGAAGTCCTGCTGGTAGCCGACGACCGGCAGCGGGCTCGCCGCGGCGAACGGCTTGCCGAGCGCGGGCGCGACGAACAGTTGCTTCTCCTGCTCGCCGGGCTGCGGGTCGGCCGGGTCGGCGGCGCAGATCACCAGGACGTGTCCGGCTCGCACACCGGATAGCGACGGGGTGCTGGTGTTGGGCGGGCAGGGAACCGGTGCGCCTGCGAAGGTGGTGCCGTCGTGGGAGATCCAGTAGCGCTCGGTGTGGTAGATCGCGCCTGCGGCGACTTGCAGTACGCCGCCCACGGACGTGATCTGCGCGTAGTCGTAGGGGAGTCCGGTCAAGGCCAGCCGAGCCACCGGTTGCAGCGTGTCGGCGGTGAGCGCGGCCGAGTAGATCTTGACCGGGTCGGCGTCGCCGTTGTCGGTGCCGACCGCGAACACCTTGCCGTTGAACACGGTCACCGAGGAGATGTCGATCTGCCTGGTCGGGTTGAGGCCGGCGAGCGACACGGTGGACCAGTGTTGCGCGCCGTCCCGGGTGGCGTAGAGGTACTCGCCGTCGGTGGCGAAGCCGACCTTGGCCGAGGCGAAGGTCAACGCGACGTGGTTGGAGTTGGCGGGTAGGCCGATCGGCGGCGCGGTGAGCTGTTGCCAGGTCGTGCCGCCGTTGTTGGTGTCGAAGAGAAACTCGCAGGAGTCGGACCAGCTGCACGCGGCATAGCCGAACACGTAGCCGCGCTGTGCGGTCAGCCAGCTCGTCGAGGCCGGTTGGAAACCGGTCGGCACCGGAGACGGCGTCGATGCGGTGGCGACTCCGGCCGGTGCGATCAACAGGGCCGCGCCGACGGCCGCGAGTGCGGTGGTGACGAATCGAAGTTTTCTCACACTTGGCAGACGCGCGACCACGCTGCGGAGTTGTGCGCCAAACGAGTCGAGCCTTGTCATACCGACTGGTTGGTATTAGGTTGTTCCGATCGCCGTGCGGACCAATGGAGGTCGTGTGTTCCTCGCCAGCACCATGCAGGATTTCCCGCTCACCGTCACCGCGATCCTGCGCCACGGCGCCACCGTCTACCGCGACAGCGAGTGCGTCACCTGGACCGGTGCTTCGGCGACCAGGGCCAACTATGCCCAGGTGGCGGCCAACGCGGAACGCCTCGCCGCCGCGCTGACCCGGCTCGGCGTTCGCGAGGGCGACCGGGTCGCCACGTTCGCCTGGAACAACCAGGAACACCTTGAGGCGTACTTCGCGGTGCCGTGCATGGGCGCGGTGCTGCACACCCTCAACATCAGGCTGTTCCCGGAACAGCTCACGCACATCGTCAACCATGCCGAGGATCGCTTCGTCATCGTGGACGGATCGCTGATTCCGTTGCTGGCCAGGGTGGTCGGTGAGTTGAAGACCGTCGAGGCGTTCATCGTGATCGGCGATGCCGATGCGTCTGGTCTCGGTGACAAGCCGGTGCTGCGCTATCACGAGCTGATCGCCGCCGAGGAACCTGGTTTCGTCTGGCCGGAAATCGACGAACGCGCCGCCGCCGCCATGTGTTACACCAGTGGCACGACGGGGGATCCGAAGGGCGTCGTCTACTCGCATCGGTCGACGTTCCTGCACGCGATGGCGCTGCTGTCCGCGACGGTTTCCGGCATCACCGAGGCCGACCGGGTGCTGGCCATCGTGCCGATGTTCCATGTCAACGCCTGGGGTTTGCCCTACGGCTCCTTCCTCGGCGGCGCCAGCATGCTGATGCCCGGCCCGTTCCTGCAGCCCGAACCGATCGCTCGATTCGTGCACCAGGAGCAGGCCACCGTGATCTCCGCGGTGCCGACCATCTGGCAGGCTCTGCTGACCTACGGCGAGAGCCACGACATCGACCTGTCCTCGCTGCGCTCGGGCACCTCGGGCGGGGCAGCGGCGCCGAGGAGCCTGTTCGAGAAGTTCGAGCAGCGCTACGGCCTGCGGATCATCCAGGGCTGGGGGATGACCGAGACTTCTCCGCTCGGCGGCATGGCGTGGCCGCCGCCCGGCGTCGAGGAAGGCACCGAGCAGGACCTGGACTGGCGGATGAAGTCCGGCCGCATCCCCGCGGGCGTGCAGATGCGCATCGTCGACGCCGACGGCGCGGAGCTGCCGTGGGACGCAGCGGCGACCGGCGAGATCGAGGTGCGCGGGCCGTGGATCACCGGCTCGTACTACCGCGATCCCGCGCCGGAGAAGTTCGACGACGGCTGGCTGCGCACCGGCGACATCGGCACCATCGACCCGCGTGGTTTCTTCCAGCTCACCGACCGCGCCAAGGACGTGATCAAGTCCGGCGGTGAGTGGATCTCCTCGGTGGAACTGGAAAACCACCTGATGGGGCACCCGGCCGTGCTGGAGGCCGCGGTGATCGGCGTCCCAGACCCCCG
>DASYBO010000528.1:0-6058 GCA_036500685.1 Pseudonocardiaceae bacterium | reverse complement strand
GCAGACCCCGCCGGATACTCGGCATCCGCATGATGGACGGCGGCAGCAGCGGCACCCTACCGGCCCGCTCGGCCCGCTTCTCGATCAGCACGAACGCGGCGGCCGCGAACGGGAACGCACCGAGCGAGACCCACATCCAGGCCGGCCAGCCAAGGGCCGACCCCTCCATCAGCGGCACCAGCAGGGTCAGCATGGCCAGGCCGAGCACGACGGTGCCCAGCCGGTCGATCCCGATCGGGTTGGCCGAGCGGGTCTCCGGCACGTTGCGCTTGGCCAGCAGCAGACCGACGATGCCGATCGGCACGTTGACCAGGAAGATCGGCCGCCAGCTCAGCCCGGCGATGTCGGCAGAGACCAGCGCGCCGCCGAGCAGCTGCCCCACGACGGTGCCGATGCCACCGACCGCGCCGTAGATCCCCAGCGCGCGGGAGCGGTGTTCGCCGTGCGTCGCCGCCTGGATGGTGGAGAGCACCTGCGGCAGCATCAACGCGGACGACGCTCCCTGCGCCACCCGAGCCAGCACCAGCGTCAACGCGGTCGGCGCGAGACCGCAGGCCAGCGAGGTGATGGTGAAGGCGAGCAGACCGACCGTGAACAGCCTGCGCCTGCCGAACGCGTCGCCGAGGCGTCCGCCCAGCACCATCAGCAGGGCGTAGGCGATGCCGTAGCCGGCGACAACCAGCTCCAAGGTCGCGCTGGAGGCGTGCAGGGTGGTGTCGATCGTCGGCAGCGCGACGTTGACGATGAAGAAGTCGATGATCGGCAGCGCGGCGCCGATGAGAACGGTGATCAGACCGGCCGAGGTGAGGCCGGCCGGGCTCGGCCGGGTGTTACCGCTCGCGGTAGCCCGGTGGCGCGCGGTGTGCGCCGGGATGACCGGCGCGACCTCGACGTTTGTTGTCATGCCACTACGATGCACCCAGATTTAAACTAGTACCTAGAGCCTATTTATCCTGGTACTCGAACTACCTGGTAATAGTTTGTGACCTGCGGCATCATGGTGCCATGACCACGTTCACGCGGCCAAGGACCACGCTGCCGACGGCGACCAGCGTGGGCCTGCCGCCCACGCTGCCACCGCCGCAGGCGCGCGAGCCCGCACAGTCCGCTGACGTGCGCCGACACGCCCTCGCCGACTTCCTGCGCAGCAGGCGCGAACGTATCTCCCCGGACCAGGTCGGCCTCCCGGTCGGCGGTCGCCGCCGCACACCGGGCCTGCGCCGCGAAGAGGTCGCGCAGCTCGCCGGTGTCGGTGTGACGTGGTACACGTGGCTGGAACAGGGTCGCGACATCCGCGCGTCGGACCAGGTGCTCGGCGCGATCGCCAACACCCTGCAACTCGACCCGTACGAGCGCGCGCACCTGTTCACCTTGGCCGGCCTGCCCGAGCCCACCGTGCAGCGGGAATGTCGCGCGATCTCGCCTGCCATCCAGCTGATCCTGAGCCAACTCGAACCGCTGCCCGCGATGATCTCCAACGCGCGACTGGACATCCTGGCCTACAACCGCAGCTATGCCCGGATGGTCGGCGGCCTCGACCACATCCCGTTCGAGGACCGCAACTCGCTGCTGCTCGCCTTCACCGACCCGGCCTGGCAGGCCCGCCTCATCGAATGGGACACCGCCGCTCCGCGCCTTGTCGCCCAGTTCCGCGCGGCCATGGCCGGCCACGTGGCCGAGTCGAGCTGGAAGTGCCTTGTGAAGCGCTTGCGCGAGGCGTCACCCGAGTTCGCCGCCATCTGGGACCAGCACGAGGTCAAGGCGCCCGAGAACCTCACCAAGCGCTACCTCAACTCCGAGGTCGGCGTGCTCGAACTGGACTACACCCACCTCTGGTTCGGCCCCCGCTCGGAAATGCGCCTCACCACCTACACCCCGATCAACGACGCCACCCGCGAACGCATCGAACGCCTCTACGAACTGGTCCTGGCCGACGAGTCCGTCAACGCCTGAACTGCGCCGCTCACACGGCGAGCGTTCTCCCGGCAGGTGGCATGCGGTTGCCTCCCGGCCATCTCGTTGACATCTAACACTGGTGCGCTGCATCGTGTTCGGAAGTACCCAAGTTCGCTCGCCGCAGGTCCCTGGAGGTCCCGTGCAGCGCCTCGCGTCCATCCGTCGTAGATCCCGCCTGTTATACGTTGCGGCATTGTCCGTGGCGACCGTCCTGGCCGGTGCCGTCACCGCGACCGCGGCCCCCGTTCAGTCCACAGTGGACGAAACGGGGGCTGCTTCTGGTAGTGCCTGGCTGCCGCCGACGCCCTCCGCGTGGAACCTGGTCGTCGACAAGACGAGCACGCCCCGCTTCACGGTGACCAACGGCGTCACCGAGCACTCCGACACCATCGACACGGTGTCCGGCCAGCAGCACACCCAGGTGATGAACGTCGACCTGACCAACAGCAACCTGCACCTCGGCACGGTCGAGGCCGGCAACGTGCTCACCGACCCGAGCGACGAGACCGTCAGCTCGATGGCCGCGCGGACCGGCGCGCTCGCCGGCATCAACGGCGACTACTTCGAGATCAACGCGTCCGGCCGCCCGCTCGGCGGCATGATCAGCGACGGCGTCGTGCTCAAGAGCCCCCGGCCGAACTACAACGCGCAGCTGGGCGTCAAACCCGACGGCAGCATGGTCATCGGGCCGGAGAACTTCACCGGCACCATTGCCGACGGCTCGGCGACCCACCCGCTCACCTCGGTGAACGTGGTCAACGACGTGCCCAACGGGATCACCGAGGTCACCTCGGCGCTCGGCGCGACCGGCAACCTGACCGGCCCGGCGACCCTGGTGCTCGGCCACGCCGTCGGCGCGAACCTGGTTGTGGACAGCGTGCAGACCGTGACCTCGGTGCCGGCGCTGACCGCGCCCGCCGAAGGACTGCTCGGCGCAGGCGCGTCCGGCGCATGGCTGGCCAGCACGGTGCACGCGGGCGACACTCTGGCCCTCAGCCGGCAGATCGGCCCCGACAACGACCTCACCCAACTGCTCAGCGGCGCCACCGAACTGGTCAAGAACGGCCAGCCCTACACCGACCCGACCGGCACCCCGCCCGGCGGCGTGAACCCGGAAACCGCGGTCGGCATCAGCAAGGACGGCAAGCACGCGATCCTGGTGACCCTCGACGGGCGGCTCGGCGAGTCGACCGCGGTCGGGGTGAGCCCGGCGCAGGTGGCCGGCTACCTCGTTGCCCAGGGCGCGTACACCGCGCTGCTGTTCGACGGCGGCGGCTCGAGCGAGATGATCGCCCGCCAGCCCGGCGCCAGCACCACGTCGGTGGTGAACACGCCATCGGACGGGCACGAACGCGCGGTCGCCAACGGGCTTTTCGTCTACACCAACGAATCCGCGGCAGGGCCGGCGACCAAGGTCGTCGTCAACGGCGACGCGCCGGTGACCACGGTGCCCGGCGGCACCATCCCGCTGCCGGTCTACGCGACCGACGCGGCTGCCAACCCGGCCGCAGGCACCACGAGCGTGCAGGTGTTCCCGCCCGACCTGGCCAGCTGGAGCAACGGAGCGCTGACCGTGCACCAGGCCGGGCTCGGCGTCATCGTCGCGCACAACGGGCGCGCGTTCAGCGCGCAGCCACTGCGCGTGGTGACCCGGTTGGCCTCGCTGAGCGAGTCGCCGACCGAACCGAACCTGAACAACGGTGTCACCCAACAGTTCTCGCTCACCGGCTCGACCGCGCTCGGCCAGCGGGCGACCGTGCTGGACGCCAACCACCACCCGGCCAACGTGGTGATCGCCAACGGCGCGGCCACGTGGTCGGCCACTCCGGCCAACCTGGGCACGATCGACGGCAACGGCCTGTTCACCGCCGCCGCTTCCGGAGCGGGGCTGGTCACGGTGTCGGCGAGCGTCGGCGGAAAGACCACGACGACCACCGTCGCGGTCGGGTCGCAGACCAAGGTGGTCGCCGATCTGTCCGATGTGGCCAATTGGTCGATGCGCAACACCACCGGCGCGCCCGCCACCATGACCCTGGCCCCCGGCGACCTGCCGCCCGGCGTCACCGCGCCCGGTTCGCTCCAGCTGAACTACACCATGCCGGCCGGGTCCGGGGTGAAGCAGTTGGTGATGTGGGACAACAAGGACATCAACATCGGCCCGAACACCGCGGGCCAGAACCCGACCGGGATCGGCATCTGGGTCAAGGGCGACAAGAGCGGCCTGATCCTGCACGAGCAGTACATCCAGGTGAACGGCGCCGCGCTGCCGCTGGCCGAAACCCTGGTGACCTGGCAGGGCTGGCGGCTCTACACGGCGGCCATCCCGGCCGGCACCCAGTTCCCGATCACCATGAACTACATCGATTTCCTCGCCATCAACCCGAGCACCACGATCACCAGCACGCTCAACATCAGCGATTTGCAGGCGCTCTACTCGCCCCGACCGGTGGTGACCCCACCGTACGTGGCCGTGCCGAACAACCCGTCCTGGCTGACCTACGACGAGAACGAGACCCAGTTCAGCCAGCAGGGCAGCACCATCCTCACCGGCGACGACGCGCACCTGCTGGCCAGCGACCCCGGTTCGACCAGCAGCAACGTCCTCGGTCAGATCGGCAACCGGCTCAGTTCCCTGCCGGCGCAGGCGAAACCGAATACGGCGCAGTTCATGGGCGACATGGCCGACGACGGCCTCGCCCCCGATCTCGCGTTCGCGCAGAGCAAGATGGCCTCGCTGGGCGTGCCGTATCACGACGCGGTCGGCAACCACGAGATCAGCCAGGGCGCGGTGCCGGAGAACCGGAACTTCACCGCCGACTTCGGCCCGACGCACTACGCCTACAGCGAGGGCGCGGCCCAGGTGATCGTCACCGACAACGCGCACGGCGGCCTGCTCAGCTCCGACGCCTACCAGGTGCCGGCCGAGGCACAGTACCCGTGGCTGGTTGCGCAGCTGACCACCACGACCGCGCCCTCGGTGATCGTGGCGACGCACATGCCCGCCTACGACCCGCATGCCGTCGCCGACAGTCAGTTCACCGACCGCTGGGAGGCCCGCATGTACCTGCGGCTCATCCAGCGCTACCAGCAGACCCACCCGGCCAAGCACGTGATCATGCTCAACGGCCACGCGCGCGGCTTCGCCGAGCAGATCCTCGATCCCCTCGGCAACCAGACCGACACCGCGCACGGCGGCATTCCGCAGTTGACCATCGCCGACCTCGGCATGCCCGCGTACGCGCAGTCGAATCAGGGTGGGTTCTACAACTTCGGGCTGATCCACGTGACCGCCAACGGCAATGTCCAGTTCACCGTCGAACCGGCGCTCGCCTCGATCGCGGTCACCGCGCCGAGCCCGAGTGTGCCGGTGGGCGGCACCGAAACGCTGGCCGCGCTCGGCACCCAGACCAGCGGCGACAACCTGCCGGTGGTCACCGTGCCGATCGCCGATCCCGCGTCGCACGTGTGGTCATCGAGTGATCCGAAGGTCGTCTCGGTGGACGCGCGGACCGGCGCGATCACCGCACGGCACAGCGGATCCGCGACGATCTCGGTGCGCAGCGGCGGCGTGACCGGAAGCGTCACGATCACCGTGAGTTGATCAAAACTCGGTCGCGGGGCCGACGCGGTGTTCATGCCGCGTCGGCCTCCGCGACGAGCAGGTGGCCGACGTCGAACCTGCGATGTTCCCGCACCGCGAGGCCGGCATCGGCCAGCGCGGCAAGGTAGACGTCGATGTCGCGCAGGATGAAGCCGTAGGGCGCGAACGGCACGATCCAGCAGTTCGTCGAGCGCGACCAGTTCGCGCTGCCTCCCCACGACTGCCACGCCGACAAGAGTAGGAAAAACCCGTCCGGATACTGAACTCAGTAACATGACCGGGCCGGATCAGGGGTCGACGAGGTGCTGAGACATGAGATGGGGCGGTGCGCGCGGACCGGGGCCGAGTCAGCTCGGCCTCCGACTCGTCGCAGCCATCGCCGTCGGAGGCCTTTTTCTGGCCGGCTGCGCGGACCAGGTGGCCGGCTCCGCCCTACCGGCCGTGCCCACCCCGGTCCAGCCCCAGTCCGACACCAGCACCAGCCGCCCACCCTCGACCACC
>DASYBO010000527.1:0-18281 GCA_036500685.1 Pseudonocardiaceae bacterium | reverse complement strand
CGGCCAGTCGGATCTGGTGATCGGCGCGCCCATGGCGGGCCGGGACCGGCGGGTGAGCGCGGACCAGGTGGGGTTGTTCGTCAACACGGTCCCGCTGCGCGTGGACGTCTCGGGCGCGCCGAGTTTCGGTGAACTGCTCGGCCGGGTGCGGGCCACCTGCCTTGCCGCGTATCCGCATCAGAACGTGCCGTTCGACGAGGTCGTGCGGCAGGCCGACGTGATCCGCTCCGGCGGCCGGGCGCCGCTGGTCCGCGTCGCGCTCACGCTGCAGAACGTGCCGCTGACCCCGTGGCAGGCGGGTGAGGTGCACGCCGAACCGTTCGAGCTGCCCGCGCCGGGCGCCCAGTTCGAACTGGCCCTGCACCTGACCGAGCAGCGCGACGGCGGCATCACCGGTCACGTCAGCTACGCGGCGGACCTGTTCGGGCCGGACACGGTGCGCAGGCTGCTCGACGCGCTGGACCTGGTGTTGCGCGCGGTGCCGCACTTCCCGGCGCTGCCGGTGCCGGATCTGCCGATGATCACCGACGCCGAACGCGAACGCGTGGTCGAGATCTTCAGCGGCGCCCAGGTGCCGCCGGTGGCCGATGGCCTGCTGCACGAACCGTTCGAGCGCCAGGCAGACCAGAACCCGGACGCCGTCGCGGTGATCGCCCCCGACGGCACCATGACCTACGGCGAGCTGGAGGCGGCGGCCAACCGGCTGGCCCGATTGCTGCTGGCGCGAGGAGTGCGGCCGGACGAACCGGTCGCGGTGTGCCTGCCACGCGGCCGGCATCTGGTCGTCGCGCTGCTCGCGGTGTTGAAGGCGGGCGCGGCATATCTGCCGCTGGACACCGGTTACCCGCCGGCGCGGCTGGCCGCGCAACTGCGCGACGGCCGCCCCGCGCTCGTGTTGAGCACGAAGGAGTTGTCGTCCCAGCTTGCCTTCGAGACCACCGTCCTCGACCTTGACCAGGACCCCGCCGCCGATTTCCCGGCCACCCGGCCGGCAACGGTCGTGACCCCGCACCACCTCGCCTACGTGCTCTACACCTCCGGCACCAGCGGCATCCCCAAGGGCGTGCTGAACGAGCACGCGGGCGTGAGCAACCGGATCGCCTGGATGCAACGGGAGTACGGCCTTGTGCCCGGCGAAGCGGTGCTGCACAAGACACCCATCGGCTTCGACGTGTCCGGGTGGGAGCTGTTCTGGCCGCTCAGCACGGGCGCCACGATGGTGCTGGCCCGGCCCGGCGGTCATCAGGATCCCGCCTATCTGGCCCGGCTGATCCGCGAGCATTCGGTGAGCACCTGCCACTTCGTGCCGTCCATGCTGCGGGTCTTTCTCGAGGAACCGACCGTCACCGGCTGTGCCGGCGTGCTGCGCAGGCTGGTGTGCAGCGGCGAGGAACTGCCGCCCTCGGTCGCCGCCCGTTGCCATGCGCTGCTGCCGCAGACCGAGTTGCACAACCTCTACGGCCCGACCGAAGCAGCCATCGACGTGACCGCGTACCAGGTGCGGCCGGCCGACTCGAAGCGCGTCCGGTTGCCGATCGGCGGACCCATCGCGGGCGCGGCACTGTACGTGCTCGACCCGAGGGGTAGGCCGACCGCGGTCGGGGTGCCCGGCGAACTGCACATCGGCGGCATCCAGGTCGCCAGGGGATACCTGAACCGGCCCGCGCTGACGGCCGAGCGGTTCGTGCCCGATCCGGCCCGGCCTGGAGGCCGGCTGTACCGCACAGGGGACCGGGTTCGCTGGCTGGCCGACGGAACGCTGGAGTTCCTCGGCCGGCTCGACCAGCAGGTCAAGATCAGGGGCGTGCGGATCGAACCGGCGGACGTGGCCGCGGCCCTCGCCGCGCATCCCGCGATCGTCGACGTGGTGGTGGACGCGCGACGCGGGCCGGACGGCGAAGCGCGGCTTGTCGGCTATCCCGTGCCGGCAGGCGATGATCGGCTCACCGACGCGGACCTGCGCGCCTTCCTGGCCGACCGGCTGCCCTCCGTCATGGTGCCGTCGGCGTTCGTCTGGTTGCCGGTGCTGCCGGTCGGGCCAAGCGGCAAGCTGGACCGCCACCGGCTACCGGAACCCGCCGCGAACGGAACCGGTGCCGGCCACACCGCGCCGCGCAACGAGATCGAACGGTGGATCGCCGAGATCTGGTGCGACGTGCTACGTTTGACCGATATATCGGTCACCGCCGACTTCTTCGACCTCGGCGGCCATTCGCTGCTCGCCGCGCGCATCGCGGCACGGATTCAAGCCGAATTCGATGTCGAGTTGTCGGTCGCCGATTTGCTCGGTGGCGGATTGACCGTGGAGCGACTTGCTGTTTCGATACAGCAGGCGCAACTGGAACAAGTCGATCCCGAGGAATTGGCCGCCGCACTCGCCGATGTCGTCGGCGATTTTCACGACTTCGAATGACGTTCGGCGTGGAGGTCCCTACTCGGTTGGGTTGTTGCACGGTCCAGAGTTCATGGTTAGACTCTGTAACGTCACGGTAACGGGGTCACGGGGTGGCCGGGGCGTCAGTCGATATCCTGAGTGAACTAAATTCAGGCTCGAATCTGGATGGTGTCTCACTCGAATGTGCATGACCCGATGATATCGGCGATTCGCGGGGATCGTTGATCACCTTTTCGCTGCCATTCGCGGATGAATTTTCCGCGCGGTGATCACGAGAAGTATCGCAGCCCGATGGGGGAGGCAACGCGAATGCACCTTGAGCCGACGTCGCCGTGTGAGGAGCGGCGTGATTCCGGGCCGACCAGGACCGAGGAACTCCGCACTCTTGGCGAACTGCTCGACGGACCGGCGTCACCCGTGTCCGTTGTCGAGATCAGCGGCGAGCGCTGGATGGGCAAGACCGCGCTGCTGCGCGACTTCGCCCGGCTGGCCGAGGCGAAGGACTGGACGGTCGCCTCCGGCTACGCGAGCCCACCGCTGCCCGGCGTGCCCTTCGGGGTGTTCGCCGACGCGCTGGACGACCTGCTCGGCCGCTTCGGCTCCGGGCTGATGGACGGTCGCAGCCACGAGCACGTCCGCTGGCTCGCCGGGATCTTCCCGGCGCTGGCCACCAGCGCACCACCCTCCGAGCCGACCGGCCCTGCCGAGATGTACCAGGTTTTCCGCGCCGTGCGTGGCCTGCTGACCTCCCTTGGCTCACCCGGCGGCCTGCTGTTGACCATCGACGACGTGCACTGGGCCGATCAGGCCTCGGTGACCCTGCTCGGCCACCTGCTGCGGCATCCGCCGGACGGCAAGGTGGTCATCGCCATCGCGCACCGGCCGGCGCAGGTCGATCCGCTGCTGCGCAGCCTGCTCGCCGAGGCGGTCGCCAACGGCAGCGCGCACCGGGTCAGTTCCGCGCCGCTGTCCGACGAGCACGCCCTTGCCTTGCTGCCGGGCGACCTGAGCCGGGTGCGTTGCGAGACGCTGCTGCGCGAATCCGGCGGAAATCCGGGCATGCTGCGGGCCTTCGCGTCCGCGCCGGCCAGTCCGGCCGGCACCGGCGGGCAGGTGATGCGGCTACCGCTGGACGTGCTCGCCGACTGCCTGCGCGACTTCCGAGGGCTCTCAGCGCTCGGCTGGACGGTGGCGAGATCGGCCGCCGTGCTCGGCGAACCGTTCGAACCGGGACCGCTGCGGCAGGTCGCCGAGGCCAGTGACGCCGAGGTGCGGGCGGCCATCGACGAACTGATCAGAGAAGACCTGATCTGTCCCGAACAGTTCTCGCGGCGCTTCCGCTTCCGCAACGCGCTGCTGCGCGCGGCCGCCTACCAGTCGGCCGGACCGGGTTGGCTGATCGGCGCGCACACCAGGGCGGCGCGCGGACTCACCGCGCTCGGCGAGTCTCGCCCGGAACTGGCCACCCACCTGCAACGCAGTGCCTCCACCGGCGACGTCGAAGGGGCCGAGGTGCTGTTGGACGCGGCCCAGCGGCACCTGTGGGAGGACGCGGCGCAGGCGGCATCGTGGGCGCAGACCGCGATCGACCTGGACACCCGGCCGGAAGGCCCGGCTCAGGAACAACGGGTCCTGCTCGGCAAGGCACTGGCGCTGGCCGGGCGGCTGCGGCAGAGCCTCGCGGTGCTCGGCGGTCTCGGCTCGCACCCGGACGGTCAACCGGGCATCTGGCTGGAGGGGCACAACTGGCTGGCCTGGGTGCGCGGACTGCTCGGCCAGCACGAGTCGGCTCGCGCCGAACTCGCCGTCGCCATCGACCATCCGGCCCTCACGGACGCGGGTTCGCTTGCCGTGTCGCGCCGGACTCGATTCATCCTCGACCTGGAACGGAACGCGGCGCCGGAAGCACTCGACGTAGAAGCCCTGCACGGCGGCACCGCGACGGCCCGGCCCGTGCTGCACGGCTACGTGATCGCGCTGCTCGCCGTCGCCGCGTTGCGGCGCGCGGACACCGCGGTGGCCAAGGCGCTCGCCGAGGACGCGGCCGAGGTGTTCGGCCGGACCGCCGACCGCGACCTGGCCAAACACCTCGACGGCCTGTACTGGCTTGCCGAGGTGGAAAGCGCGCTTGGCAACGCCGACCTGGCCCTCGCGCACGCCGAACGCGGGCTGCACGTCGCCGAGAACCGGCGCCTGTGCGGCCAGATACCGCAGTTCGCCACCGCGTTGGGCGTGCTGCAACTGCGCGCAGGCGACCGCGTCGGCGCGGCCCGGCACGCGGCCTGCGCCAAGGCGGCGGCCACCTCGATCGGCAGCGACCACCTGCTCGCCGCGGCGCTGGCTCTGGAGAGCGAGGCGCTGGAAGGCGGACCGCTGCCCAGCGCCGAGCAGTCGCCGCCACCGCCGCGCTCGCCGCGCCTGCCACTGCTCGCGTCGATCGACAACGACGAGGCCATGCTCGAACTCGAAGCGTTGAGCGGGCGCGAACTGGAGATCGCGGTACTGGTCAGCGAGGGCCGCACCAATCAGCAGATCGCCAGGGCGCTGGAACTGAGCCACAAGACCGTCGAGACCTATCTCGGCCGCATCTTCAAGAAACTCACCGTGGCATCCCGAGCCGAGGTCGCCGCCATGGTTGGCCGCTCCGGCGGAGCAGGTTCCCTGGTCAGCGCGGGTGCGCGCGGCATTTCGCGCGCCTGAGCGCGGCCAGGGTCGGGAGAAGTCCCGACATCACAGGGCCCGGCAAGTGCGTCAGATTGAATTCGGTCGCAACCTGCCGCACGCCATCGCAGGCCGGCCGCGCCTCGCGAGCCACGCGCTCCCGAGTGCCCCATCCGATCTTTGGTGAGGAGAGCTGCCGCATGGTCGTATTCCAAGGAGTCGTGGACACCGGAGTTTCCGCGCGGCTGCTTGCCGACATCGCGACCGCCCTGGCCGAGCAGGGGGCGACCGGTGAGAACCTGTTGCGCGAGTACCTCACCGAGGTGCCCGCCGACCTGGAACTGGCGCTGCGCCCCCATCTCGCGCTGCCCGACCGGACCAGCGGCACCGCCGTCATCTCCGGCCTGCTCGAAGCCTTCGACGACCCCGGCCCGACCCCTGGCCACTGGAGCGACCAGCAGACCGACCGCGCCCGCGCGCTGGACGTCGCGCTGGTACTGATCGCTTCGGTGATCGGCAAAGTCTTCGGCTGGGCCGGCCAGCAGGACGGGCGGCTGGTGCACAACATCCTGCCCAGCAACGGTTACGAGCAGATGCAGGTCGGCGCGAGCAGCACGACCCCGTTGGTGTGGCACACCGAGGACTCCTTCCACCCGGCCCGCGCCGACCTGCTGATGCTGGCTTGCGTGCGCAACAACAACGGCATCGGCAGCAAGGTGGCCAGCATCCGCGAGACACGGCTGACCGACGATCAGATCGCCCAGCTGCATCGTCCGATCGCGACAATCATGCCGGACGACTCCTACCCGACCGACTGGCGTACGCCCGAAGACGGCGGCGGCATCCCCACCCTGTGGGACGCCGAGGACGGCCTGTGCATGCGCTACGACCCTTACTACAGCAAGCTTCCGGCTGACGACGCCGAGCCCGCCTTCCTCGACGCCTACACCGCGCTCGGTGCCGCATTGGACGCATGTGGACGGACGCTGCCGATCTCGGCCGGCGACATCCTGATCATCGACAACGACGTCACCGTGCACGGCCGCTCCTCGTTCACCCCGCGCTACGACGGCACCGACCGCTGGCTCAAGCGCCTGCTGATCCGGCTGCCCCGGCAACGCCCTGACTGGGAACGCTTCGAGCACGGCTTCGGCCAGGCCACCGTCGAGTCCCGCTGAGGCCAGGAAAGGAGTGCAGATGATCGACCCACTCGACCTGCTCGGCCAACCTCTCCCCGACCTGTTGCGCGCCCCGATGCCGGTCCAGTTCCCCGGCCTTCGCCCCGGCGCCCACCGCTTCGACGGCCCCGGCGGCACCCTGGTGCACACCGCGGTCCGGGACGTGCTGGCCGGCTACCTCGGCAGCGAACACGTCGCCAACGACCACGGCGCCTTCCCGGCCAGCGAGTTCTCCGACGGCGTCGTCGAATGGTCGACCGAGCAGGTGCGCACGCTGTTGGGCGCGCCGCGCGGGCCGATCGTGTTCGGCCCCAACATGACCACGCTCACCGCCATGTTCGTCCGCTCGATCGCCGAACACGTCGGTCCCGGCGACGAGATCGTCTGCACCGAACTCGACCACGAGGCGAACGTCGCACCCTGGGTCGCGTTGGCCCGCTCGCGCGGAGCCACCGTGCGCTTCGCCCGGCTCGCCGCGCCCGGCTTCCTGCCCGCGCAGGCCGTGCTCGACCAACTGAGCCCGCGCACCCGCTGGGTCGCGGTCACCGCGGCCTCCAACGCGCTCGGCGCCGTCACCGACCTGTCGGTGATCACCGAGGCCGCACACGCGGTCGGGGCCAAGGTCTACGTCGACGGAGTACAGGCCGTCGCCCACCTCACGCTCGACCTCGCCGCACTGGGGTGCGACGCCTTCGTCGCGTCCACCTACAAGTGGTACGGGCCGCATGCCGGCCTGCTGTGGATCGACGACGCGGTGGCGGCCGGCGCGCGGCTGCCCGAGCAGGTCCCGTCCGCTGGCGAGGAACTGCCCGGCCGACTGGATCTTGGCACCACGAACTTCGAGGCCGTACTCGGCACCGGGGTCGCGGCCAGCGTGTTGCTCGGCTGGAACCGCACCGAGATCGACGCCCGCGAAGCCGAACTGGCCGACCTGCTGATCGGCAGGCTCACCGCCAACCCGTCGGTACGCGTGCTCGGCCCGGAACTCGGCATGCCTCGGGTCCCGGTCGTCACCTTCCAGGTCGACGGGCTACCGGCCGAATCCGTCGCGCAACGCCTCGCGTCGGCCGGAGTCTCCGTCTGGCACGGCACCTTCTACGCCGATCACGCGCTGCGCGCGCTCTCGCCGGAGAACCCGGACTCGGTCCGCGCCGGCATCGCCTGCTACACAACCGAAACCGACGTGCTGGCGCTCGTCGACGCGGTGGCCGAAGCGACGACGACGGCCGGCCATGTGCGCTGACGACATCCTCGATCTCGAGGACGCCGAGTCGCCCGGCGGGATCCTGGCGACCGTGGGCAACACGCCGCTGGTCGAACTGGTCAAGCTGTTCCCGGACTTCCCCGGCCGGCTGCACGCCAAGCTGGAGCGGTTCAACCCCGGCGGCAGCATCAAGGACCGCTCCGCGCTGGGCATGCTGCTCGGCGGCATCCGCTCCGGTGAGCTGGTGCCAGGGCGTTCGGTCGTGGTCGAGTCCAGCTCCGGCAACCTCGCCATCGGCCTCGCGCAGGCCTGCAACTACGTCGGCCTCGACTTCATCTGCGTCGTGGACGCCAAGACCACCGACCAGAACCTGGCCGTGCTGCGCGCGCTGCGGGCGAACGTCGAGGTCATCACCGAACCCGACCCGCAGACCGGCGAGTACCTGCCGGCCCGCCTGCGCAGGGTGCGGGAACTGGTCGCGACCGTGCCGCACGCCTACTGGCCCAACCAGTACGCGAACCCGTTGAACGCCAAGGCACACCAGCGGACCATGCGCGAGATCGCGCGCGCCCTGCGCGGCCGGGTCGACTACCTGTTCTGCGCGGCCGGATCGGGCGGCACACTGCGCGGCTGCACCGACTACATCCGCGCGGCAGGCCTGTCCACCACGGTCATCGCGGTCGACGCCGTGGGCAGCGCGATCTTCGGCGACCAGCGATCGGTCCCCAGGCTCATCCCCGGCCACGGCTCGTCCATCCGTCCCGCTCTGCTCGACCGGACGGTCCCGGACGAGGTCGTGCACGTCACCGACCTCGACTGCGTACTGGGCTGCCGGATGCTGGTCAACCGGGAGTCCATTTTGGCCGGTGGCTCGTCCGGGGCGGTGATCGCCGCGGTCGAGCGGGTCCGCCACCGCATCCCCGACGGCGCCAGTTGCGCGGTGATCCTGCCCGACGGCGGCGATCGCTACCTCGACACCATCTACTCCGACACCTGGGTACGCACCCACTTCGGTGCGGTACCGCGACTGTGGGACGACTTGTCGGCCAAGGAGGTCGTTGTCTGATGCACGTTATCGGCTACCCGGAGGTCGCCTCGGCACTGGAGGGCCGGGAACTGGAGGTGATCGACGTCGTGCGGCGCGCCTACGAACTGCACGACGAAGGCCGCTCCTCGGTGCCGCACTCCACGTTCCTGCGCTTCCCCGGCGACACCCGCAACCGCATCATCGGCCTGCCGGCCTTCCTCGGCGGGGACCGGCCGGCTGCCGGCATGAAGTGGATCGCCTCGTTCCCCGACAACATCGCCACCGGGCTGCCGAGGGCCAACGCGGTGCTGGTGCTGAACTCGCTGTCCACCGGCAGGCCCGAGGCGCTGCTGGAGGCGTCGCTGATCAGCGCCCGCCGCACTGCCGCCAGCGCAGCGCTCGCCGCACGCACCCTGTACGCCAACGGCGAGCCGGACGGAGTCACGCTGATCGGCACCGGCGTGATCAATCTCGAAGTGCTGCGCTTCCTCTGCGCTGTATGGCCGGACCTGCCCTCGGTGACGCTGTTCGACACCGACCCGGCGCGATCCGCGTCGTTCGCGAAGCGGTGCGCCGAGGTCGTCCCGAACGCCAAGATCGCGGTCGCGGACACCGTGGACGCCGCCGTCGGCGCGCACCACCTGATCTGCATCGCGACCTCGGCGGCCACCCCGCACATGAACCTCGCCGCCGCGCTGCCCGGCTCCGTCGTGCTGCATCTGTCATTGCGCGACCTCGACACCGAGACCATCCTGGCCAACCAGAACGTCGTCGACGACCCCGATCACGCCGTGCGCGAGCGGACCTCGCTGCACCTGGCCGAGCAGGTCGTCGGCAACCGCGACTTCATCGACACCACCATCGGCGCACTCTGCCGAGGTACCTCGACCTTCCGGCCCGACCCGGGCCGAACGGTGATCTTCTCGCCGTTCGGGCTCGGTGTCCTCGACGTCGCGGTGGCCCAACTCGTGGCCGAGTCCTCCGTAGGCGTGCAGATCGACAACTTCCTGCCAGCGTAAGAAAACCAACGATCCGGGGAGCAAACATGACCGAGGAACCGACCGACACCGCGACCTACCTTGTCGTGCACAATGATGAGGAGCAGTACTCGGTCTGGCGGGCCGACCTCGACCTGCCCGGCGGCTGGCACCGTGAGGGCACCGAGGGCAGCCGCGAGGAATGCCTCGCGCACATCGACGTGGTGTGGACCGACATGCGCCCGCTGAGCCTGCGCAAGCAGATGGAAGCGGCGGGCTGAGGCCGCCGTGTCGTCCGCCGACCGAATCCGCCCATCGCTCGACGCCGTCGCCGAACACTGGGCGGGCCAGACCGTCGCGCTGGTCGTCGACCACTTCAACGGCGGCATGAAGGCGCTGGCCGAGGAACTGACCCGGTGTGGCGCGACCATTGCCGCCGTGGTGTCCAACACCGCACCCGCCGACGGCGATCCCGCCGTCCCGCTGCGCTGGAGCGCGGCCGAACACGGCCTGCACCTCTCGCACCACCAGTTCGAAAATTGGCTCGCCGGCCAACCCGCCGACGTCCTCGACTGGCTCGACACCGTCGATCCCGGCCGCCATTGGCGAATCCTCGGCACCACCTACGCCACCTTCGCCGAACTCGGCGGTCGGCCGGCAGCGGGTCGGTGGCGGCCGGACTGGGCCGTGTGGGAGGACAAGACCAGGGTCGACGCACTTTGGCAGCGGGCAGGCGTACCCGCGCCACCGCACGAGATCCGCCCCGTCGACGACCCCGACCTGCCAGCGGCCGTCGCGCGGCTGGACCGGGGGCGTGGCGTGGTGCTGGCCGCCGACGCGACCCGCTCGGTGCTGGGCAGCTCGCAGGGACTGCGATGGGTGCGCTCGGCCGCCGAACTGGCCGACGCGCGCACCCGTTTCACCGGCACCTGCGACCGGTTGCGGATCAGCCCGTTCCTGCCCGGCGTGCCCAACAGCATCCTGGGCATGGTGCTCCCCGACGGTGTCGCGGTGTTCGACCCGTTCGAGATCATCACCCTGCGCAGGCCCGACACCGGCGAACTGATCTACGGCGGCACCTCCACCTGGTGGCGGCCGGGGGAGCGCGACCGCGAGCAGATCAGGCAGTACACCCGCCAAGTCGGCGAGGAACTGGCCGCGTCAGCGGGTTACGTCGGCATCTACAGCGTCGACGGCCTGCTCGGACCGGACGGGTTCCTCGCCACCGAGCTGAACCCACGGCACGTGTCCGGCCTCGGCCTGCGCGCCGGCTGGCCCGAATTCCCGATGCGCCTGCTCAACCGCGCGATCCAGCAAGGCTCACCCGCCGTGCCCGCGTTCGACCATCGCGACCTGGAAACCGCCGTCCGCGACGCCGTCCGCGCCAACCCGTCCTGCTCCCTCTGGGTTCCACTGACCGGAGATGCACCGTCCACATCGGAACACACGGCGCAGGTCCTCGGCCGCACCGTCCGCTTCCGCGTCGCCTGCGGCGGTTTCTGGCTGCTCGACGGCGAACTCGGCGCCGGCGATGGCACCATCGGTCCGGTCGCAGCCGAACTCGCCGCCGCGCTCGGCTCCGACGACCTGGTGTCCTTCGCCGACGACTCGGTGGCCTCCACGCTGCTCACCTCGGCCCGTTAACCGGCTGGTCGGGGTCGATCCCGGCCAGCATTTCGGCAAGCCGCTCGACCAGTCCGCGTACCCGGTGCTCGTCGAACAGATCCGGTTGGTAGCTGACGCTCAGCCGCAGCCTGCTGCCTGGCGTGCCGATGATGCTGATCGGGTAATGCGTGTACTCGGTCAGCCGGACATCGACCACCTGCGGGTCGCCGCCCTCGGTCAGGATGGTGGCGGGTTGCAGGTCGGTGTTCTCGAAGACGATGAGCGTGTCGAACTCGCTGGTCCACCCGGCAAGCCGTTGCAGCCGGCCGAGACCGAGATGCTGGTGCGGCCCGAGCCGAGCCTGCTCCGCCTGCACCTGGCCCAAAAGCTCACCGACACTGCCGTCCCCGAGGCGCACCACCACCGGAACCGTGTTGATCAGCAACCCGATCATGTTCTCGACACCGGGGATCTCCGGTGCCCGGCCGGAAACGGTGCTGCCGAACACGATGTCCCGCCGCCCGGTCTCCTCGCCGAGCAGCATCGCCCACATACCCTGGACCGCGGTGTTCACCGTCAGATTCAGCCGTCGTGTCACCGCGCCAAGTCGATCGGTGTCCTGTTCGGACAGTTCCACGACGACCTTGGCCGGCATCGTCGGCGCCCGGCTCGATCCGGCGTCGACGAGCATCGTCGGTGACGACACACCGTCCAGCGCGGCTCGCCAGGCCTCCTCCGCCGACTCGTCGTCCTGGGCGCGCAGCCAACGCAGGTGGTCGACCGGGTCGGGCACCGGCGGCAGCGGCTCATCGTGGTAGAGCGCCAGCAGTTCGCGCACCAGCACTGCGACCGACCAGCCGTCGAGCAGGATGTGGTGGTAGGTGATGACGAGCTGATGTTCCTTGGGCCCCAGCTGGATCAGGTGCAACCGCAGCAGCGGCGGCCGCTCGACGTCGAAGGGCACCAGCAGATCCTGCCGAGCCACCTCCTCCGCCCGCTCCGTCGCCAGCCCGACGTCCAGATCCGTCAAGTCGGTCTCGGCGAACGAGAGTGGCACATCCGCCATCGTGACAGCGACCGGCTCAGGCAACCCGGCCAGGAAGAACCCCGACCGCAAGCTCGCATGCCTTGCCAGCAACGCGGATGCCGCGCCGCGCAGCCTGGCGCCGTCCACCTGGCCTGCCAACGTCAGTACCAGCGCCTCGGCGTAGGTGTCGCCGCGATCGTCGCGGATGCTGTGGAACAGGAAGCCCTGCTGCAACGGCGAAACCGGCGCGATGCCGGCCAGCCACGGCGCCGCGACCTGCAAGCGCCGCAACTGCCGCTCCCCGAGCCAGATCAGCGGATCGTGCCCCGCCCGGACCCCGGCCGACGCGGCCCCGGCAGCCGCGGCGAGCCCACGAGGCGTGCCCAGTTCGAACACCGAGTTGGTGGTGATGGCGAGCCCGGCCCGCCGCGCGGCCAACACCAGCCGCAACACCGAGATGCTGTCCCCGCCGAGCGCGAAGAAGTTGTCCTCCACCCCGACCGATGGCACCCCGAGCACGTCGGCGAACACCTCGACCAGGATCTGTTCCGCACGCGTGCCAGCCCGGCCGGCACTACCGGCCGACATGACGGGCTCTGGCAGCGCGCGAACATCCACCTTTCCGCTCGGCGCCAACGGAAACTCGTCGACGACGACCACCGCGGCCGGCACCATGTGCGCCGGCAGCTCGTCGGCCAGTTCGGCTCGGACCCGATCGGGCACCGGTTGCGCATCGGGCGCGGCCAGCAGGTAGGCGACGAGCTGGCGGTGGCCTGCGGTCAGTTCGCGCGGCACGACGATCGCCGACGCGACATCGGCGCGCGCGACCAGCCGCGCCTCGATCTCACCGAGCTCGACCCGGAACCCGTGCACCTTCACCTGGTTGTCCGCACGGCCGAGATAGACCAGGTCCCCGTCGGCCTCGCGGCGCACCACGTCGCCGGTGCGATACATCCGCGCACCCGGTAGGCCGAACGGGTCCGGAAGGAACCGGTCGGCGGTCAACCCCGGCCGCCGCAGGTATCCGCGCGCCAGACCAGGGCCCGAGATGTACAGGTCGCCGACATCGGCCGGCAGCAGGTCCGCTTCGAGCACGTAAGCGTTGGTCCTGCTGATCGCCCGGCCGATCGGGGCGGGCGAGGGGATGGTCTCGGTCGCGGTCCGCGCCGACCACACCGCGACATCCTGCATCTCGGCGGAGCCGTAGTGGTTGCGCAGCACCAAGTTCGCCCGCTCGCGCAGGTATTCGCGGGTTTCCTGGCGCACGGTCAGCGGTTCGCCGGACTGGATGATGTCGGTCAGCGAGTCCAGCGCGATGCCACGCACCCGCGCCGCCTCGCACAACGCCTCGATCAGCACGGTCGGCAGGAAAACCTGCCGCACCTCGTGATCGGCCAGCCAACCGGCCAGTCGGACCGGGTCCTTGCGGATCTCGTCGGTTGGTACCACAAGGCATTTGCCGAGTACGAGCGTGGCCAGGATCTCGTGCATGGACACGTCGAACCCGATCGCGGCCAACTGCGCGATGCGCGTCCCAGGCTCGCTCGGCAGGTTCGCCGCGTGCCAGTCGATCAGGTTCACCAGGCTCGAACCCGGCATCAGCACGCCTTTGGGCCGTCCGGTCGAGCCGGAGGTGTAGATCAGATAGATCGGATGTGCCGCGCACAGCGGTAGGTCGCGGTCGGCGTCGGTCGGATCGGTGTCCGGCCGACCGTCCAGGTCAAGCTCCGACCAGTAGAGGCGATGCCCCGCAACGAGGTCCGGGTAGCGTCCGCCCAGCTCCTCGGTGGTCAACAGCACCACCGGGCGCGCGTCGTCGAGCATGAAAGCGTTGCGCTCGGGCGGATACGTCGGGTCGAGCGGCAGGTAGATCCCACCCGCCTTGAGCACCGCCATGAACGCGACGATCATCTCGACCGACCTCGGCAACGCGACCGCCACGACCCGCTCGGGTCCGACACCGTGCTCGATGAACAGGTGCGCCAAGCGGTTCGCTCGCGCGTTCAGCTCGGCGAAACTCAACGAGCCGAGGTCCGAACGCAGCGCGACTCCGTGCGGGTCGGCGGCGACCTGGGCTTCGAACAGCGAGGGCAGCGTGACATCGGGCATGCCACCAAAGCTAGGTATTCGGGCGGGCACCGGGCAATACCACAAATGTCAGGGATTTCCCTCCCTCACCTTGGTAGTTCTCTCGGCTCGACAGTCCGCGAAACGTGCGACAGGATCGTCACATGACCAGAACCGACACACCGGAAACGTGGGACGAGCGCTCCGTACTGAACACGTTCCTCGACTACGCGCGGGCCACCGTGCGCGCCAAGTGCGAAGGCGTCTCAGCCGAGGACGCGCGCCGCGCGCCGTTGCCGAACTCCCCGCTGATGACCCTCTGCGGACTGGTCAACCATCTGCGGTGGGGGGAGAACTGGTGGATCGGCGTGATCCTGCTCGATCACCCCGACATGAGCCCGATCACCGACGACGACCCGGACGGCGAGTTCGCCATCGCCGTGGACACCCCACTCGACGTGCTACTCGACGAATACGACGCGCAAGCTCAGCAATACCGCGAACTGCTCGCCCCGCTGGACCTGGACATGCTCGCCAAACGAAACACCGACAGCGGCAAACAGGTGACGCTGCGCTGGGTCCTGATGCACCTCATCGAGGAAACCGCCCGGCACAACGGCCACATCGACATCATCCGCGAGATCCTGGACGGCGTGACCGGCGACTGAAACTCAGCGGCCGACGACGGTGCGCAGTTGCAGCATGAGAGCGAACCTCGCCTCGGGGTCGCCGAGATTGATCTGTCCTATGTGGACAAGTCGGCGCAGTCGATAGCGGAAGGTGTTGGGGTGCACATAGACCCGCGCGGCGGCTGCGGTGACGTCGCCGAACTCGTCGAGGTACGCGCGCAGCGTTTCGAGAAGGTGCGCGTTGTTCTCCGCGTCGTAGGCGAGCAGCCGCGCGACCGCGCCGGTCGGGCGGTCGCCCCTGGCCACGACGATGTCGCGCAACTCGAGCATGAGGGTTTCCACGTGCACGTCGGCCAGCCGGGCGACCCGCGATGCGCCATGGGGGTCGCGTAGCACACGCACGATCCGGTCGGCGACGCCGCGAGCGCGGGCCAGGTCGCCGACCTCGTGCGCGACCGGGCCGACGGCGATCGCGGCGGGCAGCCGTTCGCCGACCCGGTCCAGGAACTCGGTTGCGATCCGCACCGCGCGGTCCTCGCCGTCTTCGCCGGGCCGGCTGAGCGGGACGAGGCCATACACGACGTCGCCGATGAGTGCGGCGGCCGAGCGGGGGTGCACTGCGGTCAGGTGCATGGCCAGCGCGTCGCCGAGCCGTTCCCGCGCGCTGACCAGGTCGCCGCTGAGCACACTCGACTGCTCGGGCACGGTCAGCGCGAGCACGACGACGGGCTGGTTGGCCAGGCCGAGCCGGTCCAGCGCGTCGCGGGCGCCTGCTCCGCCCTCCAACGCGGTGGCCAGCAGGTCGGCTCGCAGTCGTCGGCCGACATCGGAACCGGCGCGCACGCGCAGCAGGTGCAGGGCGACGAGTTTCGCCGCGTCGCGAAACGCCTCGTTACGTTCGGCGCTGAGGTGTTCGCGGACGGCGGCCCAGATCGAGCCGAGGATCTCATCGCCCGCACGCACGGCGATCGCGACTCGAGTCAGCGAGAAGCGGTCGTCCGGCGGCGCCTCGATGTAGATCGGTGCGTCGCTGCGGTAGAGGTCGGCGAAGACGCCGCGTTCGTTGAGGATCCGCGAGTACCGGTCCGGCACGCGCCTGCCGATGATCGTCTCGATTCGGCTCGGGTCGGCCTCGTCCTGCCGGCCGGAGAACGCGAGCACGCGCGAGTTGCGGTCCTCGATGGTGATCGGCGCGTCCACCAGCGCGGCGACCGCGTTGGCCAGCGCGAACAGGTCACCAGCGGGCAGGCCGCCGAGCGTCTCCGGTTCGGCGACCCGCACGTCCCCCTCGGCCAGCATCGAGCGCAGCATCGCGGCCAGCTGGGTCCAGGACGCGCCCCTGGTCAGGCCGAGCAGAGCGACGCCGGTCTCGTCGACGGCCGCGTTCACGGCCGGGTCGGCCGGCACCGGTGCGCGCACGACGAGACCGCTGGCCCGCTGCGGGCCGAGGTCGCTCAGGACCGCCGTGATCTGCTCCGGTGTGGACAGACCGACGCCGAGCACGAGCGCGTGCGGCGGCAGCTGTTGTTCGTCGACCGGATCGTGGATGACGACCCCGCCGATCTCGGTGCCGTCGTCATCGCGGTCGGTGTCGCCGCGCACGAGTTCGAGCAGCGTGGTGCCAAGGTCGTCGAGGACGCGCCCGAGGCTGGTGCGAGGTCGCTCGGTCACCGTTGCGACGGTAGCCGGTCGCACCGTCGTCCGCCCAGGTTGACGCCGTCCACGTGCCCGGCGCCGTCCCTGGTGAAGTAGCCGCGCATGCCCTTCATCGCGCCCTCGTTCACCACGTACTGGTCCGGGCCGTCGGTGACCAGCGCGAGCAGGATCGGCTCCTCGAACTGGGACAGATCACCGGTTTCGGCCAGCATTTCCGGCTTGATCGACAGCTTGACCGACAGGTGCGGCAGTCGCGCGTCGACCCGCACCGACAGCCCGATCGCGTCGTAGTCGCCCTCGTACTCGTCGAGTAGGTCGTTGTCGACCTCGCGCAGTTCCGGTTCGGGCTCGACGACGCCGAGGTAGTGCTCCAGCGCCCAGTCGACCAGCTCGGTGTTGAGCTGTTCGCCGTTCGGTCCGCAGTTGGTGAGCACCGTGATGCCGAAGGCCCGTTCGGGCACGAGCACGAACGCGGAGTGCTGGCCGATGGTGGTGCCCCCGTGCTGCACCAGCATGACGTCCCCTCGCCTGCGCAGCAGCCAACTGATGCCGACCGCGTCGCCCAGCGCGTTGCCCGGCATCTCCACGGTGGGCGTGCGCATCGCGCGCACGAGGTCGGCTGACAGCAACTGCTCGCCTGCGTCGGTGCGGCCGTCGTTGAGGTGGAAGCGGGCCCAGGTGAGTTGGTCGGCGGCCGTCGCGGACATGCCCCCGGCCGGGTTGCCGGCGCGGGGGAGTGCCCAGGGCCGGGCGATGGTGACCTTTCCGTCCTGGGTGTTGTTGTGGCCGACGGCGAAGCGGCGGGTCATCACGTCGTTGGGGAAGAAGTAGGTGTGGTCCATACCGAGTGGAGTCAGCACCAGGTCTTGCATGGCCTGTTCGAAGGTGTGGCCGGTGACGTTGGCGATCAGGTGACCGGCAAGGGAGAGCGAGGCGTTGTTGTAGGACACCTCGGTGCCGAGCGGGCTGACCTGGTCGATGTCGGCCATGCCGGCGACGTAGCGGGCCAGCGCGTCGTCGCCGGTGCCGGTGTTGCGGTTGTAGTCGCCGTCCCAGCCCGCGGTGTGGTTGAGCAGGTGCAGCACGGTCACGCGTTCGGCGACGGACTCGTCCTTCAACCTCAGTTCGGGTACGTACTTGCGCACGGGCGCGTCGAGTTCGACGCGGCCCTGGTCGACCAGCCGCAGGACGGCGGTCGCGGTGTAGGTCTTGCCGGTCGACCCGAACTGGAACAGCGTGTTCGCGTCGACGGGCAGCGGATTCTCCACCGAGGTGACGCCGTGGAAGGCGTGGTGTTCGGCGCCGTCGTTGTGCACGCCGACGGCGACCCCTGGCACGCCGAGCGCGCTCGCGCGGTCCGCGACAAAGGCTTCGAGTTCACTCATCAGGATTCGCCTCTCTAGCAAGCAATCCACTCGGTGGCCGTGGTCACGGCGTCGAGTTCGTCGGGGAGCGGGGCCACGCCGAGGCCGGGCCCGGTCGGCACGTCGAGGTGCCCGTCGGCCAGCACGAACGGCGCGGTGATGTCGGTGCGGAAGTACCGGTCGGACGCGGACGTGTCGCCGGGCAGGGTGAAGCCGGGCAGAGCAGCCAGGGCCAGGTTGGCGGCGCGGCCGATGCCGGTCTCCAGCATGCCGCCGCACCACACGCCGATCCCGTTGGCGGTGCACACGTCGTGGATGCGCCGAGCCTCAAGGTACCCGCCGACCCGGCCGGGTTTGACATTGACGATGTGGCAGGCGCCGAGCCGGATCGCGGCAGCGGCCGTGGCCGCCGACGTGATCGACTCGTCGAGGCAGATCGGTGTGCGCACGAGCTTCGCGAGTTCGGCGTGGCCGAGCACGTCGTCCTCGTC
>DASYBO010000526.1:0-17852 GCA_036500685.1 Pseudonocardiaceae bacterium | reverse complement strand
GGCGGCAGCACGGCCACCTCGACCTTGGCGAAGTACTTCTCCGGCAACGCGAACGCGAGCTCCTGGACCAGCCGGATGGCCTCCAGGTGGTTCAGGTTCATCTTCCAGTTGCCGGCGATGAAGGTCTGACGGGCCACGGCTCAGTCCTCCAGCACCGCGATGCCGGGAAGTTCCTTGCCCTCAAGGAACTCCAGCGACGCGCCGCCACCGGTGGAGATGTGCGAGAAACCGTCCTCGGGCAGCCCGAGCAGCCGCACCGCGGCCGCCGAGTCACCGCCGCCGACCACGCTGAACGCGTCGGAGTCGACCAGTGCCTGCGCGATGGCCTTGGTGCCGTTGGCGAAAGCAGGGAATTCGAACACACCGAGCGGGCCGTTCCAGAACACCGTGGCCGCGTCGGCCAGCTTGGCCGCGAACAGCTCGCGGGTGGCCGGGCCGATGTCGAGGCCCTCCTGGTCGGCCGGGATCGCGGTCGCCGGCACCACCTCGTTGGCCGCGTCCGCGGCGAACTCCTTGGCCACCACGATGTCCACCGGCAGCACGAGTTCCACGCCGTGTTCCTCGGCCGCGTCGATCAGGCCACGAACGGTGTCGACCTGGTCGGCCTGGAGCAGGGACTTGCCGACCTCAAGGCCCAGGGCCTTGAGGAAGGTGTAGCCCATACCGCCGCCGATCAGGATCCGGTCGACCTTGCCGAGCAGGTTCTTGATCACGCCGATCTTGTCCGAGGGCTTGGCCCCGCCGAGCACGACCACGTAGGGCCGCTCGGGAGACTCGGTGAGCTTGCGCAGCACCTCGACCTCGGCCAGCACCAGGCCGCCCGCGTAGCGCGGGAGCCGCTTGGCCACGTCGTAGACCGAGGCCTGCTTGCGGTGCACCACACCGAAACCGTCGGACACGAACGCGCCGTCCGCACCGACCAGCGCGGCCAGCTCGTCGGCCAGCGCGCCGCGCTGCGCCTCGTCCTTGCTGGTCTCTCGCGGGTCGAAACGGATGTTCTCCAGCAGCGCGACGTGGCCGTCGGTCAACGCCGCGACAACGGCCTTGGCCGAGTCGCCCACCACGTCGGTGGCCAGCGCGACCTCGGCACCGAGCAGCTCACCAAGGCGCGCGGAAACCGGCGCCAGCGAGTACTTGGCCTCCGGCTCGCCCTTGGGGCGACCGAGGTGCGCGGTGATCACCACGCGCGCGCCTGCCTCGACGAGCTTGGTGATGGTGGGGAGCGAGGCGCGGACCCGACCGTCGTCGGTGATCCGGTCGCCGTCCAGCGGGACGTTGAGGTCGGCGCGCAACAGCACGCGCCGACCGGTGACGCCCTCGGCGAGCAGGTCGTCGAGCGTCTTCACAGTGACGTTCCCTCTCAGGCGAGCTTCGAGCCGACGAGCTTGGTGAGGTCGGCGAGGCGGTTGGAGTAGCCCCACTCGTTGTCGTACCAGGACACGACCTTCACCTGGTTGCCGATGACCTTGGTCAGCGGCGCGTCGAAGATCGACGAGGCCGGGTCGTTGACGATGTCGGTGGAGACGATCGGGTCCACGTTGTAGCGCAGGATGCCCTTGAGCGGGCCCTCGGCCGCGGCCTTGAGCGCGGCGTTGACCTCGTCGACCGAGGTCTCGCGGCCGACGGTCGCGGTGAGGTCGGTGACCGAGCCGGTCGGCACCGGAACGCGCAGCGCGTAACCGTCGAGCTTGCCCTTGAGCTCCGGCAGCACGAGGCCGATGGCCTTGGCAGCGCCGGTGGAGGTGGGCACGATGTTGATGGCGGCGGCGCGGGCCCGACGCAGGTCCTTGTGCGGCGCGTCCTGCAGGTTCTGGTCCTGGGTGTACGCGTGGATGGTGGTCATCAGGCCGCGCTCGATGGTGAACGCGTCGTTGACGACCTTGGCCAGCGGCCCGAGGCAGTTGGTGGTGCAGGAGGCGTTGGAGATGATGGTCTGCGAGCCGTCGTAGTCGCCGTCGTTGACGCCGAACACCACGGTCAGGTCCTCGCCCTTGGCCGGCGCGGAGATGATGACCTTCTTGGCGCCGCCCTCGTCGACGTGCGCGCGCGCCTTGGCGGCGTCGGTGAAGAAGCCGGTCGACTCGATGACGACGTCGACACCCAGGTCCTTCCAGGGCAGCTTGCCGGGGTCGCGCTCGGCCAGCGCCGTGATGAGCTTGCCGTCCACGGTGATGCCCTTGTCGGTCACCTGGACATCGGCGTGCAGCGGGCCCTGGATGCTGTCGTACTTGAGCAGGTGAGCCATGGTCGTGACGTCGCCAAGGTCGTTGAAGGCCACGATCTCAATGTCGTACCCGCCGGCCCGAACGGCGCGCCAGAAGTTGCGACCGATCCGACCGAAGCCGTTGACACCTACCCGAACCGTCACGATATGTCTCCTCGTGCTCAACCCCCGCGTCACGGGGCGTTAGCTGTGTATTTCGGCCTGTGCCGGGTGCTATCCGCCGGCGACACTGCCGACGAGATGCACTCTAGCGCTCACGACTTGACCCAGGTCAGGAGGCCAGTTGGCGCTTCTTTATCGAGTCAGTGACCCGTGTGCCAGACATTACACCATGGTGTCGAACGCGTCTCGAACACTTTGCGGCAAATAGCGGGCTTTTCCGGCCACGTCCCGAAACGCGGGCAACCAGTCGCCCTACTGGTCTGTGCCGAGGAACTGCCTGACCTCGTCCGGCGTGCCGACCGGCGCGTAGAACAGGCCCTGGCCGATATCCGCGCCGACCTGCCGCCACCACTGCTCGTGCGCCTCGTTCATGATGCCGTCCACGATGACCAGCACTCCCGCGGCGTGCACGGTGTTGATCAGCGCCCGCAACACGGCGTTGGCGCCGACCCCCTGACGCCGGCCCGCCTCGGCCGAACCCTCCGTGGCTTCCTTGCCTTCCGTGCGGGGCCGCCAGCGGGCCAGGTGCACCGCCTGCACCGGCAGCGCCTCCAGGTCCACCAGGTCGGCCGGGACCGCGCCGAAGTCGGTCGCGATCATGCCGACCCCGGCATCGGCGAGCGCGAGCAGGTTGGCCAGCGGCTGGCCGCCCGCGATCAGCGCCGGTGTCGGCATGCCGAGGTAGAGCCTCTGCGGGTCGAGGTGGTTCTCGCTCAACGCGTGCAGCACCGCCGCCGGCAGGTCCGGGTTGGCCGCCTGGTCGGCGGTGAATCCGAGATACAGCGGTAGGTCCCAGCCCTGTTCGCGGGCGGTCGCGCAGGCCGAGCGGAGTCGCCAGGTGCCCAGTGGGAGGGTCAGCCCGGTCTGTTCGGCCAAGTTGACGCAGTGGTCGTGGTCGAGCGGGGTGTGGCCGGGCCGATGCCAGCGCAGCAGCGGTTCGACGCCGACCGGACCCCCGTCCCGCAACCGGACGAACGGCTGGTAGACGACGCGCAGGTCACCGCGTTGCCACGCACCCGCCATGCCGGCGGCCAGCCGGAAGGTCTCCCGGTCGCGGAGGTCCTCGTCCGGGTCGAACAGCTCGAACCGTCGGCCCCGGCTGCGCTGCGCCCTGCGCAGGGTGGTCTCGGCCGCGCCGAGCAGTTCGGTCGGGCCAAGGCGCGCCGGCAGTCCCGCCACGATGCCGATGCTCGCGGACACCGCGAGGCTGGTGCCCTCGATGCTGACCGGTACGGCCAATTCCTCGTTGATCCGCTCCGCGATCGTCGCGGGCGAGGGGGAATGCGGTCCGTTCTCCACCAGGATGGCGAACTCGTTGCCGTCGAACCGGGCCACCATCGCCCGCTCACCGTCCATGATGGACTTGAGCCGCTCGGCGACGTGCACCAGCAACCGTTCGCTGACCCGTCGGCCCAGCCCTGCGGTGATCAGCGTGAACGCGTCGAGACCGAGCAGGTAGACGGTGATGTCCTCGTCCCGGTCGAGCCGGTGCACCGCTTCTTCCAGCCTGCTGGTGAAGTACTGCCGGTTCGGCAGGCCGGTGAGCAGGTCGTGCAGGGCCTGCCGGCACAGTTCGTCCTGTAGGAGCGTGAGCTCGGAAATGTCCTCGATGACCAGCACCGCGCGGGTGGGCGCGCCCTCGCCGTCGCGCAACGGCGACGCGGCAAGGGAAACCGTCGCCGACGAACCGTCGTCGCGCCGCAACCTCAGCATCTGTCGTGGCGGATTCTCCTGTCCCGCACCGAGATTCGCATACAGGGCGAGCAGCTGGTCGGTGCGCTCGGGTGGCACCACGTCGTAGAGGCAGCGCCGGTCCAGGTCCTCTCCGGGATAGGCGAGAATGCGGCGCAGCGCGTCGTTGGTGCGGACGAAGTTGCCGTCAAGATCGGTGATCGCGATGCCGCACGGCGACGTGGTGGTCAGCTGGTTGAACCGGGCCTCGCTGTCGCGCAGGCTCGCTTCGGCGTTGTCCACGGCGCGCCGCAGCGCCCTGCTCATCGATTCCTGTTGCCCGATCACGAATTCACGCATCTGTTCGGTGAATCCCGCCGCCAACGCGACCGACACGGCAACGACCCGCTCGGCGCGGTCCGCGACCGACCGCAGTTCGGCCAGACCGAGCAGTCCCTTGCTCAGGATGGTGATGGTGCGGCGCAGGCTGGCCGAATCGGTACAGCGCCATTCGACCAACTGGGTACCGACCGCGCCTGCCGGATCGGCGTTGAACGGCTCGCCGCGCACGATGTCCACGAGATCGCCGACGAGCACGACCAGCCGCGCTTCGAGTTCGGCGTGTGAAATGGCGAAGTAGCTGGTCTGGCTGAGCAGGTAGGCCCATTTTCTGGCCAGCGTATGTCGTTCGCGGTGCCCGTCATCGGGCAGCGCGTTGCGCGCCAACGAGCCGTCCACGGGTGGCAGGTTCATTCTTCTCCAGCCAGTCCTTCTCGACCCCAGTCCGGTAGGCCCGGTCCTCCCCAAAACCCAAGATTCAATTGGTCATGCCTTGCGCCCGATTCCGGCATAAACGTGCGCATTGACCTCCGGGTCGTTCGAAATACCGCCCGGCCCGTCCGGTCGCCACACTCCGCAGCCGACAACGCCCGGCTCCACCAACTCGAAACCGTCGAAAAACCGAACAACTTCCGCGTGCGAGCGATAGCTGAGTTGATCCGAACTCCTGGCCTGTGAAATCTCCTCGGCCACCTCGCTGATCTGGTCCGACCGTTGATCGGCGGTCACGTGCGAGAGCGCGAGATAACTACCGGAGACGATCGCGTCACGGTAAGTCGCGATGGCGCCAGCCGGGTCATCCGAATCCGGCACGAAATGCAACATCATCACGGTCAGCAGACCGATCGGCTCGTCGAAGTTCAGCAGCCGAATTGTCTCGGGGTTGGTCAGGATGCGATCGGGTTCGCGCAGGTCGGCCTGGATAACGGTGGCCCGCTCGTTGCCCTGCAACAGCAGTTCACTGTGTGCGACGGCAACGGGGTCCTTGTCCACGTAGACGATCCGTGCGTCCGGCGCCGCCGCCTGGGCGATCTCGTGCACGTTGCCCACGGTCGGCACACCGGATCCGATGTCGAGAAACTGCCTAATCCCCGATTCGACCAAGAACAACACGGCCCGACGAAGAAACGACCTGTTCAGCCGCGCGATCTCGCGCGAGCGCGGCATGATCCGCTCCGCGGCGTCGGCCAGTTGTCGATCGACGGCGAAGTTGTGCGCACCACCGAGCAGGTAGTCGTAGGTCCTGGCCATGCTCGGTACGTTCGGGTCAATGCCGAGCGGCACCCAGTCCAACTGCTGTTGCTGCTGCCCAACAGATTGTTCTTGTTGTTCGGTCAAAGCACACCTCATCGGGTGGACATCGTTCATGGCAGCCTACTCAACCAAGCAATTCACGCACCCCTCGACATCGACGAAAAACCCCGGTTAATCTGGAAACCAAAGTTTTCCAGAATGTACGCTAGCGTCTGCCGAGTCGGTGAACTGCAAAAACAGCACCCCGCACCCGCGCCGTTACCCATACGGACCAACGCGTTAACACGATCGGGTGGCTGCGGTATGGTCCGGCCGGGGCCTACAGTGTGGCTCCGCCACCCCGTCGCACCCCTTCGCCGAGGAAGTAGATCATGGGCGCCGCCGCCGAGAGCACGCACACCGGCGCTACCGGCAACACCGTGGCACCGGGGCGGCTGCCGCTGCTCGGCCACACGATTTCCCTGCTGCACCAACGTTTTTCGTTCACATCGAGCCTGCGCGACCGCGGCGAACTGGTCAAGATCTACCTCGGCCCGATGCCCGCGTACGTGGTCACCACCCCCGAACTGGTGCACCAGGTACTGGTGACCGACGCGGGCAAGTTCGACAAGGGTATTCTGTTCGACCGGTTCCGCCCGCATTTCGGCAATGGCATCGCCATGTCCGACGGCGGTTTTCATCTGCGCCAACGCCGACTCATGCAACCCGCTTTTCATCGGGACCGCATCGCGCATTACGCGAGCACGATGGTGGACGCGGCGAGCGCGACATCGGCCGGTTGGCAGTCCGGTCAGGTTGTCCAGGTTGATCAGGCCATGCAGCACCTCGCGGTCAACATCGTCGGCCGCACGCTGTTCGCGACCGAACTCGGCACGGCGGCCATAGCCGAGGCGCAGCGGTCCATGCCGGTGGTGATCAAGCAAGGCATGATCCGCGCGCTCTCGCCCGGTTTCGTGGCCGCCCTGCCGATTCCGGGCAATCGCGGGTTCGACGAAGCGATCGCCCGCTTGCGCACCGTCGTAACCGAGGTGATCGCCGCCGGCCGTGCCGAAGGCACCGACAACGGCGACCTGCTGTCCATGTTGTTGCTGGCCAAGGACGCCGACACCGGCGAAACCATGACCGACCAACAGGTCTACGACGAGGTCGTCACCCTGCTCACCGGCGGCATCGAAACCACCGGTCTCGCGCTGAGCTGGCTGTTCCACGAGGTCGGCCGTCATCCCGACATCGAGCGACGCTTCCATGCCGAGGTCGACGAGGTGCTCGGCGGCAGCCGACCCACCATCGACGACCTGACCCGGCTCCCCTACACCCGCCAGATCGTCAGCGAGGTACTGCGCGCCTACCCGATCTGGCTGCTCATGCGTCGGACGAACACGGACGTCGAACTCGGCGGCGTGCCCCTGCCCGCCCGCACCGAGATCGTGTTCAGCCCGCACGCGCTGCACCACGACCCGCGCAACTTCCCCGACCCGACCCGGTTCGACCCGGACCGCTGGTCGCCCAGCCGGGCCGGCGAGATCCCGAAAGGCGCGTACGTCCCGTTCGGGTCGGGCGCGCGGCAATGCATCGGCAACACGTTCGCGCAGACCGAGATCGCGCTCGTCGCCGCGACCATCGCGGCCCGCTGGCGCCTGGTCCCCGTGCCGGACCAACCGGTCCGCATCAAGGTGACCGGCGCCGCCTACCCGAGCCGGCTCCCGATGACCGCGCACCCCCGGCACCACTGAACCCCGCCACAATCGAAATATCCGACATCGGAAGGTCCCCTCCCTTGCGTTTCCCGGTCATCTGGCGCGCGCTCACCGCAGTCCTGGCCCTCGTGGGCGCGCTCGTCCTCGCCGTCCCGGTGCAAGCCGACGCGCTGCCCGCGTCCTGCACCGATCACTACTTCCCGGTCACCCTCGCAGGCCTGCCGGAAACCCTCTACGGCCAACTGTGCGTCCCGGCAGACGGCGCGAACACCGTCGCCGTGCTGGTGCCCGGCGCCTCATACGACAGCGCGTACTGGAACAGCCAGTACGACCCAAGCCAGTTGTCGTTCGTGCGCGCCATGAACAAGGCCGGCTACGCCACCCTCGACGTCGACCGGCTCGGCACCGGCCGCAGCTCGCGCCCGCTCTCCGTGCTGATCACCTCGATCACCCAGGCCATCACCATCCACCAGGTCATCCAGGACCTGCGCGCCGGCAGCCAGACCCAGCCCTTCGGCACGGTCCTGCTCGGCGGCCACTCGGTCGGCTCGGCAATCGCGGTCATCGAGGCCGGCACCTACCACGACGTGAACGGCGTACTGGTCACCGGCCTCTCACACGGGGTCAACCCGATCGGCGCGATCCAGATCGTGTCCACGCTGATCCCGGCCGACCTCGACAGCAAGTTCGTCAACCTCGGCCTCGACCCCGGCTACCTGACCACCGACCCCGGCACCCGCTACTCGTCCTTCCAGAGCCCCGGCCCCTACATCGCCGGCATCGCCAACATGGACGAGTCGACCAAGGACGTCTTCGCCCCCGGCGAGGTGGTCGACACCGTGCTGATCGGCGTCGTCAGCACCTACTCCAGGCTGATCAACGTGCCGGTGATGCTGGTGATGGGCCAGGACGACCCAGCCTTCTGCGGCGGCCTGATCGCCCCCAACTGCTCGACCGCGGCAACCCTGCTGGCCAGCGAGGGCCACGACTACTCGGCCGCCGCCAAACTCCAGACCTACGTCGTCGACGACTGGGGCCACTCGATCAACTACGCCCCCGACGCCCCCAGCTACCAGTCCGCCGTCATCGCCTGGGCCGACAAGATGGTCCGCTGACCGTATGCCGGCGTACCTGCACGGAGATCTACGCGCAAAAATGTGCGAACAGGTCGCGTACCACATCGGCGGGGTCGGCGTGGCCCTTGCCGTCGGCGCTGAGATGGCCGGCCAACGCGAGTGAGATGGCGCCGTGGACCGTGGCTCTGATCAGCGCCGCGAGGCGTTCGGAGTCTTGCCCGGCCGGGAGTTCGCCGGATTTCTGCGCCTCGGCTACCGCGTGCACGACCAAGGTCCAGGATGCGTTGGCCTGTTCGGACAGTTCGGGGGATTCGACGGACCACGCCCCGAACACGAGCTTGAATCGCTCCGGGTGGCGGAGGGACCAGGCGACGTAGTGCAGCATCACCGCCTGGAGCAAGGTGCCTGGCGTGCGCCGCTCCTCGGCGCTGAGGTGCATCGATTCGGCCAACTCGGCGAGTTCGCGGGCGGCTACCGCGGCGAGCAGGGCCTGTTTGTCGGCGAAGTGCTTGTACGGGGCATTGTGGGACACCCCGGCTCGGTGGCCGACCTCCCTGAGTGTGACGGCATCGACGCCGGAGTCGAGCAGGTCGGTCGCTGCGGCGATGAGCGCGTCACGAGTGTTCACCGACGCATGCTACTCGTAGGTTGACAGTGTCAACCTACGAGAGCTAGCGTGGTTGACACTGTCAACCTTGATCGTTGAGGAGTCCATGTGCCTCCCCGTGGAAAACCTGCCTATGACGGGCCACGACCGAATCCCGCGCGCACCGGCTACGCCTCCGTCACGCATACAGTCTTGATCAATGCCGCACCCGAACGGGTCCGCTCCTGGAACGACGACCCGGACCGTCCACTTGAGGACGTCGTGAAGTTCGACTCGGACTTCCCTTCGGTCGCGGACACCGAGCCGCTCGTCGGCGAGTGGATTCCGGGCTCGCGCGTTGGGAATCGGCGACGCGTCCGGTTCACCGATGGCAACTACCTCGCCGAGGAGGTGCTCAACGACGAACCCGAACTGTTCCGCTACATGATCTGGGGATTCACGAGCGGACAGCGCGTGGCGATTCGGCACGGGCTTGCCGAGTTCCGGTTCGTCGCGCAGGGCGAAGGAACACGTCTTGAATGGACGTATTCGTTTCTGCCGAGGCTCTTCGTCTTTCGTCCGTTCGTTCAGCGGTTCCTGACCCGCGTGATGACGCCCATGATGACCACGACGCTCGCCGCGATGCGCGACGGCGTCGAGGCATCCTGAGCGCCGGCCTCAGACCTCGGCTTCGAGCATTTCCGCGGTGACCGCGGATTCGGTGTCGGGGACGCCGAGGTCCTTGGCGCGTTTGTCGGCCATGGCGAGCAGGCGCCGGATCCGGCCGGCGACGGCGTCCTTGGTCATCGGCGGGTCGGACAGCTGGCCGAGTTCCTCCAGCGACGCCTGGCGGTTGGCCAGGCGCAGGTTGCCGGCGGTCGCCAGGTGTTCCGGGGCGTCCTCGCCCAACAGGCGCAGGGCGCGTTCGACTCGGGCCGCCGCGGCGACCGCGGCGCGGGCGGAGCGGCGCAGGTTGGCGTCGTCGAAGTTGGCCAGCCGGTTGGCGGTGGCCCGGACCTCGCGACGCATCCGGCGTTCCTCCCAGGCCAGCACGCTGGAGTGCGCGCCGAGCCTGGTCAGCAAGATGCTGATCGCGTCGCCGTCGCGGACCACGACCCGGTCCGCGCCGCGCACCTCGCGCGATTTCGCGGTGACGCCGAGCCTGCGCGCTGCGCCGACCAGGGCCAGCGCGGCCTCGGGGCCGGGGCAGGTGATCTCAAGGGCACTGGAGCGGCCGGGTTCGGTGAGCGAACCGTGCGCGAGGAACGCGCCCCGCCAGGCGGCCTCGGCATCGCAGACGCCACCGGAGACGACCGCCGCCGGCAGGCCGCGGACCGGGCGACCGCGCGGGTCGAGCAGGCCGGTCTGCCTGGCGAGGCCATCGCCGTCCCTGATGACGCGGACCACGTATCTGGTGCCTTTGCGCAGGCCGCCGGAGGTGATCACGTGCACGTCGGCGCTGTGCCCGAACAGCTCGTGGATCTCCCTGCGCAGCAGCCTGGCCACCGAACCGGTGTCCACTTCGGCCTCCACGACGACCCGTCCGGCCACGATGTGCAGCCCGCCCGCGAACCGGAGCAGCGATGCCACTCCCGAGCGCCGGCAACAGGTCTTGGTGACGGTCAGACGACTCAATTCGTCCTTGACCTCAGCGGTCATCGCCACCGGTGTTCTCCTCCCCGTCCGCCTCGCCGTTCCGCTCCCCCGGAACAACGGGTACCAACTGATACCTGTCCTCTTCTGTCTTGCCCGCGCCCCCCGCGGGCCAGTCCAACGCGGCCCGCAGGCTTTCCGCCAAAGCCCTCGGGTCGTGCCGATCAGGTGCGTCGGGCGCGGCCACCCGCAACAGGTGGGTCCGCGCTCCGGCCACACCGGCCGCCCGGACGAGCCGGTCCGGCGTTGCCACGGAATCGACGTCGGCGATCACCGAGTCGACCCGCAGCCGTGGTGCGTGTTCGCAGAGTACGTCCAGATGCCGCTCGGGTGAGAACCCGGCGGTCTCCCCCGGTTGGGGGACGAGGTTGAGAATGACGACTTTCCGGGCCAAAGTGGACACCAGCGCCTCGTGCAGACCGGGCACCAACAGGTGCGGCAGCACACTGGTGAACCACGATCCAGGCCCGAGCAGCACCAGATCGGCGCCGAGCACGGCGTCCACCGCCTGCGGGCACGCGGCCGGCAACTCCCCAGGCCGACCGGTCGGATGCAGACGGATCCGCCGCACCTGGCCGGGTGTTGTCGCGATGGCGACTTGGCCTCGGATGCGCCGGGTGGCGCGGATGTCGTCGTCGAGGCCGGTCACGTCGGCCTCGATGTCCAGCGGCTCCGTACACATGGGCAGGACCCGTCCGCGCACGCCGAGCAGCTTGCCGGCCTCTTTGAGTGCGGCGATCGGGTCGCCGAGCACTTCGAGCAGGCCGGCCAGCACCAGGTTGCCGACGGCGTGGCCGGCGAGCGCGCCGGTGCCGCCGAAACGGTGCGCGAACACCGAGGACCAGGTGCTCTGTTCCGGTTCGGCCAGCGCGATCAGGGCTTTGCGCAGGTCACCGGGCGGCAGCAGGCCGAGTTCGCGGCGAAGGCGGCCGGAGGAGCCGCCGTCGTCGGCGACGGTGACGACGGCCGTGATGTCGGGGGTGATCGCGCGCAGCGCGGTCAGGGTCGCGTGCAGACCGTGACCGCCGCCGAGCGCGACCGCCTTCAGCGGTCGGGATCGGTCGATCAGGTCGGTCACTCGCGGCCCAGGTCCCGGTGTACGACCTTGACGGCCATCCGGTCGTCGGCGGCAAGTCGGCGCGACAACTCCTCGGAAATGGCCACGCTGCGGTGTTTGCCGCCGGTGCAGCCGACCGCGAGGGTCAGGTAGCGCTTGCCCTCGCGCTGGTAGCCGGCGCCGATCAACTTGAGCAGGTCGTAGTAGCGGTCCAGGAACTCCTCAGCGCCCTCCTGGGAGAGCACGTAGTTGCGCACGTCCACGTCGAGGCCGGTCTGTTCGCGCAGTTCCGGGATCCAGAACGGGTTGGGCAGGAAGCGCACGTCGATGACGAGATCGGCATCCATGGGCAGGCCGTACTTGTAGCCGAAGGACAGGACGGTGACCTTGGTGCGGGCGCTGGCCTCGGAACCGAAGGCGTCCTCGATCTTGTCCCGCAACTGGTGCACGGACAGCGAGGTGGTGTCCAGCACGAGGTCGGCCTGTTCGCGCAGGGGCATGAGTACGTGGCGCTCCGATTTGATCCCGTCGGCCAGTCGGCCGTCGCCCTGCAACGGGTGCGTCCTGCGCACCTGCTCGAACCGCCTGATCAGCACGTCGTCGGTGGCTTCGAGGAACAGCACCCTCGGCTTGTAGCCGCGGGTGTCCAGGTCCTTGATGATGGCGGCGAGGTCGTCGGTGAACGCACGGCTGCGCACGTCCATCACGACCGCTACCTTGGTGATGGCGCCGCGTGCCTGCGCGCCCAGTTCGACCATGGTGGCGACCAGTTCGGGTGGCAGGTTGTCCACCACGAACCAGCCGAGATCCTCAAGGCACTTGGCCGCCGTGCTGCGCCCCGCCCCGGACAGCCCGGTCACCACCGCGACCTCGACTCCGGACGAGGGCGGCAGCCCTGTCCCGTTCCCGTCGCGACTACTCACGTTCCGCCTCCACTGCTACTACCGCGGTATCCCCAGTTGTGTTGATCATGTTCAGCCCGGCGCCCCCGCCGGTTCCGTTGGTCGCATCATCTCGCGCTGTATCGTCTTGCGAGGCCCCGGTCAGTACCGCATGCACTGCCTCCGCGGTGCGCCGTCCGACTCCGGGTACCTCACTGATCTGCTCAACACTGGCGGATCGGAGGCGTTTCAGCGAGCCGAAATGCTTGAGCAACGCGGTCTTTCTGGTCTGGCCGAGACCGGGCACATCGTCCAACGCGGACGTGGTCATCCGCTTGGACCGCTTCTGCCGGTGGAAAGTGATGGCGAAGCGGTGCGCCTCGTCGCGCACCCGCTGCACCAGGTACATGGCCTCACTGGTCCGGCCCAAGATCACCGGATCGGGTTCACCCGGCAGCCAGACCTCTTCGAGCCGTTTGGCGATGCCGGCCACGGCGACGTCGTTGATGCCGAGTTCGGCCAGCACGTCGGAGGCCGCGGCGACCTGTGGAGCGCCGCCGTCGACGAGGTAGAGGTTGAGTGGGTAGGCGAACTTGCGCGGGCGGCCGGTTTGCGGGTCGATGCCCGGCAGTTCGTCCGGGTGGGAGTCCTCTTCTTGGGCCGTTTCGGCTTGGAAGCGGGCGAAACGGCGACGGGTGACTTCGGCGATCGAGCCGACGTCGCCGCCGTCCGCGCCTTCGCGGATGGCGAAACGGCGGTACTCCGATTTGCGGGCGATGCCGTCCTCGAACACCACCATGGACGCGACCACGTCGCTGCCCTGGATGTGGCTGATGTCAACGCATTCGATGCGCAGCGGCGCGGAATCGAGGCCGAGCGCGTCCTGCAGTTCCTGCAGTGCGGCGGAGCGCGCGGTCAGGTCGCCGGCGCGGCGCAGTTTGTGCTGGGTGAACGCTTCGGCCGCGTTGCGCGCCACGGTTTCCATCAGCGCGCGCTTGTCGCCGCGCTGCGGTACCCGCAGGTCGACGCGGGAACCGCGCAGCGTGCACAGCCATTCGGTGACCGCGTCGGCGTCCTCGGGCAGTTCCGGGACGAGTACTTCGCGCGGGACGGGGCTGCCCGCGCCGCCATCATCGGACTGTTCGGCCTGGTCAGCCTGTTCGCCGTAGAACTGGCTGAGGAACTGGCCGACCAGGCTCGGGATGTCGCTCTCCTCGCCCTTCTCGATCACCCAGCCGCGCTGGCCGCGAACCCGGCCGCCGCGGACGTGGAAGACCTGCACCGCGGCTGCGAGTTCGTCGGTGGCGAAGGCGACCACGTCGGCGTCGGTGCCGTCACCGAGCACGACCGCCTGCTTCTCCATGGCGCGGCGCAGCGCGGAGATGTCGTCGCGCAGCCGCGCGGCCCGCTCGAACTCCAACTCGTCGGACGCGGCCTGCATCTGCTTCTCGAGCCTGCGCACCATGGCGTCGGTCTTGCCGGAGAGGAAGTCGCAGAAGTCCTCGACGATCCCCCGGTGCTCCTCGGCGCTCACCCGGCCGACGCACGGCGCCGAGCACTTGTCGATGTAGCCGAGCAGGCAGGGCCTGCCGATCTGGCCGTGCCGCTTGAACACGCCGCCGGAGCAGGTGCGGGCCGGGAACACGCGCAGCAGCAGGTCGAGGGTTTCCCGGATGGCCCAGGCATGTGCGTAGGGACCGAAATACCGCACGCCCTTGCGGCGAGGGCCCCGGTAGACGTGCAGCCTCGGGTACTCCTCGTTCATGGTGACCGCGAGCACCGGATACGTCTTGTCGTCGCGGTAGCGGACGTTGAACCGGGGGTCGAACTCCTTGATCCAGTTGTACTCCAACTGGAGGGCCTCGACCTCGGTGGACACCACGGTCCACTCGACGCTCGCCGCGGTGGTGACCATCTGCCGGGTGCGCGGGTGCAGGTTCGCGAGGTCGGCGAAATAGGAGTTCAGCCTGCTGCGCAGCGTCTTCGCCTTGCCGACGTAGATCACCCGTCGGGTCGCGTCCCGGAACTTGTACACCCCCGGTGCGTCCGGAATCGTGCCCGTCGCAGGACGATAGGTAGACGGGTCAGCCACGCCACCAGCCTACGGCCCGGCCCCGACAGGTTCATGCCAGGATGGCCGGGTGGACGTGCCCAGCTGGATCAAGGCCCTGCGGGCCGACGGTGAACTGTTCGCCGATGTCGCCTCGAACACCTCGCTCGACGCCGCCGTGCCGGGCTGCCCGGAGTGGCGGGTCCGCGACCTGGTCGGACACCTCGGCCGGATACACCGCTGGGCCGGCACGGTCGTTGGTGAACGCATCGGCCAGGACGCGTTCGGTCAGCTCGACGGGCGCATGACCGGCCCACAGCCCGAGGACGACGGGCTCGTCGAGTGGTTCCGCGCGGGCCACCGCGACCTGGTGGACACGCTGGAGGCGGCGCCGACCGAGCTGGCCTGCGCGACGTTCATGCCGGCCCCGACCCCGCTGGCCTTCTGGGCGCGACGCCAGGCGCACGAGACGGCGGTGCACCGGGTCGACGCCGAACAGGCCGCTGGCCGCCCTTCGAGTGTCGATCCCGATTTCGCCGCGGATGGCATCGACGAACTGCTCCGCGGCTTCCTGCCGCGGAGCAAGAAGCTCCGCGCCGCCGAGCCGCGCAAGCTGCTGTTCAGCTCGGCGGGCCGGTACTGGCTGGTGACAGTCGGGCCGGAGGCGGGCGCGGTCGAGGTCGCCGAGCCGGAACCGGCCGATGCGACGGTCAGCGGGCCGGCCGCGGTCATGTACCTGGCGCTGTGGAACCGGGTGCCGTGGGATCAGCTGACCATCACCGGCGACGACGATCTGCGGGCGTTCTGGAGCGGGATCTTCCGGGTGCGCTGAGGGGCGTCAGGCGCCGTGGCCGGTGGCCTTGTCGACCTCGATACGCACCGCGACGCGGACCTGGCCGGGGCCGGGCGGTTCGTGGTCCTTGCCGTCGTACTTGTGCGAGAGCAGATGGCCGACCGCGAGGTCGGTGTCCTGCGTGATGGTGGCGCGGCCGCGCAGCTCCACGTAGTTCTCGCCGTCGGCGGCGTCGATCACGGTGACGCTGACTCTGGGGTCGCGCACCATGTTCCGATACTTGAGCCGACCCTCCACAGTGGAGAAAAGCAGGTCGTCGCCATCGCGGCCGACCCACATCGCGGAGGTCTGCGGACTGCCGTCGGCGTTGACCGTCGCGAGTATCGCGTAGTTGCGGCCGTCGAGCAGGGCCCGTGCCGATGCGCTGAGCGTGATTCCCACGGGAGTCAGGCTAGTACGACGTTCTGCCCGGACACCTTCACTTTTACCGAGGCGAGCGGGGTTTCCGCCGGGCCGCGTTCGACGTCGCCGTTGGCGGCGTTGAACTGGCTGCCGTGCGCTGGGCAGGTGATCACGTCGCTCACCGGCGGGTCGACCGTGTTGCCGAGGTGGGTGCAGGTCGGGTCGTAGGCGGTGAACACGCCCTGACTCGGTTGGCAGAGCAGCAGTTGGCCGGTGGTGCCGGAGTTGACCAGCGCGCCGCCGCCGACCGCGATGTCACCGACCTTGGCCAGCACCGCACCGGACTTGGCGTCGCCGAGGCCGTTGCGGCGCACGTCCGCGTTGGTGCAGGCGACAAGGGCACCAGGGGCGAGCAGGCCGATCATCAGGCCGCACAACACCTGCCGACGGTTCGGCATGATGTCCGTCACTTGGCCGCGTCCCGGTACCAGGCGCGCAGTTCTCGGATGGCACTGACCGCGCGTTCCCCGTCGGCGGCCTGGATCGCCACGACCGGAACGTACTCGTCGCTCGGCAGTTCCAACCGGGCCCACGGAGCGCCGTCCGGGAAGCTGACGCCCTTGATCTCCTGCCACGGCACGGTCCGTCCGAAAAGGAGGTTGCGGACCTCGACGCCGTCGGCGTCCGCGCGCACCTTGGGGCGGGCCAACAGCAGCACGCCACCGGCCAGGACGAGCCCGACGACACCGAGCGAGACCTTGTCGGAGATGCCGAGGTGCACGCCGGTCGACGCACCGTTGAGGGTGAAGGCGAACACGACGAAGATCACCACGAGCAGCACGGCGACCGGGATCACCACCTGCCGCACCTTGTGCGGGCGAACAACCAACGGTGGACGTGTCCCGGTCGACCCGGCCTGCTCGATCAAGAAAACCCTCGCTCCGTCCACGGCTGCCGCAGGCCGCGCAGCACCAGCGCGGCGTCGAGCGCGGCGATGCACGCCTCGTAACCCTTGTCCTCCGGCGACCCCGGCAGGCCGGCGCGGTCCAGCGCCTCCTGTTCGGTGTTGCAGGTCAACACACCGTTGCCGACCGGGGTGCTCTCATCAAGGGCGACGCGAGTCAGGCCCGCGGTCAGCGCATCGCAAACATACTCGAAGTGCGGAGTGCCCCCGCGAATCACCACCCCGAGTGCGATCACCGCATCGTGGTGTTTGGCAAGAGACTGGGCGATCACAGGCAATTCGACCGCGCCCGCGATGCGCACGACGGTCGGCTCCATGATCTTGGATTCACTCGCCGCAACGAGCGCGCGCTCCAGCAGGCTGTCGGTGATCCGCCGATGCCAGCGGGTCGCCACGATGCCCAACCGGAGCCCGTCGCATTCAGGAACGTCCAGCGGTGGACGGCCTTCGCCACTCACCTACTGCCTCCATTGTCCGAACCGGTGATACCCGAGCCACTGATGTGCCGGACCACGTCCTGCGCATCCTCGATGTGCTCGAAGTCGTCAAGCTGGGAAAAGTCGTGGCCCATCCGGTCGCGCTTGGTGCGCAGGTACCGGACGTTCTCCGGGTTCGGCGTGATCGGCAGCGGCACGCGGTCGACCACGGTCAGGCCGTAGCCCTCGAGACCGACCCGCTTGTCCGGGTTGTTGGTGAGCAGCCGCATGGACTTCACGCCGAGATCGGACAGGATCTGCGCGCCGGTGCCGTAGTCGCGGCCGTCCGCGACCAGGCCGAGCGCGAGGTTGGCGTCCACCGTGTCCGCGCCGTCGTCCTGCAGCTGGTAGGCCTGCAGCTTGTGCAGCAGGCCAATGCCGCGCCCCTCGTGCCCGCGCACGTAGAGCACGATGCCCCGGCCCTCTGCGGCGACCATGCCCAGCGCAGCGTCCAACTGCGGGCCGCAGTCGCAGCGCAGCGAGCCGAACACGTCGCCGGTCAGGCACTCGGAGTGCACCCGGACCAGGATGTCCCTGCCCTCCCCGATGTCGCCGTAGACCATGGCG
>DASYBO010000525.1:0-9954 GCA_036500685.1 Pseudonocardiaceae bacterium | reverse complement strand
CCCAGTACATGTCCAGTTCGAGCAGCACGTCCGGGTGCAACTCGTCGAGCAGCACGTCGTAGGCGAGGTCGCCGTCGAACTTGTTGGCGAATTCGGCGTAGTGGTTGTGGTAGCCGACGGTGATGCCGTACTGGCGCGCGTTCACCGCGCCCTCGTTGATCCGTTCGCAGCCGCGGCGGATCGTCTCGATGCTGTCGAACTCCTCCTTCTCCAGGCTCCAGACCACCGTGTCCGCGCCGAGTTCGGCCTGTTCGTCCAGGATTTTGCTGGCGTCCGGCCCGGCCGGGAACGGCGCGTGCGCGCTGCACACGGTCATGCCCAGGTCGTCGAGCAGCTTGCGGACGTCGGCCGGGCGGCGGCCGTGCAGGCCGAGCGGTTCGACGGCGGTGTAGCCGAGCCCGGCGATCTTGGTGAGCACCCCCTCAAGGTCGCGGGCGGCGAGGTCGTGGAACGTCCAGAGTTGCGCGGCGATCGCCGGCCTGCTCATACCTCTCCCTTGTCGTCGGCCCTACTCACCCACCTGATCGCCTGTCTCGCCACCCGCTGGAACATCGGCTGGCCCCAGGCGCGCATGTCGTGCCCGAGCGCGAAGTAGCACACCCGGCCCTGCCCGTGCTCCCGCACGTACAGCACGGGCTCGGTGCCGCCTTCGCTATCACGCCAGGCCAGCACCTGTACTCCGGGATCGGATAGTTCGATGACGTAGTACTCGTCGAACAGGATGAAATCGCGGACCCCGCTGGTGACCGGGTGATCACCGTCCACGTGCACCTCGTAGGTGCCCTCGTGGTGGCCGGGGCCGTGCGAAAGGTAGCGACAACCGAGCAGGTCGACCATGGCGCGGTCGGACTCGTCGTCGCTGAGCACGCAGGACGCGTGCAGAGCCAGAAGGCCCTTGCCGCCCGCAACGGCTTCGGCAAGGGCCGCCTGCTGGTCGGGGGTGAACGCCCCGCCCGCCGTGTACAGCACATACGCGTCGACGTCCGAGGTCTCCTCGCGCGGGTCGACGAACCGTTGCAGGCCCACCCCTCGGCCGGTGCGCACACCGGCCGCGAGCCCGATCGACTGAAGGGTCAGGGCCGCCCCGAAAAGGTCGTGGTGGATGTCGGTGCCGTCGATGAGGACCAATGCACTCCCACCCATCATCAGCCGACCGGTTTCAGGTTGACCACGACCAGGACCGAACCGGTACCGCCAGGGTTCGGGGTCGCGTAGGGGTTCTGCTCCGTCGGCCAGCCGGTCACCTTCGCGGTGGAGTACTCGGTGTAGTCCGCGAAGTAGGTGAACGGGATGATCGGCAGGTCGTTGGCCATCGTGTGCTGGAACTGGTACAGGATCTGCTGCTGTTGCGCGGGATCGGTGAGCGACGGGTACTGGTTGAACAGTTGCGCGGTCTGCGGGTCGGTCCAGCGTTCGATGTTCTGATAGGTCGGGATCAGTGTCCCGATCGGCGCCGAGTAGACCGGGTTCATCCAGGTGTCGTAGATGTCGAACTCGGTCGTCTGGGTCGCGATCGGGTAGCCGAGCGAGGCCTGGAAGTTGCCCTTGCCGGTCAGCGTGTTGATCGACTCGGTGGTGACGCCGTTGATGCTGACCTTGATCCCGATGTCCTTCATCTGCGAGACGATCACCTGCGCCTCGGCGATCTGCTCCGTGTAGGAGGACGGGTCGGTGATGGCGAAGGACAATTCCTGGCCGTTCTTGGCGAAGTAGCCGTTGCCGTCCATGGTGTAGCCGTCCTGCTGGAGGATCTGCTTGGCCTGCGCGGTGTCCTGCTTGAAGTTCACGCCCTTGAGGTCGGGGGCGATCGCGTCGGCGTAGAGCGGCATGGGCAGACCGGTGACGCTGGTCGCGGGCAGGCCCTGGTTCGCGTTGGCGATCTGATTGCGGTCGACGCCGAGGCTGACCGCCTTGCGCACGGCGAGGTCGTTGAACGGCGCCGACTGCTGGTTGGTGATCAAGCCGTCGGTGCCGACCGTCGGCCAGAAGATGTGGTTGTTCGGGCTCTTGCTGGTATATGCGGACTGCGCGTTGGGGATGAACACCCCGGCCCAGTCGAGTTGGCCCTGCGCCAGCGCGAGCGAGACACCGGTGTTGTCCCGCTCGGACACGAACTGCATCCCGCCGATCGCGGGCTTGCCCGGCTGCCAGTAGTTCGGGTTCTTCACCAGCAGGTAGCTCTGCGCGCTGAACGTGCTGAGCATCAACGGCCCGGTCCCGACCGGGTTCGGATCAGCCCAGGAGGTCGGGTCGGCGATCTTGCTCCAGATGTGTTGCGGCACGATGAACTGGTTGAGCAGCACGTCGATCTTTTGCGCGTACGGCTGGTCAAAGGTCATGGTGACCGAGTTGTTCGCGGTCGCGGTGACGGTCTGAAAGTACACGCCGGCGAGGTTCAGCGCCGGATACTGCTTCATCAACTGGAAGCTGTAAACCACATCCGCGTTCGTGAGTGGAGTGCCGTCGGTCCACTTGACGTTCTTGCGGATCTGCATGGTGAACGTCTTGTTGTCGTTCGACCAAGCCCAGGACGCCGCCAGCCAGGGCACGAAGTCGTTGGGCTTGAGGGTGTTCTGCGCGGCCAGCGGCTCGTAGATCATGCCGCCGGAGCCGACGTCGTAGGCGCTGGTCGGCAGGTACGGGTTGAAGATCCGCTGGATCGGACCGGACGGTCCACCCGCGACGGTGAGGATGACGCCGCTGGTACTCGCGCCGGACCCACCCGAACAGCCTGCGATACCGGCCGCTGCCACGGTCACGGCCGCGACGAGCGTGGCGACACGGCGCCACCGGGAGTGTGCTCTCATCACATCAGGACTCCGATTTCTCGTGCAGCCAGCACGCGGCCCAATGCCCGTTGCCGGCAAGCGTGAACTTCGGCGGAACCTCGGTCGCGCACTTGGGCAGGGCAAGCGGGCAACGAGGGTGGAAGCGACAACCGCCAGGCGGGTCGATGAGGCTCGGCGGGGCACCGAGCCCACCCGGTGGCACCGGGGCCAGCGGCCTGCCAGGGTCGGGTGCGGACGCGACGAGCAGTTGGGTGTAGGGGTGCGCCGGTTGCTGGGTAACGGTTTCCGACGGGCCGCCCTCGACCATCCGGCCCGCGTACATCACCACGGTGGTGGTCGCGAAGTAGCGGGCCGAGGCGATGTCGTGCGTGATGTAGAGCAGCGCGAGTTCGCGTTCCGACGCCAACTTGGCCAACAGATTCAGCACGCCCAGTCGGATGGAAACGTCCAACATGGACACCGGCTCGTCGGCAAGCAGCACATCCGGGTTGACGGCGAGCGCTCGCGCGATCGAGATCCGCTGCCGCTGCCCACCGGAGAGTTCGTGCGGAAACCGGCTCACATACTGCTCGGGCGGAGTCAGGTTCACCTCGGTGAGCAGCCGGTCGACGATCTCGGTGATCTCGGCACCGCTGCGCCCGTGCATGCGCAGCACTCGTCGCAACGTGGTGCCGACCGTGCGGACCGGGTTGAACGAGCCGAAGGGGTCCTGCAACATCAACTGCACATTCCGCACGTAGGCCCGGAACCGCTTCCCGCGCCGCACCGTGATCTCCTTGCCGCGCAACCGGATCACGCCCGCGGTCGCTGGCATCAGCTGGGCGAGCAGCCGCGCCACCGTCGACTTCCCCGACCCGGACTCGCCGACCAGCGCGGTCACCTGGCCTGCGTAGAGGGCTAACGACACGTCGTCGACGGCGTGCACCACCGCGTGCCGCGCGGCGCCGCGCCCGCGCACCTTGAAGTGTTTGCTCAGCCCGGTCGCCTCGAGAACCGGGCTCCTGTTGATGGTCGCGGTCACACCGGCTCCGGGACTAGTTGGCTGTCGTCACCGGCCGGGTAGAGCCGGCAGGCGACCTGCTGCGGCGCTTGCGTCGTGATGAGCGGGATCAGCACCGGGCGGTTCTCGGCGCAGCCGTCGAAAGCCTGGCCGCAACGCGGCTGGAACGGGCACCCGACCGGCAGCTCGCGCAGGTCCGGTGGTGACCCAGGAATGCCGGTGAGTTCCTTGCGCGGGCCGGACAGCGTCGGGAAGCACTGCAACAGCGCCGCGCTGTACGGGTGGCGCGGGTTGCGGTAGAACTCCTCGGCAGGTCCGGTCTCGACCACCCGACCCGCGTACATCACCGCGATCGTGTCGGACATTTCCACCAGCAGCGACAGGTCGTGGGTGATGAACACGACCGAGAAGCCCAGTTTTTCGCGCAACGCGGAGAGTTGGCTGACGATCTCGCGCTGGATCACCGTGTCCAGTGCGGTGGTCGGCTCGTCGAGCACGATCACCTCGGGGTCAAGCGCCAGCGCGATCGCGATCATCACCCGCTGCCGCATGCCGCCGGACAGTTCGTGCGGGTACGCGGTCGCTCGGTCCTCCGGGATGCCGACCAGCCGCAGTAGTTCCTGCACCTTTTTGGTGCGTGCGGTCGCGGTCAGGTCCTTGCGGTGCGCGGTGAGCACGTCGCCGATCTGCGAGCCGACGCGCAGCACCGGGTTGAGCGCGTTCATCGCCGACTGGAACACGATCGAGAGCTTGTCCCAGCGGAACGCGCGCAGTTCCTCGCCGGTCAGGTCGAGCACGTCGACGGTGCGCCCGTCCTTCGTGGTGTAGATGATCTGCCCGCCGGTGGCCCGCGCGGGTGCCTTGAGCAGTCGGGTGATCGCGTACGCGAGGGTCGACTTGCCCGACCCCGACTCGCCTGCGATGCCGAGCACCTCGCCGCGCCGCAGGATCAGTGACACGTCGTCGACCGCGTGCACCGCGCCGCCGTCGGTCTCGTAGTCGATGCTGACATTCCTCAGCTCCAGCAACGCCTCCGGCGCTGGTTCGTCCACAGTGGTCTCTTTGCTGCGGTCCCAGCGGGCCGGACGCATCCGCTGCCTGCGCGGTCCACGTCGGGTGTTCACACCGACCGCGCGCAGCCTCGGGTTGACGAACTCGTCGATGCCGAAGTTGACCAGCGAGAGGCCCGCGCCCAGCAGCGCGATGCACAGGCCGGCCGGCACGAACCACCACCAAGCGCCCGAAAGCAGCACGTTGCCGTTCTGCGCCCAGTACAGGATGCCGCCCCAACTCCACTGGGTCAGGTCGGTGAGGCCGAGGAAGGCCAGGCCGGCCTCGGTGAGGATGGCCGAGACGACGTTGCCGAGGAACGCGGCCGCGATGATCGCGGTCTGGTTGGGCAGGATCTCGCTGGTGATGATCCGCAGCGACCCCTGCCCGGACGCGCGCGCAGCCTCGACGAAGTCCCGTTTGCGCAGCGACAGTGTCTGCGCGCGCAACACTCGCGCACCCCAGGCCCAACCGGTCAGCGCGATCACGATGATCAGCCCGACCTGTCCGGTGTGCGGCAGGTAGGCCGCGACGATCACGGTCAGCGGCAGCGTGGGAATGACAAGGAAGACGTTGGACACCACCGACAGCGACTCGTCCCAGACCCGGCCAAGATAGCCAGCGGTCACGCCGACCAGCACGGACAGCACCGTGGACAGCGCGCCTGCGACGAACCCGACGATCATCGAGTTCCGAGCGCCGTCGACGACCTGCGCGAGGATGTCCTGCCCGGTCTGGGTGGTGCCGAACCAGTGTGCCAGCGAGGGTGCCTGCAACGCGTCGTTGGAGACCTGGGACGGGTCGGTGCGCACGAGCAGTGGCCCGAACACGGCCAGCAGCACGAAGAACGCGACGATGATCAGCCCGGTGAGGATCTTCGGGGAACGCAGCGCGCGCGACATCTATGCCTCCTGACGCGTTCGCGGGTCGAGCAGGACATAGAGGAAGTCGACGAGCAGGTTGGCCAGCAGCACGGTGACGATCAGGAACAGGAAGCAGCCCTGCATCAGCGGATAGTCCTGGTTCTGTACGGCCGAGAACAGCACGTAGCCGAGGCCTGGATACGAGAACACGACCTCGGTGACGATCGAGCCGCCGATCACGAACCCCAGCGACATGGCGAACCCGGCCAGCGAGGGCAACATGGCGTTGCGCGCTGCGTAGCTGACCACGATCCGGCGCTTGCCGAGCCCTTTCGCCTCGGCAAGCAGCACGTAGTCCTCGGAAAGGGTGGTGACCATCATGTTCCGCATGCCGAGCAGCCAACCGCCGATCGAGGAGACCACGATGGTCAACGCGGGCAGGATGCCGTGATAGAGGGCGCTGCCGACGAACCCTCCGCTGAACCCGGGTTGCATACCGAGTCCGTAGGCCTGGTTGATCGGGAACCAGTGGAGTTGGGTGGCGAGCACGTAGATGGCTATCAGCGCGAACCAGAAGTACGGGATGGCGGAGATGAAGTTGGTGATCGGCACGAACGAGTCGACCCAGGTGCCGCGTTTCCAACCGACGAAAACACCGAGCATGGTGCCGAGTAGAAAGCTGATGACGGTCGACAGGCCGATGAGCACGAGCGTCCACGGCGCGCTCTGGCTGATCACCGACCACACCGAGCTCGGGTAGTCGGTGACCGAAACCCCTAAATCGCCATGAAACAGCTTGCCCCAGTACTCGACGTACTGGTGCCAGAGGTTGCCGTCATCTTGACCGAAGAGCTTGCGTAGCGCGAAAACGGCGTCCGGGCTGAGCGCGAGACCGCCCCGCAGCTTGTTCAACATCGCGGTGACCGGGTCGCCGGGCATGACACGGGGAAGGATGAAGTTGAGCGTGATGGCGGCCCAAGCGGCGATCAGGTAGAAGAACGCGCGACGGGCGAAAGCTCGCACGGAGAAGCCCCTTCCCCCGTGAACCAGAGGACAACTGCGGGTAGACCATGATGTACCACTTGCTGACCACAAGCTACACTTGGCCCCCCACGGACACAAGAGGTCTAGACCCGCTTCGCCCTTGGAGGTCCAGGTGCGTTACAGCCAGGTCATTGGTCCACGCAGGTCACAGGTGATGGAAGCGGCAGATCCGACACCAGGCCCCGGCGAGGTACTGGTCCGGGTGACCGCGTCGGGTGTCTGTGCCTCCGAATACCACGGCTGGTCCGAGCATTCGGCCGAAGCCGAACCCGTGCGCTTCGGCCACGAAGTCGTCGGCACCGTCACCGATCTCGGCTCCGACAGTCGCGGTTGGCAGATCGGCGACACGGTCACCGGCTTCGGCGGCCCCGGTTTCGCCGACCTGGTCACCATGCGCGCGGACGCGCTGTTGCCAGTGCCACCAGGCATCCCGGCCGAACACGCGCTCGGCGAACCGCTCGCCTGCATCGCCGAGGCGTTCGCGAGAACCCCGATCGCGCCCCATGACACCGTTGTCGTGGTCGGTACCGGATTCATGGGACTCGGCTTTCTTCAACTCGCGAAATTAGCCGGACCGGCCGAACTCGTCGCGGTCGATTATCAACAACACCTTCGCGACGTCGCCCTGAAAATCGGTGCAAGTGCCGCCTACCACCCCGATGAGCTGCCCGAACACCTACGCGGCCTGATGAGCGTCGCGGTGGAGGCCGCCGGCACCGCGGGCGCGCTGACCCTCGCAGGCGAGCTGGCCGCACCGCACGGCACTCTCTGCATCCTCGGCTACCACGCGCGCGGCCCGCGCGAACTGGATCTGAACTGGTGGTACAAGGGGCTTTCCGTGGTGCACGGATTCACCCCGCAGCGCGTCCGCGTCATGCGCGCGATGAGCGAGGGGCTCGACCTGATCCGCACCCATCAGTTCAGCTACCAGCCCTTGATCACCCACCGTTTCGACCTGTCCGAGGTGGACGACGCGTTCGCCTGCTTCGCCGATCGCCCTGCCGGCTTCATCAAATCCGTGATCATTCCCTGACGCTGCGCGATAACGCTCTGCCCCAGAACGAAACGCCGCAGGAAGCCGGCACGATCAACAGGTGTGGCGAACCGTCTGCACAATGCCTCCGGCAGCTACACTTTTCACTTCCCCGTTTTGTGAAATTCGAGAGGCGCCACGTGAGCGAGGTGCACCAGCAGGCAACGGCCTTCCGGTCGGACTACCCGGAGCCGTTGTGGATCCAGGCGCTGCAGCTGATCAGGGCCGAGATCGACGAGGGTGCGCTGCAACCGGGAATGCGGCTCCCCCCGGAAAGAGAACTGTGCCAGCAGCTCAACATCAGCAGGATGACGCTGCGCAAAGCGCTGAACCAACTGGTCGAGGACGGCGTGCTGAACTCATCGCACGGCCGGGGTTGGTACGTGGCGAAGGCGGCGTCGGCCGAACGCGAGTGGCCGAGCAACCTCGAATCCTTCAGCGAGACCGCAGCCCGAATGGGTCTGACCGCGTCCTCCAGGGTGCTCGTGGCGCAGGCGCGGCCCGCCAATCTCGACGAGGCCGAGGATCTCGGCATCGCGCCCGGCACTCCCCTGTTCCGGCTCGAACGCGTCCGACTGCTCGACGGCGTCCCGATCGCGCTCGACCTGACCCGCATCGCCGCCTCCCTCGTGCCCGATCTGGGCAAACACGACTTCAGCACGGAGTCCTTCTATGACAGCCTCGGCGCCGCCGGGGTCGAGCCGACCAGGGCGAACAGCACCATCGAGGCCCGCGAGGCGGATGCCTACACCGCCGAACAGCTGAACCTGGCCGTCGGCAAACCCGTGCTGGTCATGCACCAGGTCGCCGTCGACGCGGCCGAACGCCCGCTGTTCACCTCGGTCATCTCCTATGTCGGCGAGCGCTACCGGCTGCGCACCTCCTTCGCCAGGTCAACGCACGGCTGGTGACCCTGGTCCGCAGAGGTGCTACGAGGTACGTGATTGTCGCCGCTTCAGTAGACCACTGGTAGACCAGATGGTTATGCTTCCAGGGGTCAATGCTTGTGTCATCCGTGTCGCCGTCGCCTGGAGGAAACGTGATCCGTGTCGGTCTGCTCGGTTCCGGCTTCATCGGCGACACCTACGCCGACGCCCTCCAGGACGTGCGCAACGCCGAGCTCGTGGCCAACTACTCACGCGACCTCGGCCGAGCCAAGGCGCTCGCCGAGAAATGGGGCCCGATCCCGCGCCAGTACGACGACATGGCCGCCCTCTGCGCCGACGACGAAGTCGATCTGGTCGTGGTCGCGCTCCCCAACGAGGTGCACGTGGAGGCGGTGCGTATCGCGGCCGAGGCCGGCAAGGCCATCGTGTGCACGAAACCGCTGGCCCGAACCGGCGCGGAAGCCGCCGAGATCCTGCGCATCGTGCGCGAGGCAGGCGTCTGGAACGGGTACGCCGAGTCCTCGGTGTTCTCCCCCAACATCGCCAAGGCCCACCAGATGGTCAAGGCGGGCGCGATCGGCGACGTGCTGACCATGCGCGCTCGCGAGGCACACTCCGGCCCGCACGCGCCGCACTTCTGGGACGCCGAGACCGCGGGCGGCGGCGCATTACTCGACATGGGCTGCCACACCATCGAGTCGGCACGGCACTTCTTCGGCAAGGACAACCCGATCACCGAGGTCTTCGCCTGGGGCGCCACGCTCGCGCACGCGGACAAGACTACCGGCGAGGACACCGCGATCGCGCTGCTGAAGTTCGCCGGCGGCCAGCTCGCCACGGTCGAGTCCTCGTGGATCGAGAAGGGCGGCATGCAGCTGCGGCATGAGCTCGTCGGCAGCGCGGGCCGCCTGGTCACCGACACCTCCTCGACCCCGGTGTGGGGCTTCATCGAGCACCCGGCCGGCTACCTGGTGGAGAAGGCCGACGCCGAGACCGGCTGGGTCTACCCGGTGCCGGAGGAGGCCCGCGCCTACGGCTTCAGCCAGGAGATGCGGCACTTCGTGGACCGCTTCGCCCGCGGCGAGACCCCGCTGGAGACCTTCGAGGACGGCCATGTCGTCAACCGCGTCCTCGACGCCTGCTACGCCTCGATGCGCTCGGGGACGTGGGAGAAGGTCGAGGTGCGCACGTGACCAACGAGCACACCGCGTCCGCCGCGCTGGCCACCGAGTATCCCGATCCGCTCTGGGAGCAGGCCAAGGCCGCGCTGCGCACGCGCATCACCGCC
>DASYBO010000524.1:0-26108 GCA_036500685.1 Pseudonocardiaceae bacterium | reverse complement strand
GGTCCGGCACCTGGATCAGCTCGAAGATGGTGCCGAAGTCGTCGACCGTGTCGAAGTAGGCGAACTCGCCGTCGCCGGCGGCGCCGTAGCCGTGTCCGGACTGGATCAGCTCGTAGCCTGCCGCCAGCAGTTCCGCCTTCGCCGGCGCGATGTCGTCGACGCGGATCCCCAGATGCTGGATGCCGTAGCCGTGGACGTTCGTCCACTCGTGGTACAGCGAGTGGTCTCCGTGTACCTCGATCAGCTCTACCTGCGGTCCCGAGCTGGTCATCGCGATATCGATGCTGTATTCGGCGGCCTTGCCCCGGTAGGTGAAGTCCTGGACGGTCCGCGGCGTGAAGTGGTAGCCGATCCACGGGCCCAGGCCGAGCGCGGTGCTCCACCTCGTCAGTCCCTCCTCCATGTCCGGGACGACGATACCGATCTGCACGATGCGGCTGCGTGACAGGCACGCCAGTGACGGTGGCAGCACCTAGTTGCCTTGCAGTTCGGCGCGCACGAGCGCGGCGCCGGCGACGAGTGACTCGATCTTCCGCTTGGCGACGATGTGCTTGATGCCGGTGAGGGTGCAGTCGGTCCAGACCATGAGCCGTTCCGGCGGGACGACCTCAAGGACGCGGCGGATGCCCGCCGCCACCTGGTCCGGGCTTTCTGCGACGAGGCTCTTGCCGTTGACGACGCCGACGCCGAAGTCCTTGTCGGCGGGGAGGGTGGAGATGGCGTCGATGTCGGCTTGGTGGAAGCCGTGGCTGGACATCTCGTACTGGATCTGGTCGCAGTTGATGTCCCACAGCCAGGGGAACAGCTTCGCGCCGCGCAGCTCGGTCACGCCCGGCTGTCCTTCCTGCTGGCCGTAGCAGATGTGGATCACCTTGTAGGCGTCGATGCCCTCGAGCGCGATGTTGATGGCCTCCACGACCCAGTCCACCGGGTCGAAGAAGGTGAGCACCTCGGCGAACTGGATGATGTCCACGCCGCGGCTGACCATGTCGCGCAGTTCCACGTTGAGCGCGCGGGCCAGGTCCTTGGACAGGGCGCCAATGTCACCGTAGTGCTGGTCGGTGATCAGCGCGGACATCGTGGCCGGGCCGACCGCGGCCTGGACCTTCACCGGCTTGCCAGTCTGCTGGGTGACGGCCTCGACGATGGGCTTGAAGATCGGCCGGCGCCAGCCGATCGGGCCCACCACGGTTGGCTTGTACACCGGGATGTTGTCGAAGTGCCCGGCGCTGATGTTGTCCCCGTAGGGCACGAATCCCTCGAGCCGGTCGAGGTAGAAGTGGAAGATCTCGCCCTGCTCGTAGTCGCTGTCGCTCTCGTAGTGCTGGCACCCGTCCGTCACCACGTCAAGGCCCGCGTCCGTCATGTCCTTGATCGCCAGGGCGACGGCGTTGCGGTACAGCGTCCGGGTACGGAAGCTGGGGAACTCGGGGGAGTTCACCCCCGTCAGCGGGAACACCTTGCCCTCAAGGAACTGCGCGCGCGGGTATGACCCGACGATGGTGGTGGGCAGCAGAACCTGCTCACCGCGAATGTTGACCATGACGGCATTGCCTCCGCTTCTTTGTCCGGCTTGCCCGTGACGACAAGTCTGTGCTCGCCATCGCGCCCGCGTCGTCGGCCCGCCGGGTCTAAAACCGGCCCGGTCTTGCCCCGGCGGGACCTATCCCCCCGCTCACATTCGCGCCAGTGTTCTCACACAGAGTCCAGACCGGCAGGAGATCCCGTGGACGTGTATCGCGCTGGCCTGAGCATGGCCCGGTGGCGGCAGCTCATCGACGACGCTTACGATGGCCGCGTCACCGAGCCGATCACGCACCTCGACGAGGCGCGGGGCGGGCACTTCGACGCGATCTTCGTGGGCGGCGGCAGCGCGGGCCGGTTCGGCGCCGCCGTCCTGCGCGCCCTCGGCGGCCGTGCGCTCATCCTGGAGCGGTGGCCGTTCCTCGGCGGATCGTGCCCGCACCAGGCGTGCGTCCCGCACCACCTGTTCTCCGAGGCCGCCCGCGAGCTCGACCAGGCGCAGGCCCTCCAAGGTCGCCTCTGGTACGGCAAGTTCGACTCGGCGGCCGCGTCGGTCCTGGAGTTGGTGGAGCTGTTCCGCACCAAGCGCAGCGGTCCGCACGCACACATGAACTGGCAGAGCGCCGAACAGCTGGACATCGAGTCGATCGTGAACGCCGAAGCCAAGGTCGTCGACGCGAGGACGGTCAGCGCCGCCAGCCGCACGTTCACCGCGGACGCGCTGGTGTTGGCGACCGGCGCGCGCACCGCCATGCCCGGCATCCCGGGCGAGACGCTGCCGGGCGTGTTCGACTACGCGTCGTTCATCGAAGACCTCGACTACGAGCCGTCGAAGATCGCGGTGATCGGCGGGTCGAAGGTCGCGGTCGAGTACGCCAGCTTCTACCAGGCCACCGGCACGCCGACGACGATCATCAGCCGGGGCGAACTGCTGACCAGTGGTGGTCCTGGCCGGATGGACGAGGACCTGCGGGCCTTCGTCGTCGACGGCATGCGGGTTCGCGGCATGCGGTTACTCGAACACTCCACCGCGACCCGCATCGTCGGTGACGATCGGGTGACGGGGGTCTACGTCGACACCCCCGGCGGCGAAGTCTACGTCGAAGCCGACTTCGTGCTCATCGCCACGGGGGAGCGGCCGAACCTCGACAGCTTCGCCGACACCCTCCCGCTTGCCTACGACCCGGACGGCTTCGTGCTGACCGACAACCGGATGCGTACGAACATCCCGAACGTGTACGCGGCAGGGGACCTGCTCGGAGCGCCGCTCGAAATGTTCAAGTCACGGCGGAGTGGCACGACGGCGGCCCGCAACATCATGGGCGTCGACAGCGAGTTCGACTACACCGACATTCCCGACTTCCTCCACACGACCTACGAGGTCACCTGGGCCGGGCTCAGCGAACGTGCCGCGCGTACCGCGTTCGGGGATGTCGTGACCATTCAGGTCCCGCCCGCCGGGATGGCACCGGCCGACACCCCATTGCCGATGGCCGAGGGCTCGATGATCTACGGATTCACGCTGCCCGAACGAACCGGGTTCCAGAAATGCGTCATCGACGCCCGCACCCGGCGCGTGGTCGGCGTCCACCACGCCGGCTACGGCGCCAAGGACGCCTTCCAGTATCTCCATTATCTGATCAGCAGGCCGGGTGGTCTCACCATCGACGAGCTCGGCGACATGAACGAGCTCTACATCAGCTCGGACTACTTCATCGGCTACGCCCGTTTGCGGTCCAGCCAGAGCGAGCTCACCAGCATGTAAGTGATGGCCCCATCGCGGGAGGCATCGCTTATTTTCACCAACGAGAAGGGATCGTGTCGTGGGTCGTTTCGACGGAAAGGTAGTGCTGATCACGGGCGGTGCGCGAGGCCAGGGCCGCTCGCACGCCGTCGAGTTCGCGAAGGAGGGTGCCGACATCGTCGTCACCGACATCGCGAAGCAGGTTGAGACGGTGCCGTACGGCATGTCGAGCGAGGCCGACCTTGCCGAAACGGTGAAGCAGGTCGAGGCGCTCGATCAGCGTTGTCTGTCCTTTGTGGCCGACGCCCGCGACACGTCGGCAACCAACGCCGCGGTCGAGGGAGCCATCGCTGAATTCGGCAAGATCGACATCCTGCTCGCCAACCACGGTCTGCTGTCGCTCTCGTCGGTCGCGGACATGTCCGACGCCGTGTGGGACGATGTCATCGCCTCGGATCTGACAGGTGTGTTCAAGTCGATCCGGGCCGTTCTGCCGCACATGCTGGCGCAGAAGAGTGGGCGGATCATCGCCACCGCGTCGATGGCCGGCCGGACCGGGCTACCCACTGTCGCGCACTACTGCGCGGCCAAGTGGGGCGTCATCGGGCTGATCAAATCTGTCGCTCGCGAAGTCGCCGCCGAGGGCATCACGGTCAACTGCGTGTGCCCGACGAACCTGGACAGCGACATGATCCAGAACGAGGCGTTCTACGCGCTGTTCGCACCGGGCATCGACAAGCCGACCCGCGAGCAGGTGATCCCTGCGTTCGCCTCGCTCAACGCGATTCCGATCCCGTGGATCGAAGCCATCGACACCTCCAACGCGATGATGTTCCTGGCCTCGCCCGAGGCGCGCTACATCACTGGCGAAGCGCTGCACGTCAGCGCCGGCTGGAACGCGGCAAATGCTGCATGACCGCAACCGCGCTGAATGAGCCCGACCAGTCGCCGTTCGCCGATCTCGTCACGCTCTACGACGACATCGCCCACGAGGTGGTCGGGCGGGAACGACAGCTACAGGGCATGCTCAGCGTGCTCGCCGCTGGGCGGAACCTCCTGTTGGAGGGTCCGCCCGGCACGGGCAAGTCGACGGTGTTGCGGGCGATCGCCAAGCACGCGCGGCTTCCGCTGGCCATGGTCGAGGGCAATGCCGAGCTGACGCCGCAGAAGATGCTTGGCTACCACGACCCGGCCCAGGTGCTCAGCCATGGCTACCGCGACGAGGACTTCGTCCTCGGGCCGCTTCCGATGGCGATGAGCGAAGGCGGCTTTCTGTACGTCGAGGAGTTCAATCGGCTGCCCGAGGACACCCTCAACACGCTGCTGACCGCGATGTCCGAACGCGAGCTGCGTATTCCGCGATTCGGGCTGGTCCGTGCGGAGGACTCCTTCCGGCTGATTGCTGCGATGAATCCGTTCGACAATGTCGGGACTGCGCGAGTCAGCGTGTCGGTCTACGACCGGCTCTGCCGGATGGTCGTGGGCTACCAGTCCGAGGCCGAGGAACTGGAGATCGTCCGCAGGCGTGCGGCCGGCGAGCGGCCGGACATCGCGCGACTGGCGGTACGGCTCACCCGGTCCACCCGCGATGCGCCGCAGCTTCGCAGTGGCGCATCGGTGCGGGGCGCGATCGACTTCGTCCTCGTCGAGCAGTCGATGCGTAATCTCCTGCGGGTCGATGCCCTGGACGTCGACCGGCTGATCGCAGTGGCCGAACTCGCGCTGTCGAGCAAGGTCGTGCCGGATGAGTCGTGGGGACGCAGTGCTGAGGACATCGTGCGCGAGCTGACCCTGCGTGCCGCGCAGGGTTCGACATGAGCAGGACGGCCGCGCCGCGGCTCATCGGCCGGGGCGAGGAACTCGACGTGCTCGCCGCTGCCCTCTCGGCGGGCCGGCACGTATTGATCGAGGGGCCGCACGGTGTCGGCAAGTCGCTGCTGGTGGCGCAGGTCTGTGCGGCGGCCGGCACCCGGCCGGTGATCGTCCACGGTTCGTCGGCACTGACCGCCTCGGCGCTGGTCGGCGGCCATGATCCGAGCGTCGTACTGCGCCGCGGCTACGCCCGGGACGCGTTCCTGGCCGGACCGCTGGTCGCGGCCATGCACACCGGCCGCGTGCTCTACATCGACGAGGCCAACCGGGTGCCTGCCGACGTGGTCAACGCGTTGATCAGTGCGATGTCCGAGGCCATGTTGGTGGTGCCGCGATTCGGCCCGGTGCGTGCAGAATCGGGCTTCCGGGTCGTCGCGTCGGTCAATCCGCTCGATGGTGTCGGCACGTCGGCGCTGCCTGCCGCGTTTCTCGACCGGGCCGTGCGGCTCGCCCTCGATTATCAGAACGCCGCCGACGAGCGGGCGATCGTGCGAGCACGAGTGGCAGGAGCCCAACCGGCACTGGTGGTACGAGCGGTCTATGCCGTGCGGGCGAGCCGTGGCCATCCCGATGTCCGCGTCGGCTCATCGATCCGCGGTGCGATCGATCTGGTGTCGATAGCGTCGTTCCTGGCGCGACTCGATGTCGACGACGCGGGCCTCGACGCGGCTCTGCTGTCGTTGTCGTCGAAGATCGTGCTGCGCTCGGGGGTCGATCGGACGGTGGAGTCGGTGATCCGCGAGCTGTGGGCGGACGCGATCATCAGCGAGCACCGGGCAGCGGATCGGCCTGGGCTGGGGGAGACGTCTGGTGAACCGCTGCCTCCGTCGTCGGTCGAACTCGCCGGCGAGGATGAGCGGGAGGCCTGCGCTCCGGACACGTCATCGACCGCTCGTATCGCGCAGCTGCCGTCGGAGCCGTCGGCGTCCGGCCGGGGATCGGTCCACGGCGGCGCTCTGGACTCCGGCCAGGGCGCCGGGCCCGAGTCGGAGGTGGCCACACAGACACGGCAGGCGCTCGCGGCCTTCGTGCGTTCGTCCGGTAGGCAGCACGGCGCCGGCTGGGCGCGGACTGCCCGTGCCGCCATCTCGCGGGATCTCACCGACGTGGAACGACTCGCGGCCACCATCGTCGTGCACCGTGTCCGTGGTGTGCTGCCCGTGTCCGGCCAGGTGGGTGGCCGGTTCGCCACGGTCCGGTACAACTTCCGCTCCGACGACCTCGATCTGGACCGGACGATCGCCGAACTGGTCGAGACGCCGGCCCCGACATCGGCGCACCTGTGGGTACATGACCGGGTGCCGCGCCGGCGCGGTGTCGTGCTGATGCTCGACGCCAGTGGATCGATGCGCGGGGACCGGGCCATCGAATCCGCCACCGCAGCCGCTGCCTCGGCACTGGCGTTAGAACGCGACGAGCTCGCCGTCGTCGCTTTCGGTACCGGCGCCGAGGTGCTCAAGCGCGGCGAGGAGACCGTGCCCGCGCCGGAGCTGGCACGCCGGGTGCTGGCCCTGCGCCCGCACGGCCTCACGGACCTCTCGGCCGGGCTGGAGGCGGGCCTCGGGCTGCTGGCGACGATGCAGTCGCCGGTCAAGGTCGCGGTCGTCATGACCGACGGGGTGCAGAACAAGGGCGTCGACGCGCGGGTGCTGGCCGCGCGCTACCAACGGCTGGACGTACTGGCCACGACCGACTCGCCATGGCGGCTGCGGCACTGCCAGGCACTCGCCGCGGCGGGGCGTGGCCGGTGCCTGCGGTACGACCGGCTCGACCGCCTACCGGCCACCATCTCCCAACTGCTCAACGGCTGAGCCCAGGACACTGTCGAGGAGGCTGTCATGCATGACGACCGGCTTTCCGGGCGCGTGATCGCGATCACCGGGGCCGCATCGGGCGTCGGCCTCGCCGCCGCACGCGCATGTGCCGAAGCAGGCGCCCGGCTCGCGCTGCTCGACCGGAACAGCCCCGCTCTGGAACAGGCCGAGGCACAACTGGCCGCGCAGGATGTGCTCCGGGTGATCGTCGACATTGCCGACGCGTCGTCGGTGGCGAAGGCCTTCGCCACCATCGGCTCCCGTTTCGGCGCCCTGCACGGCCTGTTCAACAACGCCGGGGTGGCGCCGGTGAACACGTCCGAACGGGTGGAGGACATCAGCGATGAGAGCTGGGCCGTGGCGATCCAGGTCAACCTCACCGGGTGCTTTCTGTGCTGTCGCGCCGCCATCGGGCTGATCGAATCCTCCGGCGGCGGCAGCATCGTGAACAACGCGTCGACGGCCGCGCTCGTCGCCGAGCCCGGCCTTGAGGCGTACAGCGCGGCGAAGGGCGGGGTCGTGTCGCTCACCCGCTCGCTGGCGGTCGCGTCCGCGCACCGTGGTGTCCGGCTGAACGCACTGTGCCCAGGGCTGGTGCACAGCCCGATGGCGTCGGCGATCGGCTCCGACCTGACCTCTCGGTTGGCGGCGGACACGCTGCTGGACGTGCCCGGTCCGGAGGCGTTGTCCGGGCTCGTCGTGTACCTGCTCTCGGACCAGTCGCGGTACATGACCGGCTCGGTGCTCGTGATCGACGGCGGTCTGACCAGCCACTGATCGCGGTCCGGGTGTCGTTCCGGGGCGAGGTGCGCCAGATGTGTGTCAGATTGGCACAGAGATGTGCACCACTGTTTGGGATAATCGGGCCGGGGAGGTCGATGAGGACACCGGAGTGGATGATGGGCTTGCCGACACAGCACGATGGTGGGGTCAAGTCGGCGTGGCGTGCCCTGGGTGCGGGCGCGGAGCTGCCCGGCGGGCTGCTCCGCGACTCTATTCGTCTGTCCTGGATTCGCAGCCAGATGGCCCACGCTCCGATGGATCGCATCGAGGTTCCGTACCGGGCGACCGACGGTTCCGCCGATCGGCTGCTGCGCGCGGCGCAACCGATCCTCAGCCGCTTCGCCGACCAGTTGGCCGACACCAATGTGAGTATCGTTCTCGCCGACCCTGACGCGCGCGTGGTCGCTCGGTGGGCGGGTGACCGTTCGGCTCTGCGTAGGCTGGCTCGGTTGTCGATCGACGAGGGATTCGTGCTCGCCGAGGATGTCGCGGGCACGAACGGGGTCGGCACGGTGCTCGAGGAGCTACGGACGGTGACGGTCTTCGGCGCCGAGCACTACAGCGAGCCGTTGCAGCGGTTGGTGTGCGTCGGCGCTCCGATCCGGCATCCGCTGACCCGCCGCATCACGGGAGTGCTCGACCTCGCCTGCCCGACCAACGAGGCGACCGGCCTGCTGGTCCCGACGCTGCTCGATCTCACCGCGCAGATCGAGAACGAGCTGTCGGCTCGATCGTCGGCCCGTGAACGGACGGTTTTCGAGGAGTTCCTTGCCCGTTCCCGCGAGACCTCGGCCGCACTCGTCGGCATCAGCGACCACTACATGGTCACGAACGCGGCCGCGGCTGATCTGCTCAACTCCCGTGACCAGTACGTGCTCTGGGACCAGGTCGCCGGCGCCGGGGCTGCTGGCGTGATGAGCCTGGTGCTGTCCGGCGGAACAGTCATCGAAGCCCGGAATCTCCCAATCCGGATCGGCTCTCTGCTGGTTGGCGCCTTGATCGAGTTGGTGCCCGCGGCGGTCAAGCCCGCCGCCACGGCCGTCCGAGCCGCGCGGCGAGCCCGGCCCGGTCCGGACGACGAACTCGACGAGCTGCTCGGCCAGGCCCGGGGACGGATCTACATTCTCGGTGAGCAGGGCACGGGAAAGCTGACGATCGCCAAACGCCTGCATGAACTGCTGGGCCCCGACGAGCCCATGACCATCCTGCCGGCCGGGTTGGTATCAATCGAGGGCGTCGAGGTGTGGCTGAGTCGATTGCTGGCCCGCCTGGCCGATCCGCGCGGCACTGTCGTCGTGCGCAACGTCGAGGCACTTGACGACGGCGTGGCCCAGTCGTTCACGGACGTGCTCGACCAACACCCGAACCCGCATCCACTGGTCATCGCGACGCAGTCGCTCGGTCGCGGCGGTGACCGGGGCGGGTTGCTGAGCCGTTTCGGTGACGCGGTGTTGCGGCCGCAGCCGCTGCGCGCGCGACACCACGACATCCCTGATCTCGTTTACGCGATCCTGGACTCGGCGGGTTACACGACACACGTCCACCACCGGGCCATGGGCGCGCTGGTCAACTTCGGTTGGCCAGGGAACGTCCCCCAGCTGCAACAGGTCGTCCGCGAGGCCGCCCGCCAGTCCCGTGGCGGCCCGATCGGCATCGAGCACCTCGCCGACGAGGTCGGCGGCAGCACCCGCGCGCGGCGCCAACAACTGAGCAGGCTGGAGACCCTGGAACGCCAGGCGATCGCTGACGCGCTGCGGGAGAACAACGGCAACCGGGCTCGGGCCGCCGCCGCTCTCGGCATGTCCCGATCAACGTTCTACCGGCGATTGCGTCAGTTCGGTCTCGACGCGAACCGGGCCATCATCTGACGGCTTGGCCCGTTGGGGTGTGTCAGATCTGTACAGTTTTCGCCTGGCGCTGCGGCCTAGGGTCGCTGCCATGAGATCGGCATCGGGGCCGGTCGCGGCAAAGGAGGCGCCCGTTGTCCGTCGGACTTGCGGCGGGGTCGACCCGGATCACGGTCGGTCCACTCGAAACAGGACGGCTCCTGATCACGCAGGCGCCCGGGACCGACGGCGCACTCCGCTCCAGTGACAGCTGCCCGGTACACCACGTACACGCGCTGCTCGACCGCGTGCTCGAATCGCGAACCGTGCTCGTCGAACGCCGCGACGGCAGCGCGCCGCTGCGGCTGCCGGCCCGGGCAGCACGCGAATCCGAGCTCGCCTGGCTGGTGCGGGTGATAGCCGCAGTTGTCGGGGAGGTCACCGACGCCGCGCTGGCCCGCTGCGTGGTCGGCGAGGTCATCCAGCGCACCGCGAACGTGCCGATCGCGATCGAGTGCCGCGCCCCCGACGAGACGGCCATGCGGCATGGCGAGTTCCGGCTCGTGCGCACGGCCCGCGGGGTGTGGATCATGGTCTGTCCGAGCGGATGCCCCGGTATCGGGGCGGACTACTCGGCTCTGCTGGCCGCCCTGACCCGTTGCCTGTGTGAGGCCGACGCCAACGACACCCGGGCACAGAACGGGGTGCGTCAGCAACTCGCCCGCGCCGTCGCGGCGCCCGATCCCGGCGCGTTCGTCACCGCCGCCGCCCAACTGCTGGGTGGTTCGGTGTGCCTGCGTGACTCCAGCGGGCTCGTCGTGGCCGCCACCGGATCGCGGCTGGAGGCGCAGCGCGCCCGCGAGATCGTGCTCCGCGACGAGTCGGGCCTGCGTGGTGTGCTGGAGATCGACACAGTGTGCGCCGCAGGCGCCGACGTCGGCTTGGCCGATCTCGCATGTGCCCTGCTACGGCTGTGCTCCGCGGAGGCCGAAAGGCATGCGCTGGAGAACAGGCTGGCTGTGCTCGGCTGCTTCGTCGAACGCGATCTGAACGGCCGGGGCCAGGCCAGGGCGGGCAAGCCGCAGCGGATGGTGATGATCGCACCGAACCGGCTCGCCAATGTCTCCATGGCGCGGCGCATCGTGGGCCGGCTACTGCGCGCGGCCAGGGAAATATCGCTACTCGCCGACCTGAGCTTGGTGGCGCAGGATAACGCGCTGGTCGGCGTCTACTCCGACGACGGCAGCCCGGCGGATGCACACCGCCGAGGTTGGCAGCGGCTGCTGGCCGCCGCGGACGCGAGCGGGAGCCTGCTGGTGGCGGTCAGCACGAGCGCGCCGAGCGCAGGCGATTCGCGGGCGCAGTATCAGCTCGTGCGGCAGGTGGGTGACTTGCAGCGCGATGGGAGCGATCTGTTCGACCTGCCCTGCGTCGCTGTCGTCGACGAGCTCGGGCCGCTTGCCGGTGTCCTCAACGCTGTGCCGGGAACGCAGGTACTGCCCTACGTGCAACGCGTGATCGGCGATCTGATCAGCGACGGACGCTTCGGCGGACAGCTAGTCGACACCCTGTACGCCTATCTCCAGGCGGGCTGCAGCCCAGGCGGTGCCGGTGCCCTGCTGCACCTGCACGGCTCGTCGGTCAAGTACCGGATGCGGGTGCTGCGGGAATTGCTCGGCGAACGGCTCGACGATCCAGGCAAGCGGTTCGAGCTCGAACTCGCGTTGCGGCTCTATCTCGCCGCGCGGGAACTGGCTGCTGGGGTGAATCGATGAGCGGGGCGGATTTCCTCTTCACCCAACCGCGCGCGGCCAAACCGCGGCGCTCGGGGCTGACTCACGTACTGGACAAGGCCACACCTGTGTCCATTCTCGACGCCTACCTCGGCCAGTGCGGCGACATCGTCGACATCGTCAAGCTGGGTTGGGGTCTGGGATACCTCGACCGGCACATCGCCGAGCGGGTCGAGACATGCCGACGGCACGGCTGTCTTCTGGTGACGGGTGGGACTTTCCTGGAGATCGCGGCCGTGCAGCGACGGGTCAGGGAATTCCGTGACTGGGCATTGGCCAACGGGATCTCCGCGGTTGAGGTGTCCAACGGGCTGAACGTCCTGGACAGGAACGAGAAGCGCACGCTGATCGAGCAGCTGGCGGCGGATTTCGTGGTGCTGGCCGAGACCGGAAGCAAGGACGGCACCACCGTGATCGAACCCCAGGAGTGGGCACAGGAAATGGCTGACGATCTGGCTGCCGGCGCATCCTGGGTCATCGCCGAGGGACGCGAGTCCGGCACCGTCGGGTTGTACCACGATGACGGATCGATCCGCGATTTGCTTGTGGACACCGTGGTGTCCCGCGTCGATCCGTCGGCCGTCATCTTCGAGGCGCCGCAGAAGGCACAGCAGCTCTGGCTCATCAACCACCTCGGTCCCGATGTCGGGTTGGGCAACATCGACTTGACCGAGGTCGCGAGTCTGGAGAGCCTCCGGCTCGGGCTGCGCGCCGACACCGCGTTGGACTACCTGCAGGCAGGTCCGGTGTGATCGCCGAGCCGCGACCGAACCTCACGGCCCGTCCCTATCGCGGCCTGTCGGTCCAGGATGTCGCCGTTGCGCTCACGACCGAGGCCCTGACCGCCTGGCTCGTCGGGCGCGACGTGTATCGGCGAACCGAGTATGTGCTGGCCCGCCATGGTGATCGCGCGGCGCTGCTCGCCGTGGCGAAGGCTCCCACCGTGGACCTGTTCGCTGCGGTCGTGGCGGTGCGGGTCCTGGCAGCGGCCGACCAGGTCGTACTGATCGACAGCGCCGGTACCGACGTGGGTAACGCTTCCGCGCTCGCCGGCGTCGCACTTCGGCATCGGACGCCGGGCGCGCTGGCCTACGTCGTCACCGGACGGTACCGGCACGTCAACTTCGTCTGGCGGCCGGAACCGGTGGTCCTCTACGTCGACGAGGTGGTGCCGCCGCACCCGCCGAAGCTGGCGGACATGGTGCGCCAGGCGATCAGTTTCGACGAGAACCTACCTCCCGTACGGGTCGTCAGCAGGCTGATCTCCCTGCCGCTGCGGATGCGGACCCGGCCCATGCCGCACTACCTGCTGCCCTGTCGGGGAGCGGGCGCACCATCGGCCGGCGTGACGGCGAGCTACCTGGACGCGGGACCGGCGGCGCGTGAGGACTGGGCCGTCGTGGGTTGCCAGCGGTCGAAGCAGATCTATGCGCACCACTACGGTTCTCCTCCGTCCACTATCGACTTCTGCCCCGAGGTGGTCGCGGGTGGCGCGGTCGCGGGCGCGCGTCTGACGAAGTGCTGCCTGCTGGAGCGGGGCATCCGGGTGACCGGTGACGTCGCCGTCGTCCCGTGGGGTGCGAACCTCGATGAGGTACGCAGTGCCGTGACCGCGTTGGTCACGCCATGACCGGGCCATCCCACCCGCGCGACTCCATGACCTTCGGCCATCTGTGGGCAACGGATGAGATGCGGACCTGGTTCGGTGAGGCGGAACGCACGCGGACCTGGCTGCGGATCTACGGGGCCGTGGCCGGCGCCCAGGCCGACATCGGCGCGATTCCCCGCGATGCCGCCGACCGTATCGCGCGGTGCTGCGCCGGCCCGCTGCCCAACTTGGCCACAGTGGCCGCTCGCACCAGGCAGACCGGACACTCCACCGCCGGCCTTGTCGAGTGGTTGCGCGACGCGCTAGGTCCCGCCGCTGCCCGTTACGTGGCCGTCGCCACGACCGTGCAGGACGTCTCGGACACCTGGACGGCGCTCACCCTGGCGCTCACCAGCCGAGCGATCGAACGCGACCTCCTCGCGACCATCGGCACGCTGCGCACGCTAGCTGCCCGGTACCGAGTCACTCCGATGCTGGCGCGCACACATGGCCAGCCTGCCGTGCCCATCACCTTCGGCTTCAAACTGGCCCAGTGGGGCGCCGAACTCGACCGCCACCTCGTGCGGTTGCGGGCGGGCCGGACCCGTTGGGAACGGGCGCAACTCGGCGGCTCGGTCGGCGCTCTCGCCTACTGGGGTGCTGACGGGCCACGCCTGCTCGACGCGTTCGGGCGGCGGGTCGGGCTGTCGGCTCCGGTGTTCGCCTGGGGGTCGGCACGCGACTGCGTCGCCGAGTTCGCGACCGTCGCCGGGCTGGTGTCGGCGTCGCTGGCCAAGGTCGGCAACGAGATCTACCAGTTGCAGCGGCCAGAGATCGGCGAACTGGGTGAAGCCGCGACGGACGCGCAGATCGGCAGCGTCACGATGCCGCACAAGCGGAACCCCGAACGAAGCGAGCACCTCGTCACGCTGAACACCCTCGTCCGATCCCAGGTGGACGTCCTGCTGGCCGGCGCGGTGACCGAGCACGAGCGTGACGGGCGGGCCTGGAAGGCCGAATGGATCACGCTGCCCGACCTGTGCTGCGAGATCACCCTGGCCGCCCAACTGGGCGCGCAGTTGCTCGACCAGTTGGACGTCTATCCGGAGCGGATGCGCGCCAACATCGACGCGCTGCGGGGACAGGCATTCAGCGAACAGGTCATTCACTCACTCGCGGACCGGATCGGCTACGCGGACGCGTACGCCGCTACGCGCGAGACGAACGGTCCCAATGGCACCGGGGTTGGCGTACACCCGCGGCTCGACGACACCGAAGGATTGCTCAGGGCGGCGATCGCCAGTTCGGTCGCCTTCACCGAACGCTGGTTGGCAGGGGAGGGGCTGTGAACGTTCAGACTGCGCCCGAGTCCGGGGTCACACTGGGGATCTGGCCAACACCGCTGGTGCCGCTCGGCGGCGCCGGAGGCGTGTACGTCAAACGCGAGGACCTGTGCGGCTTCGCCTTCGGCGGTAGCAAGGTCCGGGCCTTGGAACCGTTGCTCAACGAGGCGATCCGGTCGGGCGCGCAGAGCGTCGTGGTCGGCGGACGCAGGGACTCGAACTGGGTCGCGCTGGCCGCGATCGCCGCATCCCGGTTCGGCCTGCACTGTCATTGCGTCGTCGATCCCGGTGCGGCGACGACGAATTCATTGGCGCTGGCACGGCAGTTCGGCGCGACGATCGAGGCCGCGCCGGCGCCGGGGCCCGCAGCGGTCAACGCGGCGATCGACGCTGCTGTAGCGCGACGGGGGCCTTCGGCGTTCGGCATCCCGCGCGCGGGTGCCAACGGGGTCGGCGCGCTCGGCTACCGCGCGATGATGGCGGAAATCCTTGCGCAGCTGCCGACATCGGCGCCGGCGGACGTCGTGGTTGCGCTCGGGAGTGGCGGCATGGCAGCGGGCCTGCTGCTCGGTACATCGCAGCGGCCCCGTGATCGAGAGGTGATCGTGCGCGCCGTGCCGGTGTCCAAGTCCGCCCGGCAGGCAACCCAGTCGGTCCGGGCACTGCTGACGGCGATCCGCGGCCGACAACTCGCCGACGTGGACGTCGACAAGGCCCTGGAACAACTACGGATCCTGCCGCGCGCCGATGCCTGCTCCGCACCGACTGCGCTGACCGTGCTCGCCCGCACCCGCAGCGGCGCGCTGCTTGACCCCGTCTTCGTCCGTCCGGCCTGGGAGGCGTTCACCCGCGAGCCACGCGATCCGGCTCGTGCCGTCGTGCTCGTCGCGTCGGGTGGGCTGCCCGCCGTCTTCGACGTCATCGGCGGTGGCCGAGTATGAGCGCGAGGTATCTGGGCCTCGGTAGCCGGTTCGATTCGGGGCCAAGCCCACTGCTCGTCCAAACGGGATTCCGGACGGAATCACGGCAGGCCCGGCACCTGCACCGCGGCTTGGGAATGGCTGACCTCGCGCACTTGCTCGCCTTGCGCGACGCCGGCGCCTTGCCCGAGCCGGCAAGTTCCCGTCTGCTCCGTGCCGTGGTCGAACTGGTAGATCTGGGCGTGGACGAACTCGCGTACGACCCGGCGGACGGCGACGCGTACAACAGTCGTGAGCACATGCTCCAGGATCGCGTGGGTACGGACGCGGGCTGGCTGTCGCTCGGGCGGACCCGGCGTGAAGCGGGCCGGGTGGCGTTCTACCTCGCGGCTCGTTCCGCGCTGCTGCACGTGCACCAGACCGTTGCCGATCTGGCCGACACGGCGATCACTCGGTCGCTGGAGAATCTCGAATCATGGTGGGCGGACCTCACTTACTGGCAACCAGCGCAGGTCTCGACATTCGGGCATTACCTGCTCTCGTTCGCCCACGAGGCCGCGCGTCACCTCGACCGCATCGAGGCGAGCTGGACTCGCTGCGGCCTGGTCCCGGTCGTCGCGGGCGGGGTCGCCGGGACCACCGTCGCGGTGGATCGCTCGGCTTACCTTCGTCGCCTCGGCCTTGTCGGCGCACCGACGACGTCGCGGGATGCGATGTGGTCGGTGGACGGGCTGCTGGACATCGGTTTCGTCGCCGACCACGTCGCGATCACCGCCAGCCGCTTGGCGGAGGATTTCCTCCTGTTCGCCTCGGTCCCGTTCGGGTATGTCCACCTCCACGATGCGCACTGTCGTGCGTCGGTCTACCTGCCGCAGAAGCGAAATCCCTATGCGCTGATGGTCGTGCGGGGCGGCAGCAGTGTGATCACCGGTCGGGTCAGCGGTCTGGTGACGTCGGTACGCACGGCGTCCGCCCAGACCGACAACTGGATCTACAACTACGGCGAGGTGTTGGAGACCGTTGAGTTGACCGCGCAACTGGCCGCGCTGATGACCGAAGTTCTCGCCGAGGCCAGGTTCGACGTGCAGCGGATGGCAGCGACAGCCCTCGACGGTTTCACCGAGGCCCCCGACCTCGCCGAGCGACTGGTGGCCGGAAGCGGGCTGGACTACCGCACCGCGCACTCGCTCGTGGCCGCCGCGGCGACCGCCGCCGAGCGACGTGGTGACACGCGGCTGGCCGCCCAGGACTACGAGAGCCTGGCCCGACAGTCGGGTGTTGACCTCGGCCCGGCCGACGCACGCTCACTCGTCCTGTCCAGGGCCCATGACGGCAGCGCCACGCCAAACGAGGTCGAAGCCGCCGCCGCCCGCTTGCGGCAGCACCTGGCGGGTCGCAACGCCTGGCGGGACAAGACCCACCAGACCGCGGATGAGGTGGCCGCCCGTCTCGTTGCCGAAGGACGCACCGCGTCCACCTCACCTACGGAAGGAATTCACCCATGACGGTTCTACGGACCCCCGACGACCGCTTCGACGATCTGCCGGACTACAACTTCGCGCCCAACTTCGTCGCGGTCTCGGACGCTCGCCTCGGTGATCTCCGCATGCATTACGTCGACGAGGGCAATCGTGACGGGCGCGTCGTGCTGGTGCTTCATGGCGAGCCGGCGTGGTCCTATATGTTCCGACGCACGATCGCGCCACTGGTCGACGCGGGCCTGCGCGTGGTGGTCCCCGACCTGATCGGCTTCGGCAAGTCGGACAAGCCGGTCAAGCAGACCGACTACACCTACGAATCCCACGTGCGGTGGCTGACCGACTTCGTGTCCGCGCTGCGGCTACATGACGCGGTCCTGATCGGGCACGACTGGGGCGGGCTGCTCGGCTTGCGCCTGGTCACCGAGATCGAGGGGCTCGCGGCCGCCTACGTCGCGGCCAACCACGGCTATCCGACCGGGGACATGCCGCCCAACGACGCCCTGCGCACGTGGCAGGAGTTCGCTGCCGGCACCTCCGACTTCCACGTATCTGCGATCGTGGCCCGAGCATGCACGACACCGCTGCCAGCCGGCGTGCTCCGTGCTTACGACGCCCCGTATCCGACGGACGAGTACAAGGCGGGTGCACGGGTGTTCCCGGCCCTGATTCCGGTACGTCCCGATGACCCGTCGTCCGAAGCCGTCCGCGTGTCACGGGCCGTCCTGTCCCGGTCGCCGATGCCGTTCCTCACCGTGTACGGCGAGCAGGATCCGATCGGGGGCGCGGCCGACGCCATGTTCCATCAACTCGTGCCCGGCGCTTCCGGCCAGCCGCACGTTCGACTGGTCGGCGCCGGACACAATATGCCCGAAGACGCAGGCGAGACCCTGGGCGAGATCGTGACCGAGTTCGTCGCGTCGGTCCTCCCCAGTCGGGTGGGGGAGGACACGAGGACATCGTGAGGTTCCTTCACTTCCCAGGCGCAGGCGGCGATCGCGGCCGGGGCCGCCAGGGGCAACGATGTGAGCGGACTGCGACATCGAACTGGCCGATCTTCTCCAGCGCAGACCATCGATGTGCTGCGCCGGTTCGGTGGGCCGCACGCGCTGGGCCGGCCGTTGTTGATGGCCGTGTCGTGCAACGATTCATCGGCGCACCGACACGCCGGCACCGGAGGGTCGCCTCGCCCGGACGCTGGCCGCCGTTGCGCACTGGGTGGACTCTGGGGCACATCCTGCGCGTGCACGACGTCGCTGCGGCGTGTGACTTTCTGCGAGTGCGCGCGGCGTTACGCGGCGATCTGATCGAACGCATGCTCGCCCTCGACGACACGATCCGACATGAGCCGCGACCCTGATCTGTCCTTCCGAGGGCGACGCTGCGATCCGGTAGCGCCCATCCGGTCGGCTCCCACGGTGTCGCGAGCAGCATGCGGCCGACAGTTCGCCTCAATGAGTCTGGTCTTGAGCGCCGAGCTCGTAACAACATCATCGGCGCAGATATCAGCATGGCGTCCTTACCCTCGGACGCCGCGATCACATTTGCCGGCTGATCAGCTCGCGCGTGGAGCTTCCGGCAGGACGACGGGAAGCTACGGTTGGCTGGCAGATTCACCCGGGCTTTCACCCGGGTTGGGCTCGACGGCGAGCACCTCGTCGGTGAAGCCGGTGGCGAGTGCACGCAAGGCCACGTCCAGATACGCGGCGAGATCGGCGTCCGCACGTGCGGACCACCGTTCATAGGCGGCGCGACACGCGGCAAGTACGGTGCGCCCCACCGCCAGTGGGTACAGCGAATCTTCGGGTTGCCCGGATCGACGAGCGACGTAGGCGATCACAACTCGCTCCCACGCGTCATAGTGCACCGTGGCGCTCGCCGCGAGTTCGGGGACGGTGTTGAGCAGGTTCATCCGCATCCGCAACTCGGGAACGTCCTCGGCGCCGTAGTGGTTGGCCGCCAGCACCGCGCGCCGCACGGCTTCCATCACCGGAAGATCGTCGGGCATCTCCGCCAGGAAGACGCGAAGGGTCTGTACCTCGGCGTCGAACTCGTTCCACAGGACATCGGACTTGGCGTCGTAGTAGCGGAAGAATGTTCGCTTGCTGACGCCGGCTTCGCTCGCGATCTGGTCGACAGTGGTTTCCTGGAATCCCTGTTCGGTGAACAGCGTCAGCGCGATCAACTCCAGTTTCCTGGCGCTGGTCCGAGGCGGACGCCCTCGGCGAGGTTTGGGGGACAGTCCGGCTTCAGCGGGCATCTGGGCATCGTCCTGTCGCAGGTCTTGATTCTGACACCTGGTGACATTACTCTATAAACTTATTCGTCACACAGTGACGAAATTCGAGAGGAGTCACGGTGGCCAACGACCAGGTGGAGCCTGCACAGGCCGGGACAACTGGTGCGGCTGAGGACGTGCTCGTCGAGGATCTGCTCGTCGAGGAGGTGTCGATCGACGGCATGTGCGGTGTCTACTAATCGCCCGGCCGCGTTCGACCTGGACGGCGCGTGGCGACTGGACGAGCGGGTCGCGATCCGGCCGGAACGGTTCGGCGCGCTGCTCTACCACTTCGAGACGCGCCGACTGTCCTTTCTGAAGAACCCCACTCTGCTGACGGTGGTGCAAACGCTCGCCGCGCAACCGACGGCACGAGCGGCATGTACCGCGGCTGGAGTGGAAGCGGACGAGCTGTCCCGCTATCGGACTGCACTCGCGGTGCTGGCCGAGTCCCGGATGATCCAGCCGAGGAGGACCTGATGTCTCTCGTGGACGAGTTCCGCTACGGGCTCGACGCGCCGATCTGCCTGACCTGGGAACTCACCTACGCGTGCAATCTGTCCTGCGTGCATTGCCTGTCCTCGTCCGGGCGACGGGACCCGAGGGAGCTGAGCACCGCCGAGTGCAAGGCGTTGATCGACGAGTTCGAGCGGATGCAGGTGTTCTACGTCAACATCGGCGGCGGTGAACCCACGGTGCGTCCGGACTTCTGGGAACTGCTGGACCACGCGAGCGAGCACCACGTCGGCGTCAAGTTTTCCACCAACGGGATCATGATCACCGAAGCAGCGGCGGCTCGGCTGGCCGCGAGCGACTACGTGGACGTGCAGATCTCGTTGGACGGCGCGGTCGAGGAGGTCAATGACGCGGTTCGCGGCCCCGGTTCGTATCGCACGGCACTGCGTGCCATGCAACGACTGGCCGACGCGGGAATGCGCAACTTCAAGATCTCGGTAGTGGTCACCCGGCAGAATGCCGGACAGCTCGACGAGTTCAAAGTCATCGCGGACCGATTCGGCGCACAGTTGCGGCTCACCCGGTTGCGCCCGTCGGGACGCGGCGCCGACGTCTGGGACGAGTTGCATCCCACCGCGGCACAGCAGCGGTCGCTCTACGAGTGGCTCGTCCGGCACGGTGAGCAGGTGCTCACCGGCGATTCCTTCTTCCACCTCGCCGGCTACGGCGACGGTGCGCTGCCCGGCCTCAACCTCTGCGGCGCCGGGCGGGTGGTGTGCCTGGTCGACCCCGTCGGTGACGTCTACGCCTGTCCGTTCGCGATCCACGACACCTTCCTGGCCGGCAACGTCCGCGGCGAGGGCGGATTCGCCACGGTCTGGCGTGAGTCGGAGTTGTTCACCGAACTACGCAGGCCGCAGACCGGCGGCGCGTGCACGTCGTGCTCGGCGTTCGACGCGTGCGGCGGCGGCTGCATGGCCGCCAAGTTCTTCACCGGCCTGCCGTTGGAAGGCCCCGATCCGGAGTGCGTGCGCGGGCACGGCGAACTCGCTCTCGCCGGGATTTCGGCGGGCACCGCGCCCAAGCCGTCGTTGGACCACTCGCACCGCCGCGCGCCGGTGCCGGTGAGCATTGGCATGCGCAGGCCGCCCGAACGCGCCTGCGACGAGAACCCGCTCGCCGGATACCGGCCGGGGGCCTGATATGCGTCTCGCGGATCTGGCGTGGCCGGAGGTTGCCGAACGAGCGGCGGCGGGGGCGATCCTGGCCGTGCCGGTCGGTTCGACCGAGCAGCACGGGCCGCACCTGCCGGTCAGTACCGACACCGACATCGCCGTCGCGCTGTGTATGGCGTTGGCCGCGGTGCGCTCGGATGTCGTTGTCGCGCCTGAGGTTGCCTACGGCTCCAGCGGCGAGCACGCAGGCTTCGCCGGGACACTCTCGATCGGGCAGGCCGCCACTGAACTGCTGCTCGTGGAACTGGGGCGGTCGGCATTCGAGACCTTCCGCCACGTGCTGTTCGTCTCCGCCCACGGGGGCAACGCCGAACCAATCACCAGGGCGGTTTCCCGCCTCAGCACGGAATCCCACGACATCGGTCTGTTCCAACCTCGCTGGCAGGGCGACCCGCACGCTGGCCGCCCGGAGACCGCCCTGCAGCTCGCGCTACGGCCGGCTGCAGTGCGCATGGAGCGGGCGGTGGTCGGCGACCAGCGCCCGCTGAGCGAACTGCTTCCGCTGCTGCGGGCGGGCGGTGTCCGCGCGGTGACGGCCACTGGTGTGCTCGGCGACCCGACCGAGGCCACATCGGGGGAAGGCCGCGTCATTGTGGACGGACTGAGCGGCGAGCTGATCTCGCAGGTCGCCCGGTGGCGATCGCTGGTGAGCGCATGAGTTCCCGGGTCGCACTCGTCACCGGTGCAGCGCGCGGTATCGGCGCCGCCACGACGATCAAGCTCGCCGAGTTGGGCTGGTCGGTGCTCGCGGTCGACCTGGCCGGCGCGGATCCGGCGCTGCCCTACGACATGGCCACGGAGGAGGAACTCGCTGCTGTCGTCGACAAGGCCGCGGCGCCCGAACGCGTGCGAGGCCATGTTGCCGATGTCCGCGACCAGTCAGCGCTGGCCAACGCGGTGGCCGAGGCCGAAGCGCGCTGGGGCGGCCTGGATGCGGCGATCGCCGCGGCCGGCGTGATCGCGGGTGGTGTTCCGATGTGGGAAGTGCCACCAGGGCAGGAGGACGCCGTGCTCGACGTCGACCTACGCGGTGTCCTCAACCTCGCCCGAGCCGCGATCCCGGCCCTGCTGCGGCGCCCCGAACCGCGGTCCGGCCGCTTCCTCGCGGTCAGCTCGGCTGCGGCCACCCGTGGGCTTCCGATGCTCGCGGCCTATTGCGCGGCCAAGGCAGGTGTCGCGGGGTTCATTCGGGCGCTCGGCAGTGAACTGGGCGGCTCGGGAGTGACCGCCAACGCGGTCAGTCCGGGTTCGACCGACACGCCGATCCTGGCTGAGAGCGCCCGGTTGTACGGGCTGGCCGGCGCCGGCCAGTTCGCCGCTCAGCAACCCCTTGGCCGGCTGCTCGACCCCGCCGAGATCGCATCGCTCCTGGCGTTTCTGGCCAGTACGGACAGCAGCGCGATGACCGGTGCGGTCGTGCCGGTCGACGGCGGGCTGGCGCTGTGACCCAACCCGCTGCTCCGCTGCCCAACGGATTCCGGATCGCCCTCGATCCGGGCACTCGGCAGCTGACCGACCATCTGTGGTTCGGCGGATCGCCGGCGCGGGTGCTGCGGCTGACCGACGCCGGACGCGCCGCCTGGCAGAGGCTCGACGCCGGCCCTGTCGACTCCGCCGCGACCGGCACTCTGGCGAGGCGACTCACCGACAGCGGGCTCGCCCATCCCGTGCCCCCGCCCAGTGAGCGGCGAATGAGCCTGACCGTGGTGATCCCCGTCCACGGCCGGGTCGAACTGCTCGCCCGGTGTCTGGCCGCGATGGATGACGACCACCCGGTGCTCGTTGTCGACGACGCGTCACCGGATCCGGCGGCCATCGCCGCCGTCGCCGCGCGGCACGGTGCGGGACTCGTGCGCCGTAATGTCAACGGCGGTCCAGGTGCGGCACGCGACACCGCGCTGCACCACATCGACACGGACCTGGTCGCGTTCGTGGACAGCGACTGCGTGCCGACGCCGGGCTGGGCCGACCAGCTGGCCGACCACTTCGCCGATCCGCTGATCGCCGCGGTCGCACCGAGGATCGCGCCCATCACGTCGGACAACTGGTGCGGCCGCTACGCCAGCAGGGCCGGCAATCTGGACCTCGGCGCACAACCCGCCAGGGTCGCGCCCGGCAGTCGACTGTCCTACGTACCGACCGCCGCACTCCTCGCCCGACGGGCCGCACTGGCGAGCGCGCGGCGCGACGGAGCGGTCTTCGATCCGCGACTGCGGGTCGGCGAGGACGTCGACCTCGGCTGGCGGCTGCACGACGCGGGCTGGCGCATCCGCTACGACCCCACCGTCCAGGTCCAGCACCACGAACCGACCACCTGGTCCGGCCTGCTGTCCCGGCGCGCCCGATACGGCACCTCGGCGGCTCCCTTGGCCCGCCGACGGCCGGACGCGATCGCACCGCTGGCGTTGCAGCCCTGGCCCGCGGTCACGGTGGCCGCACTGCTGAGTCGACGACCGATCATCGCCCTCGCCGCGTTCATCGCGTCGGTGCTGAGCATCCTGCGCCTGCTGCGCGCCCATGACATCCCCTCCGGCGGCGTGGTGCGCGCGTCGGCCGAATCGGTCTACCAAACCGGGCTCGGGATCAGCCGGTACAGCACCCAGTTCGCCGCACCCCTTCTGGTCGTTGCCTGCGCCGCAGGCGGACGACGACGACGCGGGCGTCGAATCGCGATCCTGTCATTGCTGCTGGTGCGACCGATCGTGGACTGGTGGCACCGCCGCCCGCCGCTGGACCCGATCCGATACACCATCGGCGCTCTGGCCGACGACATCGCGTACGGCACCGGCGTCTGGTCCGGCTGCCTGCGCGAAGCCACCACGATCCCGCTGCGTCCGGTCATCCTGCGGCGCCCACTGCGTATCGACCCCTCTGACAATCAAGGATCATCATGACCAACTCCTGGTTCGAATCGATCGCCGAAGCCCAGCGGCGCGCGAAGAAACGACTGCCGCCCTCGGTCTATTCCGCGCTCATCGCGGGTTCGGAGAAGGGCCTGACACTGCGGGACAACCAGGAAGCCTTCGGGGAGCTGCAGTTCGCTCCGCGCACTGCCGGGATGTCGCCCGCGCGGGAGCTGAGCACCACCGTGCTCGGCCGCGAGATCGCGCTACCGGTCGTGATCTCGCCGACCGGCGTGCAGGCCGTACACCCCGACGGCGAGGTCGCCGTCGCCCGCGCAGCAGCCGCGCGAGGCACCGCGATGGGCTTGAGTTCCTTTGCCAGCAAACCGATCGAGGAGGTCGTCGCGGCCAATCCGAACACGTTCTTCCAGGTGTACTGGACCGGCACCCGCGACGACATTCTGCGGCGGCTCGGCCGCGCCCGCACGGCGGGAGCGGCAGGCATCATTCTGACGCTGGACTGGTCCTTCTCACATAGCCGCGACTGGGGCAGCCCGCACATCCCGGAAAAGCTCACATTCCGCGAACTGCTGCGGTTCGCCCCGGAAGGGCTGGCCCGCCCGCGCTGGCTGCTCGACTACGCACGCACCCGCCGCCTGCCCGACCTCAGCGTGCCGAACATGGCCGAACCCGGGACACCCGTGCCAACCTTCTTCGGTGCCTACGGTCAGTGGATGCAGACAGCCCCGCCGTCGTGGGAAGACGTGCGCTGGCTACGCGAACAGTGGGACGGGCCGTTTCTGCTCAAGGGCGTCATCCGCGTCGACGAGGCCCGCCGCGCGGTCGACGCAGGCGTCAGCGCGATCTCCGTGTCCAACCACGGCGGCAACAACCTCGACGGCACCCCGGCCACCATCCGGGTGCTGCCCGCCATCGTCGACGCCGTTGGCAGCGACATCGAAGTTCTGTTGGACGGCGGTATCCGGCGCGGCAGCGACGTCGTGAAGGCACTCGCGCTCGGTGCGCGCGCGGTCCTGATCGGACGGGCCTATCTCTGGGGCCTGGCGGCCGGCGGTCAGGCCGGAGTGGAGAACGTCCTCGACGTTCTGCGCAATGGCATCGACTCCACTCTCCTGGCCCTCGGCCACCGCGCGATCCGCGATCTCAGCCCGGAAGACGTCATCATCCCGGAACGATTCTGCCGAGCGCTCGGAGCCGCAGGCACACACGTTCGCTGACAGCGACGCGGAAATGCCCTGCGCACGCCTCGGCGCTCACAGCGTACGGATCCGAGATGCGGCGTGGAGACAGGAACAGGCAGGCAGACAACGGTGAAAGCCAACGCGACGACCGCGGTGATGATCAGTAGACGATGCGAGCTGGCCTGGGATCCGTAACCCTGTGGGTGCCGAAAAATATGCCCCACGTGTGTCAAGCGGCATGTCGATGGTCACAGCTGTGTACCCGCCTCGGCGAGACGGGCCGCATCCGCGATGTGCCAACCCAAACATCCCTCAACGGCCGACGAGCCGAGCTGCTGGCCGATGAGAAGCTACCGAGAGTGTGATAGAAGTCCCGGACTGGATAGTGTTAACGTGTCATCATCTAATGACACGTTCCGTTCGATCGAGTGAGGACGAGTGCGCACCTCGGCTCAGGACGCTTTCGACGCGTTGTCCGATCCTACGCGCCGGGCGATCCTCGACTTTCTCGCCCGAAGCGGCGAGGTTACGGCCGGCGCCATCGCCGACGCGGTCGATGATGTCGGCCGTACCGCGGTCTCCAGCCACCTACGGGTGCTGCGTACCTGCGGTCTCGTCGAGGAGCGTAAGCAGGGTCGGTTCCGCTATTACCGGCTCGCCGCTGACGGGCCTGTGCGGGACGCGCTGGCGTTCCTGCAGTCCATCTTGCGTATGGGTGTGTCCGAGGCCGCTGCCGCGACGACCCAGCCGGTCAGCCCGCCAGGCGAGGGAGACGAGGAGAGCGTTTCTCTGACGGGACGGCGCACGGCAGGTTAACCGGACACTGGGCCCCGGGGGGTAGGGCCCGATCGGAGGCTGAGGTGCAGGCGATCGCCCTGATAGCCGACAGCCACTTGGCGCTGCCCCCGGATGAGGCGTTCTGGCTGTTCGGGCAGGGTGGACAGTCCGGATGGCTGCTAGGCGCCGCCTGCGACACCGTGCGTCCGGGCGCGGCCGTCTCGCTGCGGCTTCCTGTCGACCCAGGGTCGTCGGGCGTCGTCGACATGCTCGGCCGCATCGGCGCCTGCATTCCCGGCAGGCTCATCGAGATCGTCCATGAACAGCCGTGGCGGGGCCGCCTGCGGCTGAAGTTCAAGCCGGCCCCCGCCGGGGGGACGCGGTTCAGCGTATCGGCCGAGCTGGACTCCGACGGGCTGGCCTGGCTGATGGGCCGGCGGGGATGGGTGCCGCCCGCGGACCGAGACTCGGCCGGCCCCGGCGACGTGCATCGGCTGGGCCTGCTGACCAGTAAGAGCGGCCCGGGGGCGGTGTTCGCCACGGCGTGCGACTACCTGGCCCGGCTGGCCGTCGAGGAGATCAACGCCGACGGGGGCCTGCGCGGCAAGCCGGTGGACCTTGTCGTGCGCGAC
>DASYBO010000523.1:0-24159 GCA_036500685.1 Pseudonocardiaceae bacterium | reverse complement strand
CACCAAACTGGACGAACGCCAGATCGAGCTGCTGCGCGAGCTGGCGACGTTGCGCGGCGAGGAGCAGCCCGCCCTGGCCACCAACGGCCGCAACAGCGGCGGCCTGTTCTCCCGGCTGCGCTCCCGGCACGGCGGCCGGTGACCTCGCTCCCGGTCTTCCTGGTCGAGGAGTTGCCGATCGGCGACGCGTTCGTGCTCGGAGGGCCGGAGGGCCGGCACGCGGCGTCCGCGCGCAGGCTGCGGCCGGGGGAGGAACTGGCCGTGTCGGACGGTCGCGGTGGCCTGGTCACCTGCCGGGTCGAACACGCCGAACGGGACACCGTCGCGCTGACCGTGCTGAGCCGCGAACAGCGGCCCCGGCCGGACTTGACCGTCACGCTGGCCCAGGCCCTTGTCAAGGGGGAGCGCGGCGAGCTCGCGGTCGAGCTGGCCACCGAGGCAGGCGTGGATGATGTACTGCCCTGGCGTGCGGAGCGCTGCGTCGCCCGCTGGGAGGACGGTCCGCGCGGCGCCAAGGCGCTGGCTCGCTGGCAGAGCACGGTCCGGGAGGCCGCGAAGCAGGCCCGAAGGCCGTGGTGTCCGCAGGTCAGCGCGCCGGTCTCGACCGCGGCGCTGCTCGACCGGGTCACCTCCGCCGCGGCAACGCTGGTGCTGCACGAGTCGGCGCAGCAGCGGCTCAGCGAAGTGACACTGCCGGTCGGCGGCGAGTTGCTGCTGGTCGTCGGGCCGGAAGGGGGCATCAGCGACACCGAGCTGACCGCGCTCGCGGCGGCCGGAGCCACCCCGGTCCGGCTGGGCCCCTCGGTGCTGCGCGCCTCGACGGCCGCTGCGGTGGCCCTCGGTGCCATCGGCGCTCTCACCCAGAGGTGGCAGTAAGCGGAAGTTTTGTCGCAATGTCGGGGATTGCTGACCTGCGACCCCACTGTTGCCAAAACGTTTGGCGCTTTGGTGGCGCGCGAGGCCCCCGACAAGTTAACCTTTGTCAACGCCGCCGCGGACGAGCCAACGGTAGAGAATCGAACAGCTCGTTTAGCGGATGGCACGCGACTCGCCGGACACCTCCCCCCTCGGTCCGGCGCCAGCTGTGCCGCGGTGGGGCGACCCCCAGGCTCCACCGCGGCGCAGCGCTTCTCAAGGGGCCTTCGTCGTTCATCCTCGCGTTCGTGATTTCGGACATTTGCGCTGCTCCGACGCTCGTAGGCATAACCGGTCGCGCTCGGGGCGGACTTGAGGGGCGCTCAAAACCGCTGTGTATACCCGGGCATCCCCAACCCGCGATTCGGGAGCGTGATCGACCAAATTCGCACTGTTGACCTGCGGTTACCCGGTGTCTCAACCGGACTGGTCGGTGACTGGTTGTCAACCCAGTCGAACGGTCGGTTCAACAGGCACGATCCGGAACCCGTACCGGTGAACACCTCGGGGTGAATCGGTACAATATTGGCTACGGAACGTCTTTAATCGCCGTGGACTTCTGTCACTGGATAACCTGTCAAGGTTATTTCCGGCATCATTTTCTCAGCTGCCGGCATTCCTGGAACGTGCGTCGAGTTGTGCATCATCGGCTTGATTTTCCGGCATGATGTTGCTGTTTCACGTCGGTGACCTTTCGATCTTGGTCTCCGCTCCCGCTAGCCTGCACCCCATGACTGAGCAAGACTGCTTGTTCTGCAAGATCGTCGCCGGGGACATCCCCGCCACCGTGGTCGCCAGGACCGACCGCACGCTGGCCTTCCGCGACATCAACCCGCAGGCCAGCACCCATGTCCTCGTCGTACCGACCGAGCACCACGAGGACGCCAGGGGCCTTGCCGAGGCCGACCCCGGCCTGCTCGCCGAGGTGATCACCGCGGGCGCCGAGGTCGCCGAACTCGAGGGAATTGCCGAGAGCGGCTACCGGTTCGTCTTCAACACCGGTCCCGACGCAGGTCGGACCGTGTTTCATGCCCACCTGCACGTCCTCGGTGGCGAGCAACTCGGGCTGTTCGGCCGCGCCGTCCGCTGATTCTTCGGTGCGTGCTGTCGGTGTCGGCCGCTAGCATCGAAGATGACCAGGCAACACCTCATCAGGACAGCGCGCAGCGCGCAGGAAGTAGGCCCGAGCGCACGTGGCCGGCACCACACAAGGTGGAGCTACCCGACCCGCACAGGCGCGGTCGGAGACCACCGCAGCAGTCCCCAACGGGACGAGCAACGGTTCAAACCAGTCCGGTGCACCGGCTGACCCGGCCGAGAACGGCGCGCAGACCGCTTCCTCGCGGTTCACCGTGCCCGACGGCGCGGTGTTGACGTTGCTCGGTTCGCGCGACGAGAACCTCCGCATGGCCGAAGAACTCCTCGAGGCCGACGTGCACGTGCGCGGCAACGAGGTCACCCTCTCCGGCGCACCGGCCGACGTGGCCTTCGCCGAGCGGGTCTTCGCCGAACTGGTGACATTGGCCGGTCGCGGCCAGCAGGTCGGACCGGACACGGTCCGGCGCACTGTCGCCATGCTCTCCGCCGGCACGGCCGAGTCGCCGGCCGAAGTCCTCAGCCTGGACATCATCTCCCGACGTGGCCGCACCATCCGACCCAAGACGCTGAACCAGAAGAAGTACGTCGACGCGATCGACGCACACACCATCGTCTTCGGCATCGGCCCCGCCGGCACCGGCAAGACCTACCTCGCCATGGCCAAGGCCGTGCAGGCGCTGCAGGGCAAGCAGGTCAGCCGCATCATCCTGACCAGGCCCGCGGTCGAGGCGGGCGAGCGGCTGGGCTTCCTGCCCGGCACGCTCTACGAGAAGATCGACCCGTACCTGCGGCCCCTCTACGACGCGCTGCACGACATGATCGACCCCGAGTCGATACCCCGGCTCATGCAGGCCGGCACCATCGAGGTCGCGCCACTGGCCTACATGCGCGGCCGAACCCTGAACGACGCGTTCATCATCCTCGACGAGGCGCAGAACACGACGCCGGAACAGATGAAGATGTTCCTCACCCGGCTCGGGTTCGGCTCCAAGATCGTGGTCACCGGCGACATCACCCAGATCGACCTGCCCGGCGGGCAGCGCAGCGGCCTGCGCATCGTGCGGGAGATCCTCGGCGGCGTCTCCGACGTGCACTTCTCCACGCTGACCAGCCACGACGTTGTCCGGCACAAGCTCGTCGGCGACATCGTGGACGCCTACGAGCGCTGGCAGAACATCCAGGACGCGCAGGCCGACGCCAGGGACGCCACCAACGATCGGTCGGCGAGCGGGCGTCGGCGCGGCCACTGATCGGCGCGTGGGAAAGTAAGCACGTGAGCATCGAGATCGCCAATGAATCAGGCGTCGGCGTCAACGAGACCTCGATCGTCGCCGCCGCCCGGTTCGCGCTGGACCGGATGGGCGTGAGCCCGCTGGCCGAGCTGTCCGTACTGCTGGTCGAGCTCGACGTCATGGCGGACCTGCACGAGCGGTGGATGGACCTGGAAGGCCCCACCGACGTGATGTCCTTCCCCATGGACGAGCTGGACTCGGCCCGCCGCCCGGACGCCGCCGACGCGGGCCCTGCCCTGCTCGGCGACATCGTGCTGTGCCCGGCGTTCGCCCGCGAACAGGCCAAGAAGGCCGGGCACGGCCTGCTCGACGAACTGCACCTGCTCACCGTGCACGGCGTGCTGCACCTGCTCGGCTACGACCACGCCGAGCCTGCCGAGGAACGCGAGATGTTCACCCTCCAACGGCGCATCCTGGCCGACTTCCACACCGCCCGCGACGAGGCGACCCGCCGCGCGGCCCAGCGCAGCGCCGACGACCGCGTGCTCGGCGCGGTCGGCTTGGACAAGGAAGCCAAAGCGGCGGAAGACGCCGCGCCCGAGGCTCCCGTCGAGCCAACCGAGTCCGACTGACGCGCATGCCCGGACCGGCGAACTCCGCTCTGCTGTTGGTACTCGCCGTGCTCGGCGTGCTCGCGGCAGGCGCGTTCGGTTGCGCGGACGCCGCGCTCGGCGCACTGTCCACGGCGCGGGTCGAGGAACTCGTGCGGGCGGGCCGCCCAGGCGCCCGCCAGCTCGCCGCCGTGGTCGCCGACCGGCCCCGGCACATCAACCTGCTGCTGTTGCTACGGCTTGTCTGCGAACTGACCGCGACCGTGCTGGTCACCGTGGTCTGCCTGCGCGTCATCGTGCCGTCCTGGCTTGGCGTGCTCGTCGCCGCCGTCGGCATGGTGGTGGTGTCCTACGTGCTGGTCGGCGTCGGCCCACGCACGATCGGCCGGCAGCACCCCTACCGGGTCGGGCTGATCGCGGCCGGTCCGGTCCGCGTGCTCGGCTACGTGCTCGGCCCGCTGTCCCGCCTGCTCATCTGGATCGGCAACCTGATCACCCCTGGCCGGGGGTTCCGCGAGGGCCCGTTCTCCTCCGAGGTCGAACTGCGCGAACTCGTCGACCTGGCCGGTGAACGCGGCGTCGTCGACGATGGCGAACGCGAGATGATCCACTCGGTGTTCGAACTCGGCGACACCATCGCCCGCGAGATCATGGTGCCGCGCACCGAGATCGTCTGGATCGAGCGCACCAAGTCTGTCCGTCAGGCCCTCGCCCTCTCGCTGCGCACCGGGTTCACCCGCCTGCCGGTCATCGACGATTCGGTCGACGACGTGGTCGGGGTGGTCAACCTCAAGGACCTGATGAGCGACACCCTTGCCGAGCCCGACGGCGCCCGCACCGTCGGCGACTTGATGGGCGCCGCCGCGTTCATCCCGGACACCAAACGACTCGACGAGCTGCTCAAACAGATGCAGCGCGACCGCACCCACCTCGCCATCGTGATCGACGAGTACGGCGGAACGGCCGGCCTGGTGACGATCGAGGACATCCTGGAGGAGATCGTCGGGGAGATCACCGACGAGTCCGACGATCCCGACGAGCGCCCTCCCATCGAGAAACTGCCGGACGGAACGGTCCGGGTCAGCTCCCGCCTGACCACCGAGGACCTCGGCGAACTGTTCGACGTCGAACTCGATGACGACGATGTGGAGACCGTCGGCGGCCTGCTCGCGCAGCGCCTCGGCCGGGTACCGCTGCCCGGCACCGAAGCGGAGATCGCCGGCCTGCGACTGCGCGCCGAAGGCGGCAAGGACCGGCGCGGCCGCATCCGGATCACCTCGGTACTGGTCCGCAAGACCGAGAAGCCGAAGGACCAACGAGAGAGGAGCACCGACCGTGGCTGACACCCTGCCCGGCCTGGACACGCTGGCGGCCGAGGACGCCAAGATCGTCACCCTGGCCCGATCGGCCCGCGCGAGGGCCGGCGCCGCCGAGGGCGCCGCCGTCCGCGACACCGACGGCCGCACCTACACCGCGTGCACGGTGAACCTGCCCTCGCTGCGACTGACCGCGTTGCAGGCCGCGATCGCCGCGGCCGTGTCCAGCGGAGCGGAGGGCCTTGAGGCCGCCGCGGTCGTCACCGAAGCCGACGCGGCCGACCCGGACTCGGTCGCCGCCGTCCGCGATTTCGGCGCCAAGGCCCCGATATTCGTCGCCAACCCGGCCGCGACCGAGATCCGCACCAGCTGAGGTTTCACGGATCGGACAGCTGCCCGGCCCGGAGGAACCCGACCTGCCCCGCATACTGCCCGCTGACCACGGTCACCTGCCTGAGCTGTCCGCGCGTCCTCATTGAAGGGCTCGGGTGTCGAAGTGAGCCCGACCCGGGTGCCCCTGGCCAGTTGCCACTTCGTGGCCTTCGGGTTGCCCTCCTCGGCGGGGCATCGCCGGCGCCCGCATGATCTTGGGCATCGTCGAGCGGCTCGCACCGACACCGCCGATTGACCCGACTGCTGCACCACGTGCGCGAGTTCGTGCGCGAGCAGCCGCCTGCCCTCCGCCGTTGCGGGCTGATACCGGCCCGGCGCGAATCCGATGTGCTGCCCGGCCGTGTACGCGAGTGCGCCGATCCGCCCCGCGTCCGGGTCGGAGTGCACCCGCGAACTCGACCATGAGCGGAAACGCAATGGGCTGGCCGTCACCGCGCCGTCACGGCTCAGCCGAACTGGGTGAGCGAGAGGTTGTTGCCGTCCGGGTCGAGGAACCAGGCGATCCTGGCGCCGCTCGGCGCGGTCCAGATCCCGCGCGCGTCCTGGTCCATGCCCTCGTACCGGGTGAACTCGACTCCGCGCAGGGTCAGCAGGTCGACGGTGGCGTCGATATCGGACACCGTCCAGCCCAACACGGTGTATGGCGCGGCCCGCACCTGCTCGACCGCGGTGATCCGCAGCGTGGTCGCGCCGACGGTCGCGACCAGCGCGAACGGTCGCTGATCGTCGAGATCGAAGCCCAGCGTCGCGCCGTAGAACCGCTCGGCGTGATCCAGATCGGACACACCGACGAACGCCATCATCGATCCGGCCCACGTCATGCGATGACACTACGGGACAATGGCCCGATGACCGCCGCACCACAGGAACACCGTTCAGGGTTCGCGTGTTTCGTCGGCCGGCCCAACGCCGGCAAGTCCACGCTGACCAACGCCCTGGTCGGCAGCAAGGTGGCGATCACTTCGGACAAGCCGCAGACCACCCGGCACACCATCCGCGGCATCGTGCACCGACCCGAGGCGCAACTGATCCTCGTCGACACCCCCGGCCTGCACCGCCCGCGCACGCTGCTCGGCGAACGGCTCAACGACCTGGTCCGGGAAACCTGGTCCGAAGTGGACGTGATCGGGCTCTGCATCCCGGCCGACCAGAAGATCGGACCCGGCGACAAGTTCATCGCCGCGGAGCTCAGCAAGATCGGCCGCAAGACCCCGGTGATCGGCATCGTCACCAAGACCGACCTGGTCTCGCGTGAACGCGTCGCCGAGCAACTGCTTGCCCTGCAAGGCATCTCGGAGTTCGCCGACCTGATTCCGGTGTCCGCGGTGGACGGTTACCAGGTCGGCCTGCTCACCGATCTGCTCATCACACACCTGCCGGTCGGCCCGCAGCTCTACCCGGACGGCGAGCTCACCGACGAGCCGGAAACCACCCTGGTCGCCGAGCTGATCCGGGAAGCCGCGCTGGAGGGCGTTCGGGACGAACTACCGCACTCGATCGCGGTCACCGTCGAGGAGATGCGTCCCCGCGAGGGCCGCGACGACATCCTGGAGATCTTCGCCGAGCTCTACGTCGAGCGACAGAGCCAGAAGGCCATCGTGATCGGCCACCAGGCGGAGCGGCTCAAACACGTCGGCATCACCGCACGCCGTCAGATCGAGGCGCTGCTCGGCACCCGGGTGCACCTGGACCTGCACGTGAAGGTGGCCAAGGACTGGCAGCGAGACCCCAAGCAGTTGCGCAGGCTCGGATTCTGACCGCGCGCCCGCCGGGAAAGTCCGGCCGAAGTGGCACGATGAACGCATGAGTCTGTACCGCGACACCGGCGTGGTGCTGCGCGTGCACAAGCTCGGCGAGGCCGACCGGATCATCACCCTGATCACCCGCAGGCATGGCAAGGTGCGCGCGGTGGCCAGGGGAGTGCGGCGGACGAAGTCCCGCTTCGGCGCCCGGCTTGAGCCCTTCGGCCATGTCGACGTGCAGTTCTACACCGGCCGCACGCTCGACGTCGTCACCCAGGTACAGACCGTGGACGCCTTCGGGCTCACCATCGTCGGTGACTACCCCCGCTACACCGCGGGCTGCGCGGTGCTGGAGACGGCAGACCGGCTCGCCGTCGAGGAGGGTGAGCCAGCGTTACGGCTGTATCTGCTGGTCGCGGGCGCGTTGCGGGCTCTGGCCGAGAGCGAACGCGACCCGTCCCTCGTGCTCGACGCGTTCCTGCTGCGCGCCATGGCCTACGCCGGTTGGGCACCCGCGATCATGGAATGCGCCCGCTGCGCCGAACCCGGACCGCACCGCGCGTTCAGCGTCCAGGCCGGTGGCGCGGTCTGCCCCCGATGCCGACCGCCCGGCTCGGCCAGCCCAGCGGGTGAGACCATTGTGCTGCTGGCCGCGCTGCTCGACGGTGACTGGCCGGCAGCGGAACTGACCGGCGCAGCGGCGCGCCGGGAGGCGAGCGGGCTGGTCGCCGCCCTGTTGCAGTGGCATCTGGAACGCCAGCTTCGGTCGCTGCCGCTGGTCGAACGCCGACCCTCGGTGCCCTCGCCCTGACCGGTCGGCGCTACGGTCCCAGCACGATCACCGCGTCAATTGCTCCATAAGAGAGGTGTGGCCATCATGCTGCGAGGACGGGGCAGTCGGCGAACCAAGCCGGTCGAGCCGCCGGAGCCGCATCCCTCCGGTGCCCGTCCACCGGCGATCCCGCGCGAACTCGTGCCCCAGCACGTCGCGATCGTCATGGACGGCAACGGCCGCTGGGCCAACCAGCGTGGCCTGCCCAGGATCGAAGGCCACAAGCGCGGCGAGGAAGTGGTGCTCGACGTCCTCAAGGGCGGCATCGAGATCGGCGTGAAGTGGATCTCGCTCTACGCGTTCTCCACCGAGAACTGGAAGCGCAGCCCCGACGAGGTGCGTTTCCTGATGAACTTCAACCGCGACGTCATCCACCGTCGTGTCGACGACTTCGAACGGCTCGGCATCCGGCTGCGCTGGGCGGGCCGCCCGCCGAGGCTGTGGCGCAGCGTCACCAACGAGCTGGAGATCGCGGAAGAGCGCACCAAGGACAACGACGTCCTCAACCTCACCATGTGCGTCAACTACGGCGGCCGGGCCGAGATCGCCGACGCCGCCAAGGAAATCGCCCGGCTCGCCGCCGCCGGCAAGATCAACCCGGAGCGGGTCGACGAGAAGATGTTGACCAAGCACTTCTACCGACCCGACGTTCCCGACGTCGACCTGTTCATCCGGCCTTCGGGCGAGCAGCGCACGTCGAACTTCCTGCTGTGGCAGGCCGCCTACGCCGAACTGGTCTTCCAGGACATCCTGTGGCCCGACTTCGACCGCCGCGACCTGTGGCGCGCCTGCGAGACCTACGCGCGTCGGGACCGCCGCTTCGGCGGCGCCATCGACGCCACCGAGACCGAGCGTCCGACCGGCCCGACCGCGGGCGAGGTCGAAGCGGCGGAAGCCGCCGAACTGGAGGGTTCGCGTTGACCGACAAGAGCAGCGAGGCCAGCACCACCGCCGCCCTGCTGACGACGGCCGCCCAGGCCCTCGAGCAGTTCCACGACGTGCACGTCGACGACGACGGTGCGCTCACCTTCCGACACGGCGACGTGCCCTGCGCGGTGCAGGCCATGCAACTCGCCGAGGGCCTTGCCGTGCTCAGCCTGACCTGCGTGGTCGCCTGGGACCTGCAGGACTCACCCAGCCTCGCCTCGTCCGCGGCCGAACGCGCGGGCCAGGGCCTGTTCGGCACGCTCGGCGTCGTGCACACCGACCGCGGCATGGACGTGACCCTGCGCTACACGTTCCCGGCCGCCGGCCTCACCGCCGCCGCGCTGGGCACCCTGCTGATGCTGGTGGTCTCCACCGCGTCGCAGTTGCGCACCGAACTCCTCGCCGAAGCCGCAGGCTGACCCGTCTCCATGACGACCGCGACCGAGCAGCGCCGCTCGGCGCGGCCCCGTCGCAGGCGGGTCGGCTCGCTGGAAGTGCTGTGCGCGGTGCTGGTCGGCGCCGTGCTCGCCCAGAACTGGCTCGGTGACCTGCTCGACGTGCCCGCGCTGCGCACCGCAGCCACCGTGTTCGTCGCGATCTGCGTGCAGGCGATGCCGTTCCTGGTGCTCGGTGTGCTGATCAGCGGTGCCATCGCCGCGTTCGTGCCCGCCCGCCTGCTGCGCAGGGTCCTGCCAGCCAGTCCCATGCTCGCCGTGCCCGTCGCCGGCCTGGCCGGGATCGCGCTGCCCGGCTGTGAATGCGCGTCCGTGCCGGTCGCGCGCAGGCTCATGCAACAGGGCGTACCGGAACCCGTCGCGCTGGCCTTCCTGCTCGCCGCCCCCGCCGTCAACCCGGTGGTGCTGGTCGCCACCGCGGTCGCCTTCCCCGCCGCACCACACATGGTGCTGGCCCGGTTCCTCGCCTCGCTCGCCACCGCGATCATGCTCGGCTGGATCTGGGCGAAGTTCGGCCGCCGGCAATGGATCCTGGACCGCGCGCTGCGCGCCGCCCCCGTGCGCGAAGGCACCTCGAAGTGGGCGGTGTTCGCGGAAACCGCGCGTACGGACCTCGTCGAGGCGGGCGGGTTCCTGGTCATCGGCGGCCTCACCGCGGCCACCCTGAACGTGCTCGTCCCGCAGTCCTGGTTCGCCGTCGTCGGCCGCAACGCCGTGCTCGGCGTCGCCGTGATGGCCGTGCTCGCGGTGATCCTGGCCCTGTGCAGCGAGGCGGACGCCTTCGTCGCCGCATCCCTGGCCGCGCTGCCGTTGTTGCCGCGCCTGGTGTTCCTGGTTGTCGGCCCGGCCGTCGACGTGAAGCTGATCGCGTTGCAGGCCGGCACGTTCGGCCGCGCCTTCGCCGCCCGGTTCGCCCCTGCCGCTTTCGTGGTGGCGAGCGCTTGTGCCGTGGTGATCGGCCTGATCGTGCTCGGCGGGTACCGCTGATGCGCAGGGAAGCGCAGAACATTCTGCTGTTGCTGGTAGGCGGCGCGCTGCTGAAGATCACCCTGAACGGCACCTACCTGCGCTACGTGAAACCCACGGTCAAACCCTGGGTGTTGGCAGCGGGCGTGGTGATGGTGGCCCTCGCGCTGATCGCCATCGTCACCGACATGCGGGCCGCCCGCCCCGCCCTGCAGACCGAGCCCGCGGCCGATCCGCACGGCCACGCCCATGCCGCGCGCAGCCCGTGGCTGCTCATCCTGCCGGTGCTGGCCATCTTCCTGATCGCGCCACCCGCGCTCGGCGCGGATTCCGTGCTGCGTTCGAACGGACGCGGCGCCGCCACCGCAGCCGTCGTCCAACAGGGCCCGTCGGCCTTTCCGCCGCTGCCCAGAACCGCGGTCGTCCCACTGGACCTGAGCGAGTTCATCACCCGCAGCGTGTGGGACGGCACCCACTCGCTGACCAGCCGCGTCATCGCGTTGACCGGGTTCGTCGTGCAGGACCACGGTTCGAGCTACGTGGCAAGGCTGGTGATCACCTGCTGCGCGGCGGACGCGACCCCGATGAAGGTGCGACTGGCCGGTGGCCAGGCGGCCGCGCTGCCCGACGACCAGTGGATCGTCGCCGACGGGATCCTTGTTCCCGGCTCGGCCACCGCGGGCAACGAGTACACCCCGACCGTGGCGGTCCACGCCGTCACCCAGATCTCGGAGCCCGCCGACCCCTACGAGTACTGATCACGTTTCGCACCGACGCGCGGCGATTCACGTAAACGGTCATTGACCTGGGCGGACGCCTCCTCTATGTTCGAGCCTCGATTCATTCGGGTGGGACCGGCCCGGTGCGAGGGTCACAGAGGGGAAAATTCGTGAACTGGTATACGGCCGTGCTGAAGAACTATGCCGGCTTCAGCGGCCGGGCACGCCGGCAAGAGTACTGGATGTTCGCCCTGTTCAACTTCATCATCGTGTTCGTTCTGGAACTTCTGGCCTTCCTGACCAAGCCGCTGATTCTCTTTATCGTCGTGGGAATTTACGCGCTGGCCGTCCTTCTTCCCAGCCTGGCTGTGGTAGTTCGGCGCCTGCACGACACGAACCGGTCCGGGGCTTGGTTCTTCATCGCGTTCGTGCCGCTCGTCGGTGGGATCATGCTGCTTGTCTACCTCTGCACCGAGGGAACCCGAGGGCCGAACCAGTACGGTCCCGACCCGAAGCAGGGTGGGATGGGCGGCGGCTACCCGGGCCAGGGCTACCCGCAGCAGCCGGGCTACCCGCAACAGGCTTATCCGCAGGCGGGCTACCCCCAGCAGGGTTATCCGCAGCAGCCGGGCTATCCGGCCGCTCAGCCGCAGGGCGCCCAGCCCCAGGGCTACCCGCCCCAGGGTTACCCGGCGCAGACCTACCCGCAGCAGGGCACTCCGGCCCAGGGCTACCCGCAACCGGGTTATCCGCAACCGGGTTATCCGCAGCAGCCGGGCTACCCGATGGGCCAGCCCCAGGGAGTTCAGCCCCAGGGCATGCCGCCGCAGAACTACCCGCCGCAGAACTACCAGGGCTGACGCGGCGATCCAGTCGTCGAATCGGGGTCGGGCGAACGCCCGGCCCCGATTTCCGTATCGGAACCGATCAGCCGCAGTCGCCGCAGGTACCGAAGATCTCCACGGTGTGGCTCACCTCGGAGAAGCCGTGCTCCTCGGCGATCTTCTTCGCCCAACTCTCCACCGTGGGGCCTTCCACCTCGACGGTCCGCCCGCAGGCGCGGCAGACCAGGTGATGGTGGTGGTGCGCTGAACAGTGCCGGTAGATCGCCTCGCCGTTGGCCGTGCGCAGCACGTCCACCTCGCCTGCGTCCGCGAGTGACTGCAGCGTCCGGTAGACCGTGGTCAGCCCGATGCCCTCGCCCCGCTTGCGCAGCTCCTCGTGGATCTCCTGCGCCGACCGGAAGTCATCGAGCTGATCGAGCAGTTTCGCCACTGCCGCCCGTTGCCTGGTGGCGCGTTGACCCGGCACGTTGGGGGAGTTGCGGTCCGCTTCCGCGATGTGCGCGGGTGCCGGCTGGCTCATGCCCGATCCTTTCCACGCCCGTGGCTGCCCTCTTCGACGTGGCTGACCGCGTCCACCACGATGTGCGCAAGGTGCTCGTCGACCAGCCGGTAGACCACCTCGCGGCCGTGGCGTTCGCTGGCCACCACCCCGGCCGACTTGAGCACCCGCAGATGCTGGCTGATCAGCGGCTGGGTGACGCCGAGCGCGGCGACGAGTTCGTGCACGCACCGCTCCGACTCGTGCAGTTGTAGCACGATGGCCACCCGGACCGGCGCGGCGAGCGCCCGCAGCAGGTCACCGGCCTGGGTGAGGGTCTGCGCGGCGCGCGACGGCGCCGGGTTGACCTGTCCCCGCTCCGGGGAGTGCTCCTGCTCTCCCGCTGGCAGCCCGACCGGTGCGACGTTGGCGCTCACGACGGGCATCGTCCTCTCCACGATCGGTCTGCTCACCGGCCCGGCCGGTCACCCGACCTCCGACTGCAGTTGACAACAGTTTTCGTGTTCGTTGTCCATAGTAGGCGTCGGGTCGAGTTGCCCAGGTCACGGCCGTCAGCGAAACAGCACGCTGGCCTCGACGGCCAGCAGGATGGCCACGACCACCAACCGCATCACCCGCGCGGAGGAGCTCAGCGCCCGCCACGTGCCGATCAGCAGGATCAGCACGCCGATGTCCAGCACCGCGAGCAACGTGGCGCCGATAGCCCCGCGCAGCCACACGCCCAGCCCGAACAGCACGACGACCACCACGAACGCGGCCAGCGGGGGCAGCTTGGTCAGCGGGCCTCGGCCACCGATCAGTGGTGCGCGCCGGGACTGGCGGGTGGGCCTGCGGGTGGACATCACGTTCCTCCTGGGACCGAACGGGAGACCGAGGCGCGGCTCGAGCGCCGACCGGTACCACCCGAGCCTAAGTGACCCCGTTCGCCTGCCGACGCATTGCCGGCCCGACTGTCCGGTCTGCCCGGTTTCCGTGAGGTCCCGGCCGGTGTCACCTGTTTGGCTTACCAGGTAATCCCGTTGTCAAGCCCAGGACCCCGGCGGCTAGGCTTGGTCGTCCGGTGACTCACCTCCCGGCCATTCCAGCGTTGTCACCAACCCATCTGGAGTCGTTCGTGCCCGCCGACCGCATTGATACTGTCGTCAGCCTGTGTAAGCGTCGTGGCTTCGTGTATCCCAGCGGGGAGATCTACGGCGGTACGAAGTCGGCCTGGGACTACGGTCCGCTCGGCGTCGAGCTGAAGGACAACATCAAGCGGCAGTGGTGGAAGTACATGGTGCAGAGCCGCGACGACGTCGTCGGCCTTGACTCCTCGGTCATCCTGCCGCGTGAGGTGTGGGTGGCCTCGGGCCACGTGCAGACCTTCCACGACCCGCTGGTGGAGTGCACCTCCTGCCACCGGCGCTACCGCGCCGACCAACTCGCCGAGGAGTACCAGACCCGCAGTGGCAAGCCGACCACCGAGGACAACCTGTCCGACGTGCCGTGCCCCAACTGCGGTACTCGCGGCGCCTACACCGCGCCACGCGAGTTCAACATGATGCTCAAGACCTACCTCGGCCCGGTCGAGTCCGAGGAGGGCCTGCACTACCTGCGGCCCGAGACCGCGCAGGGCATCTTCGTCAACTTCCTGAACGTGCAGACCACATCGCGGCGCAAGCCACCCTTCGGTATCGGCCAGGTCGGCAAGTCCTTCCGCAACGAGATCACGCCTGGCAACTTCATCTTCCGCACCCGCGAGTTCGAACAGATGGAGATGGAGTTCTTCGTCGAGCCCGGCACCGATGAGGACTGGCACCAGTACTGGATCAACGAGCGCAGCCGCTGGTACACCGATCTCGGTATCTCCAAGGACAACCTGCGCCACTTCGAACACCCGAAAGAGAAGCTGTCGCACTACGCCAAGCGGACCGTGGACATCGAGTACCGCTTCGAGTTCGGCGGTTCGGAGTGGGGCGAACTGGAAGGCATCGCCAACCGGACCGACTTCGACCTGACCGCGCACAGCAACCACTCGGGCGTGGACCTGTCCTACTTCGACCAGGCTTCCGGCACCCGGTACCGGCCCTTCGTGATCGAACCGGCGGCCGGCGTCGGCCGCGCCATGATGGCCTTCCTGCTGGATGCCTACGCCGAGGACGAGGCCGCCAACGCCAAGGGCGGTGTCGACAAGCGGTCCGTCCTGCGGCTGGACCGCAGGCTGGCCCCGGTGAAGGTGGCCGTGCTGCCGCTGTCCCGCAACGCGGACCTCTCACCCAAGGCCAGGGACCTCGCCGCGGCGCTGCGCCAGCACTGGACCGTCGACTTCGACGACGCCGGTGCCATCGGCCGGCGCTACCGCAGGCAGGACGAGATCGGCACCCCGTTCTGCATCACGGTCGACTTCGACACCCTCACCGATCACGCGGTCACCATTCGCGAGCGGGACACCATGGCCCAGGAGCGGGTGTCCATCGACCAGGTCGAGTCCTACCTCGCACCGAAACTGATCGGCTGCTGAATCTGTAAAGCCAAGTCCGGAAATTCGCACGCTGTGGAGTTGTCGGCAGTGGCTCGGGGATCGGACCCGGACCCTGCCGGTGGCGCCTGCCGGGCGCTGATCGGGGCTCAACACCCGGCAGGCGATGTGCCACACCTCCGGCTTGGAGGCCTGGCGGGTCAGACGCTCGCGACCTGCTTGATCCAGGCCCGATTGGCCGCGACGCTGGCGTACTGCGCGGTCTTGGCCTGTGTGTCACCGGTCGAGCAGACGCCGACCTCCACGCCGCCGGCCACCTCCGGGCCGCCGGAGTCGCCGTTGAACGCGGAGCCGGTCATGCCGGTCTCGCAGATCGCAGGGCCTTGCGCCGCGTCGACGCAGTCAACGCCGGTGACCTTGACCTTGGCCACCTTCAGCTGCTGCGCCGGGCCGGAGTCGGGTGCGGTCATGCCCCAGCCGTAGATCTGGTTGATCGCGCCTGCCTTCGGGTCCGCGTCGGCCAGCTTGATCGCGGGTGCGGTGGTCGGCGTGGTGAGGTGCAGCAGGGCGAGATCGGCTTTGCGATCGACCTCGGTTCGATCCACGGCGATCTGGTCACCGCCGTCGAGTTCCAGCGAACCGACCCGCACGCTCACCCCGTCCTTGTCGGCGCAGTGGCCCGCGGTCAGCACCCACGACGGCGCGACAATCGTGCCCGAGCACTGGAATCCCATGCCGTTCCAGTCGACCTGAGCGGCCCACGGCGCGTTGGTCGCGTCGGTGCCGCCGATGATGCCCGGCTCGGTGTCGAGCGCGAACCGGGCAGTCTGTACCGGCGTCGGCTTCGGCCGGGGCGTGCGGTGGCTGGGCGTGCGGTGGGTCGGCGTGCGGTGAGCGGGCGTGCGGGGACTGGGCTTGTGCGGTTTGGGCGTGCGGTGACTCGGGGTGTGCGTGCTCGGGGTGTGCGGACTCGGAGTTCGCGGAGTGGGCGCGTGGTGGCTCGGCGTGCGTACTCCTCCGGGCGTGTGCGAACCCCCGCTGTGTGAGCCGGGCACGGGCACCGTGTGGTGGCCGGGGGAGGTCGGCGGGGCAACCACGGACGTCACCGGCGGCGGAGTTGGTGCGACGGCGGCATAGGCGCTTGCCGCGGCCGGAATCAGGCCGACCGCGATGGCGGCGCTGCCGACGATCGCCACGTTCACGAACTTGTTCATGCTGGACTGTCCTTTCTGGATCCACTGGTGTGCCTGTCGGGCACGGCGCAGAGCACACCAGTTGACAGCACAGCGAAAAAGCCGTCGTGGTCCAGCTGTGGACAATTTCGGGGGTTGTGGACAACTCAAGGAGGGGTGCGCGAAATGTGGTATACGCGCGCGAAAGATTAAAGTTGTCGGGTATCCAGCACGTGTTCGACCGCATGGCCGGTCGCCGCGTCGCGCTCGACCTGATATCCCAGAGCGTTCTTGCGTTCCGCGACCGTCTCGGCCAGCGTCGTGCCCCGGTACAGCAGGCCCGCGCCGTCGTCGGTGCAGTAGGTCAGCGGCAGTGTCCCGGCCGCGACACCCGCGTGCACCATGGGCCTGCGGCCCGGTTCGGAGTCGTAGTGCACGCCGTTGCCGTAGGGCAGGAACGCCAAACCGTTGGTGACGATGCGAAGTTCCGGTCCGAACGAGTCGGTCGGCCCGCCGACGTGCCAGCACAGCGAACCCGCCGAGATGCCGCCCAGCACCACGCCGGCCTGCCAGGCCCGGTGCAGGACCGGGCCGAGTCCGTGCACCTGCCACACCGCCAGCAGGTTGGCGACCGATCCGCCGTTCACCCAGACCACGTCATGCGAGCCGACATAGGAGTCCAGGTCGTCGGTGGGTGGCATGCCGAACAGGTTCAGGTGGGACACCTCGACGCCCGCATACTCGCCTGCCTCGTTCACCCGCGCGTTGAACGCCCGCTGGTCGCCACCCGCGGTGCCGACATGGCACAGTCGCGGAGCCCGGCCGGACACGCCGGCCAGCTCGATGGCGAAGTGGATGAGCGGGCCGAACTCGAGGTCGATCCGGCTACCCGGCCGCCAGCCACCCGAAGTGGCCAGGATCGTCGGTTCTTCAGCTGCCATGACGTCCGATCTTGTCAGCCGATCTGGCCCCTGTCACCCGCTTTGGTGGCCTGACGTTTGTCATGGTCATGTCGTGACGCGTGACGTGCTCATTCGCGCGTCCGGGCCGACATGCTGGGCATCATGGAAAACACAGCCCAGTACCGCAAGCAGCGGGACGCACGGCTCGAACCGGATCACGGTGCGGTTTCCGCGGGGGCAGCGGTCAGTCTCGTGGGCTTGCACAAGCACTACGGCGAGGTCCGCGCGGTCGACGGCGTGGACCTGGTGATCGCCCCTGGTGAGGTGGTCGCACTGCTCGGGCCCAACGGCGCCGGCAAGTCCACCACGGTCGACATGCTGCTCGGCCTGACCAAACCGGACAGCGGCGATGTGCGGGTGTTCGGGCAGAGCCCGTACGACGCGGTTGCCAGCGGCACGGTCGGCGCGATGCTGCAGGAGGGTTCACTGCTGGAGGATGCGAGGGTCGGCGAGATCATCGCGATGATCGCCTCCCTGCACCGCGATCCGATGCCGGTGGCCGAAGCCATGCGCAGGGCCGGGGTCGAGGATCTGGCCAAACGGCCCAGCACCAAGCTTTCCGGTGGCCAGAAGCAGCGGGTCCGGTTCGCGGTCGCGCTGGTCTGCAACCCGCATCTGCTGGTGCTCGACGAACCGACCTCGGCCATGGACGTGGGCAGCAGGCGCGAGTTCTGGCAGTCGATGAAGGAGTTCACCGACGCCGGCAAGACCGTGCTGTTCGCGACGCACTACCTCGACGAGGCCGAGGAGTTCGCCGACCGAGTGGTCATGATGCGCTCCGGCCGGGTCATCGCGGACGGTTCGGTCGCGGAGGTCCGGGCCGCCGCCTCCGGTCGCACGCTGATCGCGCAGGTGCCGGGCGCGACCGAGGCCGCCATGCGCGCCCTGGCCGGGGTGAGCGAGGTCGAACTGCGCGGTGCCCGGGTCGAACTGGACTGCGCGGACTCCGACGCCGCGGTGCGGGCGCTGATCGCCGGCTATCCGCAGGCACACGACATCGAGATCAAGGCCGTCGGTCTTGAAGAAGCCTTCCTGGCCCTGACCAGCGAACCCGACGGGAGCGTCCGATGAAGACCGGCTATTTCGCGCTGGAGGCCCGGCGGGCCTTGCGCAACCCACGATTCCTGTTCTTCACCGTGGTCTTCCCGGTAGTGCTGTTCTTGATCGAGGGCGGACTGTTCGGTTCCGGGCTCGTGCCGCACACCAACATCACCTACACCGCCTACCTGATGGTCAGTTTCGGCGCGTACGGCGGTTTCATGGCCTGCCTGAACACCGGCGCGCGCACCGCGGTCGAGCGGTCGCAGGGCTGGCAGCGGCAACTGCGGCTCACTCCGCTCACCCCGCGCGCCTACCTGGTCGGCAAGGCCGCGGTCGCCCAGGTCGTCGCGCTGCCGCCGATCCTGTTGATCGCGCTGATCGGTGGCCTGTTCGACGGGGTGCAGACGTCGGCGGCGAACTGGGCGCTGATCGTGGTCGGGACCTGGCTGGCCTGCATTCCGTTCTCCGTGCTCGGCCTGCTGGTCGGGCAGATCGCGACCGCCGAGAACATGCAGGTCTTCACTTCAGGGCTGATGATCCTGCTCGCGTTCCTCGGCGGCATCCTGTTCCCGGTCACCATGTTCCCGAACTGGCTGGCCAGCATCGCCAAGGTGCTGCCCAGCTACTGGCTCGCGGACATCGGCCACGGTCCGCTGACCGGCTACGACCAGCTCGGCACCGCGCTGATCGCGCTCGCCGTGTGGACGGTGGTGCTGGCCGTCGCGGTGGGCCGCCGCTACCAGCGCGACAGCGCCCGGACCTGAGACAATGGCCCGCGGAGGTGGCATCGTGCGAGCCAGGGACGAACTGCAACGGGGCTGGGTGTGGCCGGACTGGACGTTCGGCAAGACCCCGACCACGCGCAGGGAGCGCTTCGGCGCCGCCGCGGGCCCGTCGATCTTCCTGGTCTTCCTGATCCAGCCGGTGTCCGAGGCATTCAGCCCGGATCGCCCCGGCTGGTGGCGGGCGGCCGTCATCGCCACCGTCGTGGCCTACTCCGCCGCCTACACCACGGCGCTGGCCAGGGGAAACACTCGCAGACTGCCGCACAGAGAGCGGGCGTGGTGGATCGCAGGACTCTCGGTGTTCCCGATCCTGCTCGCGGTGGAGCTCGGGCCGGACGCGTTGGTCTTCGCCACTTATGTGGTCAGTGCCGGGCTGATGTGCCTGCCGCGCAACGCGGGCGCGCTGGTCGGGTTCGGGTTCGCGCTCGCGCTGGCCATCGGGACGCGGATGGCCAGCGGGGCGGTCGACTGGACCAGCGTGTGGGTACTGGGCGTGCTGACCCTGAGCATGTTCGCGTTCAACGCGTTGATCGCGGCCATCCGCCAGCTCAAGGCGGCCCAGGTGGAGATGGCCAAGATGGCCGTCACCGAGGAACGGTCGCGGCTCGCGCGGGATCTGCACGACGTGCTCGGGCACAGTCTGACCACGATCACGGTCAAGGCCGGGCTGGCCCGGCGGGTGCTGGAGAGCTCGACCGACCGGGAGCGGGCCATCGCCGAGGTACGCGACGTCGAGGAGTTGGCCCGGCAGGCCATGGCTGAGGTGCGGGCGACGGTGTCCGGTTACCGGACGCCGTCGCTGGCCGCTGAACTGGTCGGGGCACGGGCCGCGTTGCAGGCCACGGGCATCGCCGCCGACCTGCCGCAGGCCGTGGACAACGTGGCCGCCGGCCTGCACGAGGCATTCGCCTACGTGGTGCGGGAGGGCGTCACCAACGTCGTTCGGCACAGCGGGGCGACCCGGTGTGAGGTGCGGCTGGGCGAGAACTGGGTCGAGGTCAGGGACAACGGCCGGGCCTGCGGCGACGCCGTCAGCAGGTCTCGGGAGAACGGCGGCGGGCACGGCCTTTCCGGGCTTGCCGAACGGCTCTCGTTGGTGGACGGCACCGTCGACGCGGGTCCGTTGCCGGAAGGCGGATTCCTGTTGAAGGTGACCGCGAAGACGCCGGTCAAGAAACGCGTCGAGGCCAGTCGGGACGAACCGATACCCGGTGTCAGTTCGGCCGCGCGACCGTGGGCGGGCATGGCGTGATCCGGGTTCTGCTCGCCGACGACCAGGCTCTGGTCCGCGGCGCTCTTGCCGCCATGCTCAGCCTTGAGCACGACATCGAGGTGGTCGCCGAGGTCGGTGGGGGCGACGAGGTGGTGCCGGCCGCGCGGCGCTGCAAGCCCGACGTGGCCCTGCTCGACGTGCAGATGCCAGGCAAGGACGGCCTTACCGCCGCTGCCGAACTGCGCAATGCCGTGCCGACCTGCCGGGTGGTGATGTGCACGACCTTCGGCCGACCCGGCTATCTGGCCCGCGCGATGGCAGCAGGCGCGGTCGGTTTCGTCGTCAAGGACGCGCCGCCGGAACAGTTGGTCGACGCGGTGCGCCGGGTGCACAGCGGCCTGCGCGTCGTCGATCCCGCCTTGGCCGCCGAGTCGCTGGCCAGGGGCGCGAGCCCGCTGACCGACCGGGAACGCGACGTGCTGCGTGCGGCCAGCGACGGAGGCACCGTGGCCGACGTGGCCAAGATGCTGCACCTGTCCGAAGGCACCGTGCGCAACCACTTGTCCTCCGCGATCGGCAAAACCGGCACTCGAACCCGCGCGGAAGCCGCCAAGCTGGCCGAAGACTGCGGCTGGCTGTAAGCACGGACCCGGTGCTTCGTCAAGACCCGGGTTTGAGACCATTGCTTCGTGGGTGCCGCGGGGTCTTGGCTGGCGTTGCGCCGCTGGGCCCTGCGCGCGGTGCTTGGCCTGATCGTGGTCGCGGTCGTGGTCGTCGGGGGCACCGCGTTTCGGGTATGGCAGTTCGGTCGGGTCGACGACCGCAGCCACGCCGACGTGATCCTGGTCCTCGGTGCGGCGCAGTACAACGGTGACCCGTCCTCGGTGCTGGCCAACCGTCTGAACCAGGCGATGTCCCTGTACGAGGAGGGCGTTGCCGGGCAGATCGTCACGGTCGGCGGACGGCAGCCGGCCGACCGCTACACCGAGGCGCAGGCCGGCGACCGCTACCTGATCGACCGCGGCGTGCCAGGGTCGAATGTGACCGAGGTCAACACCGGCAACGACACCCTGACCAGCCTGCGCGCCGCGGCTGCTGTGTTGAAACAACACGGCTGGCACACTGCCGTGCTGGTCAGCGACCCGTGGCACATGTTCCGCGCCGAGCGAATGGCCCTGGACAGCGGCATCCAGGCGTGGACCTCGCCGACGCACAGCGGGCCTGCCGTACAGACCAGGACGGTCGAAATGCAGTACATCGTCCGGGAGACCGCCGCGACCCTCTACTACCGCCTGACCAAGGCGCCTGCCGACGATATCGGCGTCGGGATCGGCTGAGCCCGACGTAGGCTGATCGAGTGGGTTATGTCGAGCACGACCGGGAGCGACTGTTCGCGGAGGTTCCCAAGCGGGCTGGGCTGCCAGGTGCGCTCGATGACGCCCGCACCCCGTTCAACCGGGACCGGGCCAGGGTGCTGCATTCGGCCGCGTTGCGCAGGCTCGCCGGCAAGACGCAGGTCGTCGGCCCGCTCGAGGGCGACGTGCCGCGCACCAGGCTCACGCATTCCCTTGAGGTCGCGCAGATCGGCCGTGGCATCGCCGAGGATCTCGGCGCCGATCCCGACCTGGTGGACATGGCGGGGATGGCGCACGACATCGGCCACCCGCCCTTCGGCCACAACGGCGAGACCGCGCTCGAGGAGGTCGCGACGCGTTGCGGCGGGTTCGAGGGCAACGCGCAGACGCTGCGCATCCTGACCCGGCTCGAACCCAAGGTGCTCACCGAGGACGGTGTCAGCCACGGCCTGAACCTGACCCGCGCCGGTCTCGACGCCGCGTGCAAATACCCGTGGCCGCGCCGGGCCGGTGTGCGCAAATTCGGTGTGTACGACGACGATCTGCCGGTTTTCGAATGGATGCGCGCCGGTGCGCCCGAAGGCCGGCGCTGCATCGAGGCGCAGATCATGGACTGGTCCGACGATGTCGCGTACTCGGTGCACGACGTCGAGGACGGGGTGCTGTCGCACCGGATCTCCCTTGCCGTGCTGGCAAATCCGACCGAACGCGCCGTGGTCGCCGAGTTGGCGGCCAAACACTTCTCCTCGGAACCGGTGTCCGCGTTGGAACACGCCGCGGTTACCTTGTGCGGGTTGCCTTCCGTCACCGTGCTCATTGAGCGCGAGTACGCGGGGTCGCTGGCCGATCAGGTCGCGCTGAAGCGGTTGACCAGCGAACTCGTCGGCCGCTTCGCCTCCGCCGCGGTCACCGAGACCCGGCGCGTGCACGGTGGGCAACCGCTGGTCCGGTATGGCGCGGACCTGCGCGTGCCGGATCAGGTCGCGGCGGAAGTGGCGCTGCTCAAGGCGTTGGCCCTGCGCTACGTGATGAGCGACCCGCAACGCCTTGCCATGCAACACGATCAGCGCGACCTGCTCATCGAATTGGTGCACGCACTGGCCGCCGAGGCACCCGACGCACTCGATCCCGCGTTCCGGCCCGCGTTCGAGGCAGCCCCGGACGACTGCGCGAAGTGGCGGGTGATCGTGGACCAGGTCGCCTCGCTCACCGACGCGCAGGCACTGCGCTGGCACGAACGTCTGCCGAACCGATTCCGCTGACAGCGAACGACGGCCGGACCCTTGTGACCGGTGGCACACTCGGAAACAGGACATTCCAATTGTGGAGAGGTCGCCATGGGCAGGGGTAGGAGCAAGGCAAGGCAGGCCAACAGGGAAGTCAAGTACCCAAGGGGCACCCGCAGCCCACAGCGCGAATCGGTGACCGCCGACCCGACCAACCGTCTCGACGGTGGCGACGGACCGGACGGAGACGGCTCGGCCGGCGTACGCGAACCCAGGCGCCCCAAGCCGCACGGTCCCATGTCCTCGGCGGGCGAACGGCCCATGCCCGAGCAAGAATTCGCGATGTGCCTACCCGACCCGAGGCAGTGACGGCCCATGCCGGTATCCGCCGTTGACCAGCGACTCGAACAGGAACACCTGGCCTTCACCCTGGCCGTGCAGCGCGCCGTCGCGCCCGATCCGAGCGCGACCGCCTGCTGGTCGCCGTTGTCCGTGGCCGGTGCGCTCGGCCTGACCGCCGCCGGCGCACGTGGCGCCACCAAGGCCGAACTGGCCCAACTGCTGGGTGGCGACCTCCAGGAGAACGCCACCCTGCTCGCACGAGCCGCCCAACTCGATGACGACGCGATTGTCGGCGTCACCAACACCCTATGGGCGCGCGAGGACATCCCGGTGCGGCCGGAGTTCGCGCAGGAACTGCTCACCGCCTGGCCAGGCGGCGCGATCCGGGACGCACCCTTCACCACCGACCCGGCCGGCGCGCGCAGACTCATCAACGCGGACGTCGCGGACACCACCCACGGCCTGATCCCGGAATTGCTCGGCCCCGGCGACATCACCGCGGACACCATCGCTGCCCTGGTGAACGCGCTGTACCTGAAAGTGGCCTGGCGCAACGTGTTCCCGGACCACGGCACCGAACGGCGCCCCTTCCACAGCTTTGAGGACAGCGGCGACGTACCGACCATGCGGTTGACCAAACAACTCGGCTACGCGGCCACGCACGACTGGCAGGCCGTGTTTCTCGCGGCTTGCGGGGGAGTGGAAGCCGTCGCGCTGCTGCCCGAGGCTTCGCTCACCGAAGCCGAACCGGCCCTCACCGGCCATGTGCTCGCCGCCCTGTTCGGCAGCCGCGCCCTGCGCCAGGTCGACCTGTACCTGCCCAAGTTCCGCGTGCGTGGCCGGGCCGACCTCACCGCATCCCTCGCCGACCTTGGCGTACGCACCCTGTTCGGCCCTGACGCCGACCTCGGCGGGATCAGCGACGAACCGCTCGTGGTCAGCAAGGTGCTGCACGAGGCCGTGCTCACCATCGACGAACAGGGCCTCGAAGGCGCAGCGGCGACCGCGGTGGTCATGCGGATGATGGCCGTGGCCCGCAGGCCCGAGCCGCCGAT
>DASYBO010000522.1:0-19353 GCA_036500685.1 Pseudonocardiaceae bacterium | reverse complement strand
ATAGCCCTTGCCGTGTCCTGTGTCGGTCAGGGCCTGCTCACGATCGTGATGGCGCTGCACTTCGACGACTGGATGCTCTACCCGGCCGCGCTCGGCACGCTGGTGCTGTCCAAGTCCTTCGACGTGCTCAAGGCCGCGGTCGCGCCGAGGGTGCTGCCATCGGGCATCACGCTGTCCAAGTCCAACGCCCGGCTGACCGTGTTCGGCCTTGCCGCGGGCACGGTGTTCGGCGCGTTCGGCGCCGGGTTCCTCAAACTGTTCGGCTCGCCCGGCGCACTGTGGTTCACCGCCGTGCTGTGCCTCGCCGACGCAGTGCTCTGCCTGCGCATCCCGGCCTGGGTCGAGGTGACCGAGGGCGAGATCCCGGCGACCCTGCGCGCGGGCTCGCGCAAGAAACAGCCGATGGGCCACCAGGTCGTGGTCGCCTTGTGGGGCAACGGCACGATCCGGATCCTGACCGGGTTCCTGATGCTGTTCCCGGCGTTCGTGATCAAGACGCTGACCGAGCATTCGCCGACCAAGCAGCTGCTGCTGCTCGGTCTGATCGGCGCCGCCGCCGGCATCGGCGGCTTCGTCGGCAACGGGATCGGCGCGCGACTCCAGTTCGGCAAACCCGATCAAGTGATCATCGGCTGCCTTGTCGCGGCTCTCGGTGGCACGATCGTGGCCGCGATCCTGCCGGGCATCGGCACCGCGGCCATTGCCGCGCTGTGCGCGTCGGTGGCCAGTGCGCTGGCCAAGATCAGCCTGGACGCGACCATCCAGAAGGACCTGCCCGAGGTGTCGCGGGCCTCCGCTTTCGGCCGATCCGAGACGATCCTGCAGTTGTCCTGGGTCTTCGGTGGCGCGCTGGGTGTGTTGTTGCCCACGACGTTCTGGCTCGGCTTCACGGTGATCGCCGTTCTGCTGGCCGCGGGAGGCGCGCAGACCTTCGTCGCGCGGCGCGGTTCGACCCTGCTGCCCAACCTTCCGCTGCGCCGAGGAAACCCCGTGCCAGCTGCGGCTTTCGCAACCGAGGCCCCTCATCCGGGACCTCCGGAGCGAGCGGCCCAGGGACCCTCCGCGACCCGGCCGATGCCGACCGACCGGCTCGACGGCCCGGCCTGAGCGGATCCGCCGCCAGGATCGTAGGGTTCGCGACGTGCGCCGTAACGTTTTCCGCTCGCTCGCCCGGTCGCCCAGGGTGGCCGTGCTGCCCCTGCTGGCCGCCGCAGGCCTGCTCGTGGCGGGTTGTTCGACCCCGCCGCCCGCGTTCACCGTCTTCGTCGGCAAGGGCAGCGTGCAGGTGCCGCCGACGCAGTACTGCGACATCACCGGCCTGCACAACTGTCAGGCCAACGGTGGCGCCGCGGCCGTGGTGTCGGTGCGGGACGGCCAGATCGTGCAGGTGTCCGCGCCCGAGTCGGTGGCGACGACGCCGTGGCAGGTCGCGGCCGAGTACCACAACGCGGCCAACGGCAACAGCTACGTGGCATGCAGCCCGCTGTTCCCGGCGAGCCAGCAGTACGCGTACACGGTGCGGCCGCCCTCGGGCGATCAGCTCGTGGTGATCGAGATCTACGAGTCCTCGACCAGCCTGGTGGCGCTGAACAACGGCGGTTTCGCCGCGATCGCCCGAGGGACCTGGGTGCTCACCAACGACGCCAACGGCGCGCCGACCTATCCCAAGGCCGGCGACAACCTCTGCGAGGACAAGGGCGCCTGAGCCTACGGGTCCAGCTCCCGCGCGACGCCCCGGATCACTTCGGCGACCACCTTGACGATCTTGCGGTCCGGGTAGCGGCCGCGCTGGAGATCCGGCTGGATCTTGCTCTCCAGCAGCTTGATCATGTCATCGACGAGGCCGTGCAGTTCCTCGGCAGGACGGCGGCGCGCCTCGACGACCGAGGGCGGCGGGTCGAGCAGCTTGACCGAAAGGGCCTGCGGTCCACGACGTCCCTCGGCCATGCCGAATTCAATGCGTTGACCGGCTTTCAACCCGGAAACACCGGGCGGCAGCGCCGCGGCGCGCACATAGACGTCCTCGCCACCGTCCTGGGTGACGAAGCCGAAGCCCTTTTCCGAGTCGTACCACTTGACCTTGCCGGTCGGCACCGCGCTCACCGTTCTCTCTTGATACGTGTACTGCCGTGTCACCAGCCGATCGCGGCCGGTCACACGACGAACGCGCCAAGGGCGTACCCAAGACGCGTACCCATCAGCGTAGCGACAACCGCCGACCAAAAGCACGTCCGTTACCTGTCCGACCTGTCGAGCATCACGTTCGGCGTAGCCGAAAACGGCTCGTCACCGGGTTATCCTGGCTCGGTGGAAACTCCGGCCAACCGGCTGAAGCTGGTGCCCGTCGCGGTGGTGATCTTCGGCGTCGGCCTTGTCGCCCTTGCCGCGATCTTCGTGTTGTTCCTGACCGGGCGGCACGATCTGCCGGTGTGGCTCAACGCGTCCGCGGGCGTGCTGGTGCCGTTGGGTTTCGGGCTCGCGCTGATCGGTCTTGTTCGCGAGGCGCGGCAAACCGCGAAACGGAATCGCCAAGCCAGCCGGCGAACTCAGTGAGGTCGGACAGCACCAGTTCGGCGCCTGCCGCCCGCAGCTGATCCGCGCCGCAGGGCCCGGTGGTCACGCCGACCGGGTACGCGCCCGCCGCGCGGGCACCGAGCATGTCGCCGGTGTGATCGCCGACGAAGATCGCGGCATCGTTCGCGCGCAGCGCCTCGCCCTTGTCGGCCGCCCACAGTTCGCCGACGACAAGGTCCACTTCCCAGCGGAGCGCGTCGATGTGCAGCGCCGCGTTGGGCTGGTACTTGCCGGTGACGACAAGGATCCGGCCGCCCAGTTCATGAACCGCGCGCAGTGCCGCGTCCGCGCCGGGTAGCGCGACGGTGCCGGGGATCACGATCGGCGGGTACAGCTCGCGGAAGCGCGCGACCAGCTCCTCGATCCGCGCCTCGGGCACGCCGGAATCGGCCAGCATGTGGGCCAGCGGCGGGCCGAGGTTGGCCGCGAAGTACTCGCCGTCGAGGTCGAATCCGGTCTCCTGAGCCAGTGCGGCCATGCAGGAGACCATGCCGGGGCGCGCGTCGATCAGCGTCATGTCCAGATCGAATCCCACGGTCAGCGCCACTCGACCACTGTAGCTACGGGACGGCATTGCGTTGCCGTTCCCGGAATGTGGCGGCCTTGACGCGGTTCTGGCAGGCGGTGGAACAGAAGCGGCGCGCGCCGTTGCGCGAAGTGTCCACGTATGCCCGGTCGCAGCCGGACGCGGAACACAGGCCGAGCCGGTCGGCCGTCGCGCTGCCGAGCACCATGGCCAGCGCGGTCGCCATCGACCCGGCCCAGCCCTGCGACCAGGACGCCTCGCGGGAGTGGAAATGGATGTGCCACGGTTCGCCGTCGTGCCGGGAGAGCATCGGCGTGGCCTTGGTCTCGACCAGGATCGTGTTGACCAGTTCGCACGCCCCGTCGAGGTCGTCCATGTCCAGCAACCCGAACACCACTCGTAGCTCGCCGAGATAGCCGGCGAGCTCGGTGATCTCGGCCTCGGTCGGGTCCGGTTTGACCCGGCGGGTGCCGCTGTTCAACGCCTTGATCACCGCATCGCGCAGCTCATCGCCGGTCGGCGGCGTGTACTGCTTCCCGCGCGACCAGCCCGGCGCGACCGCGTTGACCGCCTCGACCGTCGCCAGTACGACCCCGCTTGTGTGACTGTCGAATTCCACTTGACCAGTCACCCTCCTCCGACTAGGTTCATCACTGTCATTAAGCATATCGCCAGTGATGGAGTAGTGATGACGACCACCCTTGATGCACAGTTCGCGCGGTCCTGGGTCAGCCGTTGGGACGCCCAGCAAGAGTTCTACATCACCGACCGCGAGGAGCGGTTCGCGGTGATCGGCGACGTGGTGGGCGAGGTATTGCGCTCGGCCCAACCGGTGGTCGGGGCCACCGTGCTCGACCTCGGCTGCGGTCCCGGCTCACTGTCCGCGCGACTGGCCGACCGGCTCCCCGGCCTGCGCGTGATCGGCGTCGACGCCGACCCGCTGCTGCTCGCGCTCGGCCGGGCCCGCTACGGCTACCGCGTCGAGTTCGTCGACGGCGACCTCGGCGCCGACGACCTGCCCGAACAGGTCCCCGCCGTGATCGACGCGGCCGTGTCCACCACCGCGTTGCACTGGCTGGACCCGGAGCCGCTTGCCGCGCTCTACCGCACGCTCGCGGCGCGCATCCGCCCTGGCGGCGTTTTCGTCAACGGCGACCACATGCCGGCAGGCGACCCGCGCCTCAACGAGCTCACGCACCTGGTCAAGGAGGGCCGCAGGACGCGCATCGGCAACACCGACAACGAGGACTGGGGCCAGTGGTGGGCCGCGGCCAAGGCCGAACCGGAACTGGCCAACCTGATCACCCAGCGCTCCGAACGCGCCATCGCCCACCACGGCGGCAACTCGCTGAGCCCGGCCGAACACGGCGAACTGTTGCGCGCGGCCGGTTTCAGCGCCGTCGGCCCGGTCTGGCAGTCCGGCGACGACACCGTGCTCGTCGCCATCCGCTGATGCGTCCTAACTGGAGGATCCGAGGATGTCGGCTGCGCGTTCGCGCATCTCGACCTTGCGGATCTTTCCGGTGATGGTCATCGGGAATTCCTCGACGATGTGCACGTAGCGCGGAATCTTGTAGTGCGCCAGCTTGTTGGCGCAGAACTCGCGCAGCGACTCGGCGGTGATCTCGGCCGCGCCGGGGCGCAACCTGAGCCAGGCCATCAGTTCCTCGCCGTAGCGTTCGTCCGGGACGCCGATCACCTGGGCGTCCAGGATGTCCGGGTGGGTGTAGAGGAACTCCTCGATCTCGCGCGGATAGATGTTCTCGCCGCCGCGGATCACCATGTCCTTGATCCGCCCTGTGATGCTCACGTATCCGTCCTCGTCCATGACGGCGAGGTCGCCGGTGTGCATCCAGCGTGCCGCGTCGATCGCCTCGGCGGTCTTGTCCTGCTGTTCCCAGTAGCCCAACATCACCGAATATCCCCGAGTGCACAGTTCACCGGGTTCGCCCATCGGCACGGTCAGACCGGTTTCCGGGTCGACGATCTTCACTTCGAGATGCGGCCCGACCCGGCCGACCGTGCCGACTCGGCGCTCCAGCGAGTCGTCGCTGCGGGTCTGGGTGGACACCGGCGAGGTCTCGGTCATGCCGTAGCAGATGGACACCTCGGTCATGCCCATCTTGTCGATCACCTGCTTCATCACCTCGACCGGGCACGGCGAACCGGCCATGATGCCGGTGCGCAGGCTGGACAGGTCGAACGTGGCGAAGTCGGGTTCGTTGAGTTCGGCGATGAACATCGTCGGCACGCCATACAAGGACGTGCAGCGGGTCGCGGCCACCGCGCGCAGGGTGGTCTTCGGTTCGAACGCGGGCGCCGGAATCACCATGCAGGCGCCGTGGCTGGTCGCGGCCAGGTTTCCCATCACCATGCCGAAACAGTGGTAGAAGGGCACCGGGATGCAGATCTTGTCCTGCTCGGTGTAGTGGCACAGCTCGCCGACGAAATAGCCGTTGTTCAGGATGTTGTGGTGCGACAGCGTCGCGCCCTTGGGGAAGCCGGTGGTGCCCGAGGTGTACTGGATGTTGATCGCGTCGTCGGCGGAGAGCGTCTGTTCGATCTCGGCCAGTTCCGCGACATCCTGTTCGCGGCCGAGCGCGACCATGTCCGTCCACTCGGGACCGTCGACGAGGATCACGTCGGTCAGCGCCGCGCAGCGCGGGCGGACTTCGGCGATCATGGCCGCGTAGTCCGAGGTCTTGTGTTTGGACACCGCGATCAGCAGGCGGATGCCGGCCTGGTTGAGCACGTACTCCAGTTCGTGCGCGCGGTAGGCCGGGTTGATGTTGACCAGGATCGCGCCGATCTTCGCGGTCGCGTACTGGGTGAGTGTCCACTCGGCACAGTTGGGGGCCCAGATGCCGACCCGGTCGCCCTTGCCGATGCCGCCGCGCAACAGGCCGAGCGCGACCGCGTTCACGTCGACCGCGAGTTCCCGATACGTCCAGGAACGTCCGGTGCTGAACTCGATCAGCGCGTCCCGCTCGCCGTGCGCGCGCACGGTGCGGTCGAAGTCGGCGCCGATGGTGTCGCCGAGCAGCGGCACGTCCGAGGTGCCCGATGCGTATGAGGTTGCCGACATGACGCTCCTCCTGGTGTGTGACGCCGCACACCATCCTGGTCCGAGCGACCGATCGAGTCGAGAGTCGCGGCGGGAAAGATCAGTCCGTTTCGACGAAGGGTAGCTCGACGACCAGGCACGGGCCGCCGACGAACAGGCCGCCGTCCACGCCGAGCACCTTGCCCTCCGCGTACAGATACGGCCCGTCGACCTCGTCCGGCTGGATGCCGAGCTGGTCGGCGATGACGCTGTGGCCGTGCACGATCTGCTCGCCGCCGAGGCTGCCGAGCATCTGGTCGGCGACCTCCGGCCCGTGCTGCCCTCGGAAGGCGTAGCGGGTGGTCATCCTGCGCCAGCATTCCCACCAGTCGGCGATGTCGTCACCGGCGAGCACCTCCGCGACGCCCGCGTTGATCTCCTCGATCGTCTCGCCCCAACTGAAGTACTCGACCGTGTCCGAGTGCATCAGCAGATGGTTGCCGTCGAGCGCCAGCACCGGGCGGGTGATCAGCCATTCGACTTGCTCGTCGGTAAGGGCTTCCTGGTCGGCCTCTTGACCGCCGTTGAGCCGCCAGCTGCGTTCGAAGCTGCGCGGGCCGAACTCGGAGGGCACTTCCTTGCCGCCGAAGCGATGCATGCCCATCGCCAGAATCTCGTGGTTGCCCAGCAGGCAGTGCACTTCGCCACCCTGTTCGGGGGCCTGCTCGGCCAGCCGCATCACCAGCTCCAGCACGCCGGAACCGTCTGGGCCCCGGTCGAAGAAGTCGCCGAGAAACCACAGGCGCGCGTTGCCGCCGCACCAGGCTTCCCCGTCAAGCAGGCCGGTGTCGGTCAACGCCTCGATCAGCTCGTCGCGATGCCCGTGCACGTCCCCGATGACGTAGGTGGTGCGTACCGCCCCCGCGCGGTCACCCTCCTCATCCACACCAAAACCATAGGCGCCATGTCGGCCCCTTCGCCGCGCACCCCGCGCGAATATTGACAGCTACTACTTTTTGACGGAGACTTTCACTAGTTACCGATCTGAGGGGGTCAGGTATGACAAAGCCACTGGATTACCCGCTGGCACGACGCTGCCCGCTGGATCCGCCCGAGGACTACGCCCGGCTGCGCACCGAGGAGCCCATCAGCAGGGTGATGCTGGCCACGGGCCACGAGGTCTGGCTGGTCACGCAGTACGCCCACGTGCGCGCGCTGCTCGCCGACAGCCGGATCAGCTCCGACCGCGACGACCCGCGATTCCCGCTGCGCTCGCCGGTGCAGCAGGAGCTGCGCAAGGGACTTGCCGACCTCGGCAAATCCCTGATCGGCCTTGACCTACCGGAACACAGCGCGCCACGGCGGATGGTGGTCAACGAGTTCACCGTGCGCCGCATGGCCGAACTGCGCCCGCGCATCCAGCAGATCGTGGACGAGCGAATCGATGCGATGCAGGCCGCAGGCGATGAAGGGGACCTGTTCACCGACCTGGCCGCTCCGGTGCCGGCCATGGTGATCAGCGAACTGCTCGGCGTGCCGACCGAGACCCGCACGTTCTTCCAGGAGCACACCCAGATCCTGCTCCGCTCGACCAGCACACCACAGGAACAGCGCGCGGCCCTGGACGCGCTGCACGAGTTCATGGACGATCTGATCAGCGGCAAGGAACGCGAGCCGGGCGACGACCTGCTCGGCAGGCTGATCGTGCGCAACCGGGAGACCGGCGTGTTCACGCACGGGGGGCTGGTCGGGATGGGCATGTTGCTGCTGCTGGCCGGCCACGAGACCACGTCGAACATGATCGCGCTGGGCACGATCGCCCTGCTGCGCAAGCCCGGCGCCTTCGCCGAACTGGAGGCCGACCCCGACCTTGTGGTCAGGACCATCGAGGAAATGCTGCGCTACCAACCGATCATCGACGGCCTGCCGCGTTTCGCCAAGGCGGACATCGAGATCGGTGGCGTCACCATCAAGGCGGATGACGGCGTGATGCTCTCGCTCGGCTCGGCCAACCGGGACGACGCGAGCTTCCCTGACGCGGCCGATTTCGACGTGCACCGCGGCGATCGGCACCACGTTTCCTTCGGTTACGGCATCCACCAGTGCCTCGGCCAGAACCTCGCGCGGGCCGAACTGGAGATCACCTTCCGCACGCTGCTGCGCCGGATGCCCACACTGCGGCTCACCGCCGACCTCGACGACCTGCCCTACAAGGACACCGTCGCGATCAGCGGCGTGTACCGGCTACCGGTCGCCTGGTGAACTGAACGGGTCGGCGACCCTGCCGATCAGGTCGGCCACCGAGTCGATCACCATCGAGGGCCGGTACGGGAAGCGTTCCTCCGTGCCGGCACCGGAAATGCCGGACAGCACCAGGATCGTCTGCAGGCCGGCCTCCAACCCGGACCGCACGTCGGTGTCCATCCGGTCGCCGATCATCAGCGTGTTCTCCGAGTGCGTGCCCAGCGCGCGCAGCGCGGAGCGCATCATCAACGGGTTGGGTTTGCCGACGTAGTACGGCTCCCGGCCGGTCGCCCGCTCGATCAGCGCGGCGACCGCGCCGGTGGCCGGCAACAGGCCTTCGCGGCTCGGTCCGCTCTCGTCCGGGTTGGTCGCGATGAACCGCGCACCGCCCTCGACCAGCCGGATCGCCTTGGTGATCGACTCGAAGCTGTAGGTGCGGGTCTCGCCGAGCACCACGTAGTCCGGTTCGCTCTCGGTCAGCACGTAGCCGACGTTGTGCAGGGCCGTAGTCAGCCCGGCCTCGCCGATCACGTACGCGGACCCGCCCGGCCGCTGCGAGTCGAGGAATTTGGCCGTGGCCAACGCGGAGGTCCAGATCGACCTCTCCGGAATGTCCAGACCGGTGCGCAGCAGCCGCGCGCGCAGGTCGCGGGCGGTGTAGATCGAGTTGTTGGTGAGCACCAGGAACGGGATCTCCTCGGCGATCAGCTCGGCAAGGAACTTGTCGACTCCCGGGATCAGGTGCTCCTCGTGCACGAGGACACCGTCCATGTCCATCAGGTAGTTCCAGCGCTTCGGCTCGGTCATGGCCCTATGATCCCGCGCCGGTCTCGGCGGTGCCCTCCGGCCACACGGTCAGCGCGTCCGGCCTGATGTCGACGCCGACCCGCGACCCGACCGCCAACCCGTGGCCGTTCGCGGTGGTCGCCGCGAGTTCGCCGCCGCCGGCCAGTTCCAGCGTCAGCTCGGTGACCGGCCCCAGCGCCACCACGTCGACAACGGTCGCCGGATGCCGCCCGTTCTCGCCGACCACCACATCCTCCGGCCGCACGCACCAGGACACCGGTTCGCCGGGGCGGCCCGGCCCGTCGGCCAGCGGAATGTGCAGGTCACCGGCGCGCAGCCCGGTATCGGTGCGGGTACCGGTACCCAGATTGCGGATGCCGAGCAGCCGCGCGGCCTGCGGCGTCGCCGGATGCGCGAGCACCGCGTGCGTCGGCCCGGCCTGCAACACGCGCCCGTCCGCGAGCAGCATCACCTCGTCGGCCAGCAGCGCGGCCTCCTCAGGGTCGTGCGTGACCAGCACGGTCGTCAGCGCGGTCTCCCGCTGCATGGTGCGCAGCACCCTGCGCAGTTCGTCGCGCACGGGCGTGTCCAACCCGGTGAACGGCTCGTCGAGCAGCAGCATCGCCGGCTGCCGCACCAGCGCCCGCGCCATCGCCACCCGGCGCCCCTGGCCGCCGGAGAGCTGGTTCGGGTAGCGGTCGGCGAGCCCGTCGAGCTTCAACCGGGACAGCCAGTACGCGCCGAGCGCCGGATCCGCGCCGATGCCGAACGTGATCTGCTCCCACACCCGCAGGTGCGGCAGCAGCGTCGAATCCTGCGGCAGGTAGCCGATGCCGCGCCGCTCCGCCGGCAACCCGTTGACCTCGACCCCGTCCAGCCGCACCGAACCCGACTCCGGCACCAGCAGCCCGGCCAGCATGCGCAGCGTCGCCGACTTGCCGGCGCCGGACGCGCCGAGCAGCGCGAGGTGCCGGCCCTGTCCACTGTGCCGCACGTCGACCCGGAACTCGCCGAGCGTCGCGGTCAGCTCGAAGTCCAGTCGGGGACTGGTCGCGGTGGTCGGCCTGCGCGGCGGCGGCAGGGTGATCGCGGCGCGGCGGTGCACGCGCCTGGTCGGCCAGCGTTCCGCCAGCAGCAGTACGACAAGGGCCGCCACAAGGGTGACCGCCACCGGGATCGTCGTCGCGGCAAGGCCACTGCTGCTGAACTGCACGTAGACGAACACCGGCAGCGAGTACGGGTGGTAGGCCAGCACAACGGTCGCGCCGAACTCGCCGAAGGCCCGCAGCCAGGCCAGCAGCATGCCCGCGCGCACCCCGCGACCCGCGCTGGGCAGCGCGACCCGCAGCGCGCGGGAGGCCGCGCCGTGCCCGAGCGTCGCCGCGACGTCCTCAAGAGCCGGGTCCACCGCGGCGAACGAGGCGCGCGCCGCGACCACGAGGAACGGTGCGGCAACGAAGATCTGCGCCAGCACGATGCCGGTCATGTCGTCGGTCAGTGTGCCGCCGAACAATCGGCCGAAAGGCCCGTACGGTCCGACCAGGAACACCAGCAGGATGCCGCTCATCAGCGGTGGCAGCGCCAGCGGCAGCTGCACCAGCACGCCGAGCACCGTCGCGATGCGACTGCGCGAGTGCGCGAGCAGGTATCCCAGCGGCACTCCGAGAACCGTCACCACGACGGTGGCGATGCTCGCCGTTGCCACCGAAACCCACAGCGCGTCGCCCACCCCTGGCGCGGCCATGTCCGACGGGTTGGTGCCAGGGATGCGCAGGACGAACGCGACGATCGGCACCAACAGGTAGAGCAGGAGCAGCGCCGCCAACCAGGGCAGCGGCGTGCGGAACGGACTCGACCGGGCCCGGCCGACGTGCGGCAGGGCCCGGTGTTCGCGAGTCTTACTTGCCGCCAAGAACCGCCTGCAAACCGGCTGGCTCCTTCGACGCGGTGCCGGTCACCTTGACCGGCTGCACGGTAAGGCCGTGCTTGCGCAGCAGGGCAAGGCCGTCGCTGCCGAGCAGGTAGTTCACGAAGCTGATCGCGGCCGCCTGGTTCGGCGCGTTGTTCAGCACGGACACCGTGTAGGTGGCCTTCAACTGCACGCTGCCCAGGGTGACGGTCGGGATCTTCGCGTCAGCGGCCTCACTGGAGTAGAAGAAGCCCGCGTCCAACTGACCCGCCTGCAACCGGCCGACCAGCTGCTCCTCAGGGAAGACCTGGGCGGTGGTGGTCGGCAGGCTCACCTTCTGCAATGCCTGCGCGCCCAGCTTGCCCTTCGGGTCCAGCTTCGGGTCGGTGCTGCCGAACAGGAAACCCGGCTCGGTGACGACCTGCTGCCAGGGCTTGGTCTTCAGGTCGTTGGCGAACTTGCTGTTCGGGTTGTAGCCGATCACCAGCGGCGCGGTCGCGAACGTCGCGTACCAGTCCTCCCAGTCGCCGTTGGACGCTCCCATCAGGCCGGTGTTCGCGTCGGTGCTGGCGCTGATGAAGACGTCGGCCGGTTTGATCTTGCCCTTGATGTCGCTGACCAGTTCGGTCGATCCGGCCGGCGTGCCGTCGAACCCCACGCCGGTCGAGCTGGAATACGCGGAGCCGAGATCCTTGTTCATCAGGTTCTCCAGCGACGCCGCGTAGAGCACCTGCACCTTGCCGGACGGCTTGGGTGGCGCCGACGACGTGCTGCCGGAGGACCCGGTTGAGGTCCCCCCACAGCCGGCGAGCAGGGCCGCCCCAGCGACCAACACCACGGCAAGCTTCTTCACGATCGGCCTCCAGGCGTTTCGATGACGACGTGGGTGGACTTGACGACCGCGACCGCGAGCACGCCGGGCTCAAGTCCGAGTTCTCGGACCGCTTCGGCGCTCATCAGTGAGACCACCCGATGCGGACCGCACTGCATTTCGACCTGAGCCATCACCTTGTCCGCCGTCACCTCGGTGACCAGACCGACGAACTGGTTGCGCGCCGAACGCCCCACTCCGGTCGGATCGGCCACTTCGGACGCCTGTTTCTTGGCGAAGGCGGCCAGATCGGCCCCTTCGACGATTTTGCGTCCGGCCGCGTCGGTACCCGCGGGGATCAGGTCGGCATCGACCCACCTGCGCACGGTGTCATCGCTGACGCCGAGCAGGCGGGCGGCCTCGGAAAGTCGAAATTGCGGCACGCGCGGAACGATATCGCCGCGTACGAGGAACTGTCACCGTCGCCGGGCACCCGGTAACCCGATCGTTCTGCTATCCGTTCAATTACGCGCGGCGAGGCGGTGCGCCTCCGATTGCAGCACGCTGATCATCTCGGTGATGTAGCGCTCGATCGCCTTCAGCTCGTCCGAGGTGTAGTTGGCCAGAGCGCGGTCAAGGGCGTGCCAGAGGCCGTCGAACGCGTCGCCGTAGGCGGCCAGGTTGCTCTTGGACACCTCGACGAGCACCTTGCGGCGGTCGTGCGGGTCGCGCACGCGGCGCACGTAGCCTGCCCGTTCGAGGCGGTCGATGACGCCGGTCACCGCGCCGGTCGACAGGCCGGAGCGCTCGGCGATCTGGCCAGCGGTCAGCGGGTGCTCGGCCCGCAGCGCAAGGTCGAGGCATTTGTGGTCGGTCGGCGAGAGGCCGACCTGCTCGGCGATCTGGGCGTGGAAGAGCACGGTCGCGCCGCTGAGTTCACGGCTGAGGGCGGCCAAACGCTCCTTGACGTCCTGCGGGACCGATCCTTCGCCCGATGGGTCCGTTGCGCCTGTCATGTTCCACCCGCTCCGCTCAGCACACAAGCAATCTTAGCAACTAAGAGGCTAGCGCGCTAACTCACTTCCTCATAGAGACATAGTAGCCGGAAATCGGCGATGCCGGGCAGTCGACCGGGTCCCCGGCAATATTCGACGAAGACTCGACTCGTGATCGAGCCGTGATCGATCGCATCTCCGCGTCTGCGGCACCAAGATCGCGTTCGACCCGCAGGCGCGGAACCCCAGACGGATCAGTGTGTTCCACGCGATATCGGGCGGGTTCTACCCCCACCCAGGCGGTTAGGCTCGTTGTCGTGACTGCGGTTGACCTCGGTATACCGGTCGTGCCGGGCACGACGACGGCCATCCGGCCGGAAACACCAGCCCTTGTGGACACCTTCGGTCGGGTCGCGACCGATCTGCGCGTCTCGCTGACCGACCGGTGCAACCTGCGCTGTACATACTGTATGCCGGCCGACGGCCTCGACTGGCTGCCCGGATCCGACCTGCTCAGCGACGACGAGCTGATTCGACTGGTACGCATCGGGGTCACCCGCCTCGGCATCACCGACGTACGGTTCACCGGCGGCGAACCGCTGCTGCGCAAGGGCGTCGAGCGGATCGTCGCGGCGAGCGCGGCGCTGGCGCCGCGCCCCCGGATCTCCATGACCACCAACGGGATCGGCCTTGCCCGCAGGGCGGCCTCGCTGGTGGCGGCCGGACTCGACCGGATCAACGTCTCGCTGGACACCGTGCGGCAGGATCGATTCGCCGAGATCACCCGACGCGACCGGCTCGCCGACGTGCACGCAGGCCTTGCCGCGGCCAAGGCCGCCGGACTCTCTCCTGTGAAAGTCAACGCAGTATTGCTGCGCGGCGTGAACGAGGACGAGGCCGTCGATCTGCTGGAGTACTGTCTGCGCAACGGTTATCAGCTCCGGTTCATCGAACAGATGCCGCTGGATCCCCAGCACGGCTGGGATCGGGCGAACATGATCACGGCCGAGGAGATCCTTGCGTTGCTGGCCAAGCGGTTCCGGCTCACCCCGAGCCCGTCCCCGCGCGGCGGCGCACCCGCCGAGCGGTGGCTGGTCGACGGCGGGCCCGGCGAGGTCGGCGTGATCGGTTCGGTGACCCGGCCCTTCTGCGGCGACTGCGAACGCACCCGGCTGACCGCCGACGGCCAGATGCGCAACTGTCTTTTCGCCACGGGTGAAACGGATCTGCGGGCCGCACTGCGCTCCGGCGCGGACGACGAGCAGATCGCGAACCTGTGGCGCGGCGGCATGTGGACCAAACTGGCCGGCCACCAGATCAACGCCGACGGCTTCGCCCAGCCGATTCGGCCGATGAGCGCCATCGGAGGCTGACAGTGCTGACGGTTCGGATCCGTTACTTCGCGGGCGCGCGCGCCGCGGCCGGAGTGACCGAGGAACACCTCACGCTGCCGGCGGCGCCCAGTGTGGACGATGTGCTGGACCTGCTGCGCGAGAAGCGCGGACACGGTTTCGCCAAGGTGCTCACGGGGTGCAGCTTCCTACTTGACGGAGTTGCCGTACGCGATCGCGCCGTCACCATGTCGGATCAGGCCGATTTGGACGTACTGCCCCCGTTCGCTGGCGGCTGAACACGTCATCGCGCACACAACTGGACACAAACCCCATCGCGCCGCCGGTCACCTCGCTGACCAGCGGCGCAAGCTTTCTTAACTCATCTTTCCTCGCGATTGTGTTTTCCGCAATGTGAAACTGGAGTCACTCCAGCACTTTCCGTATTGCTTCGTTCGATCTTCATTTAGGCGCTTCGAAAACGAAGTTTCGCGTTTTGTCAACGCCAATTCGGCCCTCTGGAACCACTATTTCGCGCACGATCACGCACGTATAACGGGGTCCCACTAACGGCGCAAGGGGGTCCTCCACGTGAGCCAGATCCCAAAAACCGGTGACATTGCGTGATGTACAGCGGCCAGGAAACGACTTGATAACGACCATTTGACCTGCAGAAACAAGCCTGATCGGGAGGGGTTGCGTGACGTTACTGTGACGACCGTCACAGCTTGATAAATTTCCATCTCGGCCGGAGTTACGTACCGTCGCTATTCGGTTGGCCCCGACCAACCGCTGTAATACCCGGGAAGTCCGTGCGCCAAACCCTGTCCAACGGGCTCCCTGGGAACCAACCCCGAGTGAGAGACAACTTCCGGACAGGGGCGCGGGGCTAGCGGATGCGCAAGCGTCCGTGAACGCAATCGGCCTACAACCAGGCCGAGCCGAAAACCAGGCTCGACCCCCGTGGATCGATAGCAGGCGCGGTAGGCAGAGAGGGAAATGGTTTCTTTCGCAGGCAAGCACCGCAAGCAGTCCCGTGCCGTTCGTGGCATTGCCAAGGTCGTCGTAGCCGGTGCCATCGTGGCCGTGCCGCTGTCGATCGCCGCGACCCCGGCCAGCGCTGCCACCAGCAACATCAACTGGGACGCTATCGCCCAGTGCGAGAGTGGCGGCAACTGGAGCATCAACACGGGCAACGGCTTCTACGGTGGCCTCCAGTTCGACATGGGCACCTGGCACTCCAACGGCGGCACCGGCAGCCCGGCGAACGCCACCCGTGAGCAGCAGATCGCGGTGGCCGAGCACGTTGCCGCGGCTCGCGGCACCTCGCCGTGGCCGAACTGTGGCAGCCGTGGCGGCAGCAGTGCGCACTACACCGCGCACAGCAGCGCGCCGACCACCACCACCAAGAAGGCCACCCACAAGGCAGCGGTTGCCGCTCCGGCCACCACTGCCGCTCCGCAGAGCGCGCCCAACGGCGACTACACCGTCGCGAGCGGCGACACCCTGTCCAACATCGCGCAGAAGCTGAACGTCGCCGGTGGCTGGCAGGGCCTGTGGGACAAGAACAAGACCGTCGTGGCGAACCCGAACCTGATCTTCCCGGGCCAGTCGCTCGTCACCAAGTGACCCTTACGGTCAACTGATTCGTGGCGCGGCCCCGGCAGACTCCGGACATCCGGTCTGCCGGGGCCGAACCGGTCTCCTGCTTAGTCCAATGTGGACTTACGGCATGTTGACCCACTCTTCGTCGCCGTCACCGAAAACCTGGCGCTTCCACACCGGAAGCCGGCGTTTCACCTCGTCGACAAGGTCCGAGCAGACCTCGAACGCGGCGGCGCGGTGATCCCCGGACACCGCGGCAGCCAACGCGACGTCCCCAATGGACAGCAGGCCGAGCCGGTGACTGACCGCGATGGCCCTGATCCCCGGCCGGGTGGCCATATCGGCGGCGACCTCGGCCACCACGTCCACCGCGCTCGGATGCCCGACGTACTCCAGCTCCCGCACGGTGCGGCCACCGTCGTGATCGCGCACCACCCCTGAGAAGGTGACGACCGCACCGGCCGCCTCGTCGTTGACGAGGGCCGCGTGCTCGTCGACCGACAGCGTCTCCTCGGTCACCGCCGCCCTGCGCACCTCGGCTTTGTTCGGCCCATGATCGTGCTTGGGCTTGTGGTCGCCGCCGTGCAACTGGTCGAGCGCGTGTTCCAGCACACCGTCCAACACCCGCAGCCCGTCCGCGACCCCGCCGGTCGACCCCGGCAGGTTGACGATCAGCGTGTGCCCTGCGACGCCCGCGACCCCCCGTGACAACACCGAGGTCGGCACCTTCGGCCCGCCGGACGCGCGGATCGCGTCGGCAAGGCCGGGCACCTCGTAGTCCAGCACCGACCGGGTCGCCTCGGGTGTGCGGTCGGTCGGGTTGATACCGGTGCCGCCGGTGGTGATGACCACGTCGACGCCGGCCGCGACGGCCTCCTTGAGCGCGCCGGCCACCGGATCGCCGTCCGGCACCACGATCGGGTCGCCAACGGCGCAGCCGCGGCCGGCCAGCCAGTCCACGATGACCGGACCGGTGCGGTCCGGGTAGACGCCGGCAGCGGCCCGGTTGGAGGCCACGACGACGCGCGCGGTCCGCGCCGCGCGGTGACCGCTCGCCTGAACGGCGGCGGCCTCGGCCGCCTCCTCGACGGGGATCCTGCCTGGGTTCTCACTCATCGCTGCTCGCCCTCGTCCAGGTGCCGGTCTTGCCGCCGTCCTTGCGTTCCACCCGCACCCCGTCCAGTATCGCGGCCGGATCGACCGCCTTGACCATGTCGTGCAGGGCAAGGCCGGCTGCCGCGACCGCGGTCAGCGCCTCCATCTCCACCCCGGTCCGGTCCGCCGTGCGCACGGTCGTGGTGATGTACACCTCGGCCTCGCCCAGCGACAGGTCGACCTTGACGCTGGTCAGCGCGATCGGGTGGGCCAGCGGCACGATGTCCGGGGTGTGTTTGGCCGCCATGATGCCGGCAATCCGGGCAGTGGCCAGCGCGTCGCCCTTGGGCAGTCCGTCCGAGCGCAGCAGAGAAATCACCTCGGGCGTCGTGCGCAGCACCCCGGTGGCGACCGCCGTGCGGGCCGTGACGGCCTTCTCGGAGACATCGACCATCCGCGCCGCCCCGGCCTCGTCCAGGTGGCTGAATTCCTTCACGTGACGATGTTAGGCGCGGGTCAGCCGCGCTCGTCCTCCACCGCACGCGCGACGGCCTCGGCGACCGCGGTTGCCACCCTCGGGTCGAACACGCTGGGCACGATGAACGAGGCGTTCAGCCGGTCCGGCTCGACCACCTCGGCGATGGCGTCGGCGGCGGCCAGCAGCATGTTGTCGGTGATGGTGCGCGCCTGTGCGTCGAGCAGACCGCGGAACACACCGGGGAAGGCCAGCACGTTGTTGATCTGGTTCGGGTAGTCGCTGCGACCGGTGGCCACGACCGATGCGTGCTTCTGCGCCTCGATCGGGTCGATCTCCGGGTCCGGGTTGGCCAGCGCGAACACCACCGCGTCCGAGTTCATCGTGGCGACCTCGTCCGCGCCGAACAGGTTCGGGGCCGAGACGCCGATGAACACGTCGGCACCGACCAGCGCGTCCTTGATCGAACCGCGCACGTTGTCGGCGTTGGTGTGTTCGGCCAGCCACCGCAGGTTGGGGTCCAGGTTCTCCCGCCCACCGTGCACGATGCCGTCGATGTCGACGGCCAGGATGTCGCCGGGCTTCTTGTGCAGCAGCAGCCGGATGATCGCCGAACCCGCCGCGCCTGCGCCGCAGACCACGATCTTGCACTGGCTGATGTCCTTGTCGACCACCCGCAGCGCGTTGCGCAGCGCGCCGACCACCACGATCGCGGTGCCGTGCTGGTCGTCATGGAAGACCGGGATGTCCAGTTTGTCGCGCAGCCGTCGCTCGATCTCGAAGCAGCGCGGTGCGGCGATGTCCTCGAGGTTGATCCCGGCGTAGACCGGCGCGATCAGCTCGACGGTGCGGATGATCTCCTCGGTGTCCTGGGTGTCCAGGCACACCGGCCAGGCGTTGACCTCGCCGAACTTCTTGAACAGCGCGGCCTTGCCCTCCATCACCGGCAGCGCGGCGGCCGGGCCGATGTTGCCGAGGCCGAGCACGGCCGAACCGTCGGTGACCACGGCGATGGTGTTGCGCTTGATGGTCAGCCTGCGCGCGTCGTCCGGATTCGCGGCGATCGCCTGACAGATCCGGGCCACGCCGGGCGTGTACGCGCGGGAGAGGTCGTCGCGGTTGCGCAGCGGCACCTTGGCGGTGACCTCGATCTTGCCACCGAGGTGGATCAGGAAGGTCCGGTCGGACACCTGGCGCACCCGGACGCCCGGCAGCGCGACCAGCGCGTCGGTGATCACCTTCGCGTGGTCGGCCGATGTGGCGTTGCAGGTGATGTCGACGACCACCGAGTCACTGTGCGACTCGACCACGTCGAACGCGGTGATCACACCGCCGACGTTGCCAACGGCGGAGGTCAGGTCCCCGGCGGCGCTCGCCGAGGCCGGCGCCTCCAGCCGGACCGTGATCGAATAGCCCGGACCGGGTACCGGCATCGCAACTCCTCGCAGGTCTTCCGTCGATGCCTTGATCGATGCCCTGATCGATAAGGCCATGCCGCGACACTAGCCTCCGGCCGACCCCGGAATCATCGGACCGGGCCCTGCTGTGAGCCCCGGCTCAGCGGTTGATCACCGTGACCGGGTGCACGTAGGGCAGCTCCTCCTCGGGCAGCGGGAAGGCGAGGTCGCCGAAGGGCGAGAGCGACCCCTGCCGGTCGGCGACGAGCTCGGTGACCGCGTGCTCGTCGCGGGACACGTCGGCAGGCCAGTGCGGGTCGGTCAGAAACCGGTTCGCCTTGCGCGTCTTGTCGGTCTTGTTCCTGGCCACGGGCTCCTCCTCGGCTCACCTGACCCCACCAGTTTGCCGAAGGTCATCGCCGCGCGCACCACCGGTCCCCACCAACGCCGCGACGCGCCCGATACGCTGGTCAGAGTGTCCGGCACCTCACTTGCCGACTGGCTGCGCGAGCAGAGCGAGACCATGCTGGTCGAGCTGCTGCGGGCGCGGCCGGATCTGGCC
>DASYBO010000521.1:0-2147 GCA_036500685.1 Pseudonocardiaceae bacterium | reverse complement strand
GCGTCCGCACGGGTTGGCGGCCGCGGTGGGGACGGTCGGCTCGGTCGGGTTCACCGGTCTGACGCTCGGCGGCGGCTACGGAACCCTGATCGGCCTGATCGGGCTCGGCGTCGACAACCTGCTCTCGGCCGAGGTCGTCCTTGCCGACGGCCGGGTCGTGACCGCCGATCCTGAGCACGAGGCCGACCTGTTCTGGGGCCTGCGCGGCGGGGGCGGCAACTTCGGCGTTGTCACCAGCGTGCGGACCCGCCTGCACCCGTTCGCGACGGTCACGACCGGCATGCTTGCCTTCGGGTGGGATCAGGCGCGATCGGTGTTGCGGGGCTGGCGCGAACTCATGGCGTCGGCGGACGACGCGCTGGACGTGATGTTCGGTTTCCTCCATACCCCGGGTGGCCTGGTGTTGTTCACCGCCCCGACCTGGGCGGGCGACCCCCGCGACGCCGCAGAGCAACTCGCCAGGGTGCGAGCGCTCGGCGAGCCCGTGCTGGAGGATGTGGGGGAGCGGGCGGTGGCCGATGCCGTGCACGCGATGGACGAGGTGTTTCCGAAGGGACGCAACTACCACCTCGCCAGCCGGTCCCTGGCGAGCCTGACCGACACCGCGATCGACGCGTTTGTGGCCTCGGCGGATGCGATGCCCACCACCTGCGCGCTGAACGTGCACCACTCCCACGGCGCGGCCACCCGCGTGTCCGCGACCGAGACGGCCTTCCCGTACCGCGACGAGCACCTCGTGGTCGAGATCCTCGGATCCTGGGCCGACGGCGACGGCGCGGCCGAGTCCGCCTGGGTGCGCGACACCGAACGACTTTTTGACGGGCAAGCGCTGCCCGGCGGCAGGGCCAACCTCATGGCTCGCGGTGATCAGCGGGCTCGGGATGCCTACGGGATCAACACGGACCGCCTGTTGGCGGTCAAATCGCACTACGACCCCGACGGCGTGTTCACCGCGATCCCCTTCCCGGGCTGACCTGCGCCGTGGTTGTGGCGGCGCGGCTACCGTGCATGCACGGCGTAGGTCAGGTGCGTCACCCGCGACGACGCCTCCGAACGGACCGGCTCCAAAGCGACCCTGGACGCGTCCACGCCCTCGAACAGGCGCGTGCCCGCACCGAACAACACCGGCGAGAGCGTGATCGACAACTCGTCGACCAGACCGGCGTTGAGGTACTCCAGGATCGTCTCGCTGCCGCCCGCGATGCGGACGTCCCGGTCGCCTGCGGCGTCACGGGCCTGACCCAACGCGCTGTGGATGCCGTCGTTGACGAACTCGAAGCTCGTCCCGCCCGGCCGTTTCCAGGGATCGCGCCGCTGGTGGGTGAGGACGAACACGGGAGTGTGGAAGGGCGCCTCCTCCGGCCACGACGCCTCACCGAGGTCGAACATGCGCTTGCCCATGACGCTTGCGCCGGTGCGCTCGTGGGTCGCCTTGGCGATGTCGTTGTCGCGGCCTTCCTCGCCGCCTTCGCCCAGGTGCACGTTCTCGCGGAAGAACCGCAGCGGGAAGACCCACCCCTGCAGTTCCATCCACTGCCCCATCCAGCGCCCCAGCCTCGGATCCTGCTCCCGCTGCTCGGGCGTGGCGAGAATGCCGTCCATCGACTCGGGCGCGCTGAAGCCGTCCAGCGACATCGACACGCTGACAAACACTTTCCCGGCCATCAGCGGCTCTCCTTCTTCTCGGCGATCTCGGCGATCTCGGCGACGTAGGCCGCCAGGCTGCTCAGCGTCTGCTCGCCGGCCTCGGTCGCGTGGTACTGCTGCGCGGCCTGGTCGCGCAGTTGCTTGGTGGGGAAGACCGCGCGCATCACGATCCGGGTCGCGGTGCCGTGCGGCTCGAAGGCCAGGGTCGACTCGAAGGCGTCGGGGTCCTCACGGGACTCGCCGTGCACCATCGCGATCCGCTCCGGTGGGACGATCTCGGTCCAGGTGATCCACTCCTGGAAGTCGGTGCCATCCGGGGCGTGCTGCACGAAGTCCCAGGTTCCGCCCTCGCGGAACTCGAAGGACCGCGTGGTGGTGGTGAACCCGTCCGGGCCCCACCACCGCGACAGGTGCCGGACCTCGGTGAACGCCTCGAACACCAGCTCTCGTGGGGCGTCGATGACCCGCGAGATCACGATCTCCCGGTCGGCCGTCGCCGG
>DASYBO010000520.1:0-6760 GCA_036500685.1 Pseudonocardiaceae bacterium | reverse complement strand
GCACACCTACACCTTCGACTACCGAATCAGCGACTGACCCGAACATCCCACCACCGGAAGGGAACCGAACGGCCCCTCGCCACGTCGAAGCAAACGCATTCGCCGGAGAGGCGGGCCGGGGTTGCACGACACCGCGGGGCCTTGGGATCGGTGGGGTGGATCCCAATTCCCCGCGTGTCGTCCCCGACTACTTCTTCTTGGCCTTGTCCGGTGCCTCGTCGGTGGACAGCGCGGCGACGAAGGCCTCCTGCGGCACCTCGACCCGGCCGACCATCTTCATCCGCTTCTTGCCTTCCTTCTGCTTTTCCAGCAGCTTGCGCTTACGGGTGATGTCACCGCCGTAGCACTTGGCCAGCACGTCCTTACGCATCGCCCTGATGGTCTCCCGAGCGATCACCCGCGACCCGACCGCGGCCTGGATCGGCACCTCGAACTGCTGGCGAGGGATCAGTTCGCGCAGCTTCGATGCCATCCGGGTCCCGTAGGCGTAGGCGGCGTCCTTGTGCACGATCGCACTGAACGCGTCGACCGGCTCGCCCTGCAACAGGATGTCCACCTTGACCAGGTCGGCCGCCTGCTCACCCGCCTCCTCGTAGTCAAGCGAGGCATAACCGCGGGTGCGAGACTTCAACGCGTCGAAGAAGTCGAAGATGATCTCCGCCAGCGGCATCGTGTAGCGCAGCTCGACCCGGGTGTCGGACAAGTAGTCCATGCCGCCCAGCTGACCGCGCCGCGCCTGGCACAGTTCCATGATCGCGCCGACGAACTCGCTCGGCGAGATCACCGTGACCTTCACGATCGGCTCGAACACCTCGGCCATCTTGCCGACGACCCACTCCGCCGGGTTGGTCACGACGTGTTCGCTGCCGTCGTCGGTGATCACCCGGTACACCACGTTCGGCGCAGTGGAGATCAGGTCGAGGCCGGCCTCGCGCTCCAACCGGTCGCGGGTGATCTCCAGGTGCAGCAGGCCCAGGAAGCCACAGCGGAACCCGAACCCGAGCGCGGCCGAAGTCTCCGGCTCGTAGGTCAGCGCGGCATCGTTGAGCTGCAGCTTGTCCAGCGCCTCGCGCAGTTCCGGGTAGTCCGACCCGTCCACCGGGTAGAGGCCGGCGTAGACCATCGGTTTGGGCTCGCGATAACCGCCGAGCGCCTGGGTCGCGCCATGCCGTTCGCTGGTGATCGTGTCGCCGACCTTGGACTGGCGGACGTCCTTCACGCCGGTGATCAGGTAGCCGACCTCACCGACACCCAAGCCGGTGCTGGGCTTGGGGTCCGGCGAGATGATGCCGACCTCCAGCAGTTCGTGGATGGCCTTGGTCGACATCATCTTGATCCGCTCGCGAGGCGTGATCTTGCCGTCGATCACCCTGATGTAGGTGACCACGCCGCGATAGGTGTCATAGACCGAGTCGAAGATCATCGCGCGGGCCGGCGCGTCCGGATCGCCCTGGGGCGCCGGGACCTGCTTGACCACCTCGTCGAGCAACTCACGCACACCGAGCCCGGTCTTGGCCGACACCCGCAGCACGTCCGAGGGCTCGCAGCCGACGATGTTGCCGATCTCCGCCGCATAGCGGTCCGGGTCGGCCGCCGGCAGGTCGATCTTGTTCAGCACCGGGATGATGGTCAGGTCGTTCTCCATGGCCAGGTACAGGTTGGCCAGGGTCTGCGCCTCGATCCCCTGCGCGGCGTCGACCAGCAGGACAGCGCCCTCACAGGCGGCCAGCGAGCGGGACACCTCGTAGGTGAAGTCGACGTGGCCAGGGGTGTCGATCAGGTGCAGCACATGATCGGTGCCCGCGACCTGCCAGGGCAGTCGCACGTTCTGCGCCTTGATGGTGATGCCGCGCTCACGCTCGATGTCCATCCGGTCCAGGTACTGCGCGCGCATCGCCCGAGGGTCGACCACGCCGGTGAGCTGCAGCATCCGGTCGGCCAGGGTGGACTTGCCGTGGTCGATGTGCGCGATGATGCAGAAGTTCCGGATCAGCTCCGGGGGCGTGAACGTGGTGTCGGCGAACGAGCTCACTCAGATTCCTTTTACGTGGTGAACCGGGCGCCCCATCGTCCCATGCGGGGAGCGCTGTCCGGTGCGGAGTTAGACGTGATCCTGCCCGCCACGTCCAGTTTACCGGACCTGAACTGCGCAAACCCCAGCTCACCACCCGTTGCTCATCCCCACCGCCCCCACCAGCACGATCGCCGCTCCGGTCAGCCGCCGCATCCGCTCCCGTGTCACCCTCGCCGGCTGGGCCTCACGCCGGCGGATCGGCTGCCGGCAGCTCTCATGCCAACCGGCACATCTCCACCGAGACATCGAGCCCCGACGCGCCCGAGCCCGAATAGATCCCCTTCAACGGCGCGACATCCGCGTAGTCGCGGCCGAGCGCGACCCAGACATGCCGCTGCCCCACCGGGATCGCATTCGTCGGATCATGCGCCCACCACCCGCCGGTCCACGCCTCGACCCAGGCGTGACTTTCCGCGCGCACGACCTTCCCCAGATCGGCGTCCGGCTTGGTGTGCAGGTACCCGGACACGTAACGAGCCGGAATTCCCATGGCACGCAACAGAACCAGGGTGATGTGCGCGTAGTCCTGGCACACTCCCTCCTTGGACCGCCAGGCATCCCCCGCTGAACTCTGCACGCCGGTACTGCCCGGCCGATAGGTCAACTGCTCGTGCACCCAGTTGCTCGCCGCCAACACCGCGTCCGCCGGATCGTTGCCCCTACGCAGTTCCCTACTGACCGCGAGCAGTTCGGAGTCGCGGGGCGTATAGCGGGTTGGCTCAAGAAACTCCCCGAACTGATCGACGACATCATTGGCCTTCACCGACTTCCACGTCGCCTCCCGAACCGGCTCGCGCTCATCGGCGGTGTCGACGACCGAATAGGCGACAACCTGGAGTTCACTGTGCGGCGCATGCAGATCGAACGACGTGACCGACGTCCCCCAGTAATCGTTGTAACGGAACATGCGCGTCGCAGGCGTCGTGTCGATCCGCGAGAACAACACCACCTGGTGGTGATCGGTACGCGGAGTCAACCGCACCTCGTTGAACGACTGCGCGGCCGGCGAGTCGTAGCGATACCCGGTACTGTGCACAACCCGAACCTGCCAGCTCATCGCCCACCCCGTCCCATCCTCGGCCCATCCCGTCCCATCCGCCGCGCCACCATCAGCGGCCCGACCTGACCCGGCACCAACACGCCCCATCCGCCGACCCTGTCAACCGATTTCCCTTCCACACCCCGGAGTTGTCCACACCCCCGCGAACCATCCACAACCGACCCGAATCAATGTCGCCCACCCGCGAAATCCGATTAGGCTGGAGCAGGGCCGCCTTCCCCCTGGGAGGGCGGGGGTTCGACCGGGGGTGTGAAGAGATTTCGGGTTGGGTCATGCGGGGACCGCCGCGTGTTCCCAGGCGACCCAGGGTTCGGCGTGGAAGTACTGCACGGACACGGCTTCGCCCGCGTCCTTGATGGTCGCCTGGAGCGCGCCGAGTCGGCGCGGCAGGTCGTGCAGCAGGTCGTCGGGGCGCAGGAACTCCAGTTCGCTGCGGGCCCTGCCGAGCAGGCGCAGTGCTTCGGGCTTGTCGTTCTCCCAGGACTCGGTGCGACCCGCGACCTCTTCGAGGCAGGTTTCGGCCTGCCGCAACGCGTAGAACACCGAGCGCGGGAACAGCCGATCGCGGAGCAGGAACTGCGCGACCAGACTCGCGTTGAGCAGGCCGCGGTTGGTCCGCAGGTACGCGTCCTGCGCGCCGGTCGAGCGGAGCACCGTCATCCAGCCGGGCGAGGACGCCTTGTCGCGCACGCGGGACAGCAACAGCCGCAGCACCATGTCCGCGCGCTCGATCGACCGGCCGAGCACGAGGAACCGCCAGCCGTCATCGCGGCTCATGGTCGAGTCGGCGAGGCCCGCGAACATGGCGGCGCGTTCCTCGACGAAGGACAGGAACGCGTGCGGGCCGACCCGCCTGCCGTAGTTCTGCCGGTCGGGCAGGGCGATCCAGGTCGCGTTCAGGCACTCCCACAGTTCGGTCGACACCACCTCGCGCGCGCCCCTGGTGTTCTCCCTGGCGTCGGTCAGCGAGCCGACGATCGAGCCGGCGTTGTCCGGGGCGTATGCGACCAGTTCGGTCAGCGCCCACACGTCCAGCGGCCGGTCTGGCGGCGGGTCGATGCCCAGCACGCTGAGCAGTTGGCGACTGGCCTGGTCCGGGTCGACGCTGGCGTCCTCGAGCAGTTCGTGCACGGCGACGTCGAGGATGCGCGCGGTGTCGTCGGCGCGCTCCACGTATCGGCCGATCCAGTACAGCGATTCCGCGTTGCGGGCTAGCACTTACCGCACCTCCGGTTCGGCTATTGCTGTTGCTGCTGTTGGGACATGGTCGTCTCAGGCCGATGCTGCTCGGTCACGACGGAGTCCACTATGGATGATCCGGCCAACGCGGGCGCCTCCAGTTCGCGTTCGGTCTGCGATGCGCGGGACGCCAGCACCCAGGTGTCCTTGGAGCCGCCGCCCTGCGAGGAGTTCACCACCAGGCTGCCCTCCGGCAACGCGACCCTGGTCAGCCCGCCGGGCAGTACGAACACGCCCTCGCCGTCGTTGACCGCGAATGGCCGCAGATCGACATGGCGCGGCGCCAGCCGATCGTCGATCTTGGCCGGCACGGTGGACAGCTGCACAACGGGTTGGGCGATCCAGCCACGCGGGTTCGACTTGACCCTGCGCCGAATCCTCGCCAACTCGGCCTGTGACGAGTCCGGGCCGAACACGATGCCGTAACCGCCGGACCCCTCGACCGGTTTGATGACCAGCTCGTCGACATGGCCCAGCACGTAGGTCAGCTCGTCCGGGAGCCAGCAGCGGAAGGTGTCCACATTGGGCAGCAGCGGCTTCTCGCCGAGGTAGTAACGGACCATGTCCGGGACGTAGGTGTAGATCAGCTTGTCGTCGCCAACACCGTTGCCGATGCCGTTGGCCACCACCACGTTCCCGGCTCGCGCCGCGTTGACAAGACCGGCGACGCCGAGCACCGAGTCGGGGCGGAACTGCAAAGGGTCGAGGAAGTCGTCATCGATGCGCCGATAGATGACGTGCACCTGGCGTTCGCCTTCGGTGGTGCGAATGTAGACGGTGTTGTCGCGGCAGAACAGGTCCCGCCCCTCGACCAGTTCGACGCCCATCTGCCTGGCCAGCAGCGAGTGCTCGAAGTACGCGGAGTTGTGCACGCCAGGGGTGAGCACCACGATCGAGGGCTCGGACACGCTCGGCACGGACGCCCGCAACGCGCGCAGCAGGTGCACCGCGTAGTCGCCGACCGGGCGAACCCGGTGCTGGGCGAACAGGTCCGGGAAGACCCTGGCCATCGTGCGCCGGTTCTCCATCACGTAGGAGACACCGGACGGGCAGCGCAGGTTGTCCTCAAGGACGCGGAACATGCCGGCTTCGTCGCGGACCACATCGACGCCGGCGACGTGGATGCGCACTCCGTTGGGCGGCGTGATGCCGACGACCTCGCGGTGGAAGTGCTCGCTTGAGGTGACCAGTCTGCGCGGGACGATCCCGTCGCGCAGGATCTTGCCCTCGCCGTAGACGTCGGCCAGGAATGCCTCAAGGGCACGGACCCGCTGAATCACGCCCTTCTCCAGCTTGGTCCATTCGGCCGCCGCGACGACCCGTGGCACCAGGTCCAGCGGCAGCGGCCGTTCCTGACCGGACAGGGAGAAGGTGATGCCCTGGTCGACCAGGGCGCGTTCGAGGGCCTCGGCCCGCGCGCTGAGGTCACCGACATCGAGACCGGCGATGGATTCGTGCAGCGCCCGGTAAGGGCCGCGGATCGTGCCGTCCGGCTCGAACATCTCGTCGTAGGCTTCGGAATGGGCCCGCCGCGGGTCGAGATAGTCGTCGAAGAACTCACCGGTCCGTCTCGGCACCGCGGCCAGTCGGGCCCGCCGGGGTGAGGTGGGTAATTCTTCGGCCTCGGCGCGTCGCATACCGCTCATGGTCACCCGGCGAGGTAGCCAAAGGGAATAGCGCGATGTGACGGTGTTGTTAACCCGCCGTCAACCCGCCGATCTTGAAGCCGGCCGCTCCCTTCGGGGCCTGCGTCAGGGCCGATCGGCGCTCGGGTTATCCTTGCTTGTCGTGCCGTGTGGCATTCCGCAATGGAGGAAGCCTGCCCGCGCCGGGTGACCGGCCGCAGAGCCACAACAACGCGGCACGACGTCTACCACCGAAGACTGTCAGGAGAACGGCTGCATGGCCAACATCAAGTCGCAGATCAAGCGGATCCGGACCAACGACGCGGCCCGGTTGCGCAACAAGTCCGTCAAGTCGTCGGTGAAGACCGCGATCCGCAAGTTCCGCGAGGCTGCGGACGCCGGTGACAAGGACAAGGCGATCGCCCTGCTCCGCGACGCCAGCCGCGCGCTGGACAAGGCGGCCAGCAAGGGCGTCATCCACATGAACCAGGCTGCGAACAAGAAGTCCGCGATGGCGGCTAGGGCGAACCAGCTCGAGCAGGCCTGACCAGGGCATTCTCTAGGTCTTACGGTCGTCACGACGGCGTCGGTCCGCTTCGGCGGATCGGCGCCGTCGGCGTATTCGCGGCCCGGTTGGATGCTTCAGCGGCGGCCGGTGGCGGCCACGATGCGTAGCACCGCTCGTTCCAGGGCGTAGTCGAAGTCGGCGGCGGCGCCCTTCACATCCGCGTTGACCTCGGCAACGACCTGCATGGCCTCGGC
>DASYBO010000519.1:0-2899 GCA_036500685.1 Pseudonocardiaceae bacterium | reverse complement strand
TGTCGCCGATCAGCGCGACGACCTCGCCCTGCCGGGCGGTGAACGACGCACCGCGCAACGCCTCGACCGAGCCGTAGCGCTTGACCAGATTGCGGGCTTCGAGCGCGATCTCGCTCCCGCCCGAATTTTCCGTCATTTCAGATTTCTCCCTGGCTGTCCGGGGCGGGCGGACGACAACGCACCATGATCAGCTCACCATCCACAGTAGACGATCCGGCGGCATGAGGCACCACGGCGGTGTCTCCCCGGCGCAGGTCCAGTACGCCGCCGTGTTCGGTGCTCAACCGGCCGCTGCCGTCCAGAGCGACCAGCACCGAGAATCCGGGATCCAGCTCGACCGATGACGTGACCTGCAACCGGTCCGCGCGGAAGAACGGCGCGGCGCCCGAGTTGAACAGCGGCACAACGGGGTCGGCGTTGGCGGCGGTGTGCCGGACGATGTTCTCCAGCCGGTCGGCGTCCCAGCCGCTGCGGTCCACCGCGCCAAGCGCCGTGTCGAAACCGATGCCGAGGTGACCGGCCTTGGCGTCGTCGAGGAAACCCGTCCACTCCAACGTGATCGAGAAATCCGTCGGCTGCTGGAGTTCGACGACGAAAACGCCCGCGCCGATGGCGTGCGGCAGACCGGAGGGGATCAGCACGGTGTCGCCGGGCGATACGGTGACCGCGTTGAGCGAGTCGAGCATGGCAGGCCCGTCCTGGACGTTGACCCAGTCGGCCAACGTATCCGGGTCGATGTCCTTGCGGAAACCCATGTGCACCGTTGGTTCGGCGCCGGAGGTGCCGATCACCACCCACGCCTCGGTCTTGCCGAAGTGCGATCCGAAGTGCTCCTGCGCGAACGTGTTCGACGGGTGCAGGTGTACCGGCAGCCGCTGGCCCGCGTCGAGCAGCTTCACCAGCAGCGCGGTACTGGTGCCGAAGGTCTTGACGTGCTCGGCACCCAGCCACTCCTCAGGAGCCGCGACGACCGCGTCACGCAGGAACCGACCGTCGGGCAGGGTGGACAGGCCGTCGGTCTCCTTGCCGAACCTCGGCGTCGTGGACGCGACCCAGTCCTCCGGCCCGTACTCGGCGGCCGAATCGGCGCCGCGCAGCGCGGCGATCGCCTTGCCGCCTTGGTAGAACTGCCGCGGCTGGTTGGCCGGCAGCACGACCGGACGGGCGGCGACCGAGTTGTCGGCCGTCGGCGATGAGTTCATGGGGGGCTTACCTCTCCGGATCCTCGGGCTATCAGGCGCACCGGGGAGATCACCCGGTGCGGCGGCGAGTTGTCACCAGACAACCGGGCGAACAGCAACTCGGCGGCCGCCTTGCCGAGTGCCCCGGTGTCGTGTGCGATCACGCTGACCGGCGGGTTGAGCAGGTCGGCGAGTTCGAAGTCGTCGAACCCGACGAGCGCGGGCCGCTTCGCCTTGTGGGCGAGGGCGCGCAGTACGTGCACGGTGATCCGGTTGTTGCCGCTGACCACGGCGGTGGCCGGTTCGGGCAGGGTGAGCACCCGGTCCAGCGCGGCGCCGATACCGCGTTCGTCCGGCGCGCCCATGGCGACAAGTTCCTCGTCGAAGCGGATCTCGGCCCGCGCGCAGCCTTCTCGGAAGCCGCGCAGGCGCTCGCTCGCGGTGAAAATCGTGGCCGCGTCACCGAGGAAGGCGATCCTGCGGTGGCCGTGCGCTGCGAGGTGGCGCACCGCCTCGACGGTGCCGCCGAGGTTGTCGACCAGCACGGTGTCCGCGACGATGTCGCCGGCCGGGCGGTCCAGGAACACCACGGGCATGCCGGCGTGAATTTCCGGGACCAGGTAGCCGTGTCGCAGGCCGGCGGGGACGACGAGTAGGCCGTCGACGCGCCTGGCGCAGAACTCGAGAGCGAGTTCGCGTTCGCGGTCAGGGTCCTCATCGGACGATCCGGTCATCACGTGCCGGCCGAACTGGCGGGCGACTTCTTCAACGGCGCGGGTCAGCACCGAGTAGAAGGGGTTGGCGACGTCCTCGAGGAGCAGGCCGATGGTTCCGGTCGATGAACCCCTGCGCAGGTTGCGGGCGCCGAGATTGCGGCGGAAACCCAGCTGATCGATGGCGGCCAGCACGCGGGCCGCCGTTGTCGGGTGCACGCCGGTCTCGCCGTTGACCACCCTGGACACCGTTTTGAGGCTCACGCCGGCGAGGCGAGCCACATCGTTCATGGTGGCGCGCCGCACTCGACCGGATCCGGCATTCGACAACGTTGTCATCGCCGGGGATTGGACACCCAATCGCGCCCGCTTGTCAACGGTTCGGCGCGTCAATCGATCGATTTCGCCCGGTCGCGTTCCTAAGCTCATGATCGACACGTTGGGTATCACGGTCGGTACGCTCGGTCCGCGCTGGTCCACTTTGACAAGGTTGTCAGCGGCCCCGGTCAGACCGGTGTTGGACGGCTCGGTCGGCGGGTTGTCGCCGGCAGTTCGCTGGTTGTTCCGTGACTGAAGCTTTCCCACCAGGTCGACTCAGCGAAGGGTGCAAACGAACGCATCGCCGTTCTACGGTCTGATCGTTTACCGACTGACTTGTTTGCCATGGAGGCCATCGCGGTGCCCGAACTGACCAGACGACGCCTGTTGGGCACGGCCGCCGGAGTCACCGCTGCCGCTGCCGCCGCCACCCTGATGCCGGCCAACGTTGCCAAGGCCCTGGCTCAGGATGCGCCCAAGTCTGGCTCCATGCGGGACATCGAGCACGTCGTGGTGCTGATGCAGGAGAACCGGTCCTTCGACCACTACTACGGCACCCTCTCCGGGGTACGCGGCTTCGCCGACGCCGAGCGGCAGAAGCTCGCAATCGGTGGCGGGTTCCGGGTGCCGGCCATCATCATCTCGCCGTGGACGGCCGGTGGCTGGGTGGCCACCGAGAACTTCGAC
>DASYBO010000518.1:0-3763 GCA_036500685.1 Pseudonocardiaceae bacterium | reverse complement strand
CCCGTCGAAGCCGCGCCGCTCGGCGTCCCGCGCCTCGCCGACCGGGTCCCACCCCAACGCCCCGCCGTACACCCGCATGCGCACACCTTCCCTGGACAGCCGAAAGCCGTCCCCGACGATATCGGGGACAGCTTCGCGGTCCGGGTCGCTCAGCCCTGACGGGCGGTGAACCTCGGGTTCTTCTTGTTGATCACAAAAGTCTTGCCGTGCCGGCGCACCACCTGGGCGACCGGCTTGTTCTTCATCGACCGCAGCGAGTTGCGTACCTTCATCGCGACCACCCCTTCATCGGAAGCACACCGTCTAGAACGGTGCGCGGGCCGCGAACATTCCCTACGGGTAGTTGGGCAGCATCGCCAGGCTGGTTTCGGCGTCCGAAGGCCCGCCCGTGGTGTTGACGACGTGCGCGATGGTGCCCTGCCCGCCGCCGAGCGAGAACGTGATCATGCTGTGGAACCGCACGTTCGGGTTCTGCGGCGCGGCAATGGCGCGGTCGGACACGATGGTCGGGTCGTCGGCGAAGATGCAGTAGCTCCCGAGCCCCCACGCCTCGTGGCTGTGTACGTTGCCGCCGACCTGGTATGCCGGGAACCCGCGGTGCGTGCCGTCCATCCACGCCGCCTGGTTCGGCGGGTCGTAGGGCATCTCGTTCTGGAAGAAGTAGGTCCGGCCGTTCTGCCCGTTCCACTGCACCTGGGCCTTCTGGTGATGCTCGACGAACAGCCCGTACACGGTCACGTTGTCGCCGTTCACCGCAAGGCCGGTGTCGGAGGTGTTGACGGTCCAGCCCACCCCCGAGCCGTGGTCGGCCCGCCATACCCAGGTGTTGTCGATGATCACATCGCCGCTGTTGACCACGATCGCCTGTTTGGACTTGCCGATGCCGTTGCCACCGATCCGGAAGAACACGTCGTGCATGGTGCTCGGATTGGCCTGGTGGCTGCCCCGGCAGCCCGTCGGCCCGAACCGCACCAGCGCGTCGGACACCGTCGGGCCCGCCTGCACCAGCAGACCGGCGAGGTGCACACCGTCCACATCGGCCACATCGATGGCGACGACGCCGTTGTTCGGTTGCAGCGTCGCATAACCGAGACCGAGCACGACCGTGTTCGGCCGGGTGACCTTGATCGACTCGTCGAGTTGGTAGATACCGGGCGTGATGATCAGGTTCTTGCCGGCCGCCAGCGCCGCGTTGAGGTCGGCAGCGGTCGCGCCGGGCTTGGCGATGAAGAACTCGGCGATCGGGATGGACGTGCCGGCGGGCTTGCGCGCCTCCCAACTCGTTGCCTGCGAGTTCTGCCGAACGGCGGGCACGAACACCTGCCAGGCACCGGCGCCGTCGATGTAGACGAACGGCTTCTCGGCGACGACCGGCGTGTGCGGGATCGACGTGTATGGCGGCGTCGGGAAGGTCGTGTTCGGCGCGTTCGCAACGCCGACGTAGACGAAGTTCCAGTTGGAGCCGACCCAGTTGCCGATCACCGAGTTGCGGGTGATCCACTGCTGCTGCGTACCGGAATTGACCTGACCGGTGATCTGACAGTCGGCGATGAAGCCGCCACTTGACCAGGAGCCGTCGTCGAGTTTGAGGTCGCCGAGCAGGTAGATGCGCCGGTAGAACGTACCCTGCGAGACGGCCCAGGTGTCCTGGCCGCTCGTCGGCGCGGCCATGAAGTTCTCAACGCCACGCCAGAAGTTGACCAGCGTGTTGTTGCCGTGCGCGTCGCCGAGGGTCTGGAGCGAACTGGTGATGCTCGTGGATGACGGCTGAAGGCCGAGGCCCGCCGCGTGCATGTAGTAACCGAGTTTGACGTCCACGCCGTAGCCGCCGGGCTTGAACAGCAACGCGTAGCGGCCCTGGCCGAACTCGGCACCCGCCTGCTGGGCGTAGATCGCGTCGAGGGTCGACTGGATGGTGCCGCTGGACATGCTCGAGTCGAAAACGTAGACGTTCGGCCCGAAATCCGGATCGCCCTTGGCCGGCGGCGGTGGGGGCGGCGGCGCGGCGGCGGGCTTGGCCGGAGCCTGCTCCCGACTCGGCAGGGTCGACGCGGCAGCCGAAGAGGACAACATGGCTGGAGCCGCGAGCGCGGCGCCGGAGGCAAGGGTCAGAAAGCTCCGCCTGCCCAAGCCGGCTAAGCCAGGGCGCGATTCGGAGTCGTTCTCGTTGGAGTCCAAAGGCACTGCAGTCGTCCTTTCCCAGTGTTCAGGCTCTCCGAGGCTTAGTTCACGACGTGATTTAACTCATGATGTTAGGCGCCCGTCAAGCCCCGCTGGTATGGACCATTACCGCTGCCGGTCGCGCCACCGGCAGTATCCTCATCACCGCGATGACCGATGATCCGTGGCAGACCAACCAAGTCCTGGCCCGATTGCCGACCGACTATCGGGCCGTGCACTACGTCGGCACCCGTTTTCCGGGATCACCGGCGGTGGCCGCAAGTCCCGGTCTCCGGCAAGGCGCGAACTGCCAACTTTTCGCCTACGCGATCCTCCGGTACTTCGGACTCAACCCGCCGCCGGTTCGCTCCAGCGAATTGTGGGCCGACGAGCAAACGACCATGCGGGTGAGCGTGGCCCAGCCGCTGGACTTGGTCCTGGTCAACGGCACCAGCGATGCCTGGGGCGCCCACGTCGGTGTCTGGGTCGGCGACGAAGGCGTGCTGCACCTCTGTGCCGAGGTGGGACGCCCTGCGGTGTGGCCGATGAGCGAGTTCGCCGCCCGGCACCGCTACCGGACCTTGATCGGCATCAAACGAGTGCGGGCGTGACAGATGGACCAGGTATCCGCCCGACCGCGGCGGATACTGAGCCCTGAGGTCGCCGGTTTCCGGACCCGCCCGGACTCCCGACCACAGCGAGAAGGGCGCCCGGTCATGGCAGCACACCTGAGACAGCGCGTCGGTGCACCGTGAGCGCCGTCGTGGTCGAAGATCTGCGCAAACGCTACGGTCAGGTCGAGGCGGTGCAGGGCATCGACTTCACCGTCGAGGACGGCGAGATCTTCGCGCTACTCGGGCCGAACGGGGCCGGCAAGACCACCACACTGGAAATCCTGGAAGGGTTCCGGCTCCGCGACTCCGGGCGGGTGGAGGTCCTCGGCCACGATCCCGGTGACCGGACATCCGCGCGGGTGCTGCGGGAGCAGATCGGGCTTGTGCTCCAGGACATCGCCGTCGAGCCCTATCTGACGGTGCGTGAGACGGTCGCCCGCAACGCGGGCTACTACCCCGACCCGCGCGACGTCCTGGAAGTGATCGACCTGGTGGACCTGACTCCCCAGCTGCGGCAGAAGGTCAAGAACCTCTCCGGTGGCCAGAAACGCCGCCTCGACCTCGCCCTCGGCATGATCGGAAACCCCCGCCTGCTGTTCCTGGACGAGCCGACCACCGGGTTCGATCCCAACGCCCGGCACGGCGCCTGGGAGGTGGTGGAAAACCTGCGATCGACCGGCACCACGATCCTGCTCACGACCCACTACATGGACGAGGCCCAAGCCCTTGCCGACCGGGTGGCGGTCATCGCAGCAGGCCAGATCGTCGCGGCCGGGCCACCCTCGACCATCGGCGGTCGCGACACGGCCCAGGCCCGGATCCGCTTCGCGCTACCCGACGGACATACCGTCGACGACCTGCCGTTCGAGCCGACAGCCGACGGCGACGGACTGTGGACCCTGCACACCGACGAGCCGACCGCGCTACTGCACCGGCTCACCGGCTGGGCTCTGGACAACGGCGTCACGCTGAACCAGTTGGCCGTGGAC
>DASYBO010000517.1:0-5537 GCA_036500685.1 Pseudonocardiaceae bacterium | reverse complement strand
GCCAGCAGGGCGTTGGTGGATTCGGCGGTCAGCCGCAGGCTGAACAGCTTCTGCGCCACCGAATCGTGCAGCTCGCGGGCGATCCGAGTCCGCTCCTCCACAATGGACAGTTCGCGGCTTCGTTCGTAGAGCCGCGCGTTGACCAGCGCGATGGCCGCGTGCGCTGCGAGCAGCCGGAGTAGCTCCTCGTCCGCGCTGGTGAACCCGCCCGGTTCGCACTTGTTGGCCAGGAACAACTCGCCCAGGATCTCGTCGCCGTCGGTGATCGGCATGCCGAGGAAGTCGGTCAGCACCGGATGCGCCGACGGCCACCAGCCGAACTGCGGGTGCTGGCGGATGTCGGCAAGGCGCACCGGGTTCGGGTCGCGCAGCAGCACACCGAGCAGGCCGTGCTGACGCGGCACCGGACCGATCTCGGCCCACTGTTCGTCCGGGATGCCGTCGGCGAGGAACTCCCCGAACGAGCCGTTGTCGTCCGGCACGCCCAGCGCGGCATAGCGGGCGTTCAGCAGCCGACGGGCCGAGGTGAGGATGGTCTGCAACACCTCGCGCACGGACAGGTGCGCCGTGACCGCCAGGACCGCCGCGCTGACCTCGCGCAACGACGCGGCGGGCCGGCTCTGCTCCATCCCATCCTCGGCCGCCATACCCGCACGGTACCCAGTCGCGCCGGTTTCGCCATCGGGCCGACGACCTAGGACCAAAGACCGAGACCCCGGCGGTCCCGCGCCCGATGGCGGAGCGCCGCGCCGAACCTAGGTTCGAAAGCAACGGATCAACATCATCACCAGGAGGTTCGACATGTCCGTCGCGATCATCACCGGCGCTTCCCGGGGACTCGGCCTCGCCCTGGCCGACGGCCTTTCCAAAGCCGGCTGGCAACTGGTCATCGACGGCCGCGACCCGGCGACCCTGGCCGAGGCCACCGCGAGCCTGTCCGGTGACGTGGTCGCGCTGCCCGGCGACATCACCGATCCCGCGCACCGCGCGGCGCTCGTCGACACCGCCTGCGAACTCGGCCGACTCGACCTGCTGGTCAACAACGCGGGCGTGCTCGGCCCGAGCCCGCAGCCGCTGCTGGCCGACTACCCGCTTGACACGTTACGCGAGGTGTACGAGGTGAACGTGCTGGCGCCGCTCGCTCTTGCCCAGCGGGCCCTGCCGCTGCTGCGCTCCTGCCACGGCGCCCTGGTCAACATCAGCTCGGACGCGGCGATCGAGGCGTACGAGGGCTGGGGCGGGTACGGCTCGGCCAAGGCGGCGGTCGAGGCATTCGGCCGGGTGTTCGGCGCGGAGGAGCCGTTCGTCTCGGTCTGGACGATCGATCCCGGCGACCTGCGTACCCGCATGCACCAGGAAGCCTTCCCCGGCGAGGACATCAGCGACCGTCCGCTGCCGGAAACCGTGGTGCCGGCCTTCCTGCGGCTGCTCGACCAGCGGCCCGAGTCCGGCCGGGTCAAGCTTGCCGAAGTAGCGCACTGATGGCTCCGCACGCGCTCTGGCTGCCGTTCGTGGTCACCGACATCGACGCTGCCATCGGTTACTACACCAAGCGTCTTGAACTGTCCATTGTCGACGATTGGGATCGGGACGGCGAGCGCGGCGTGGTCCTCGCGGCCGGCAGCGCCTACGTCGAACTGGTGTCCGCGCCGGTCGCCCGATCCGGTCCGGCCGCGTTCCAGGTCGGCACCGCCGCCGACGTCGACCGCCTGTTCGCCGGCTGGCGGCCCGGCACGGAAGTGCGCATCGGCCCGCACCGCTACCGGCGCGGCCACTACGGCTTCGAGGTCGGCGGGCCTGCCGGCGCCGAAGTGATGGTCTGGAGCGAATCCGAGGGGGAACCGCGATGAGTGTCCTGGAATTCATCCTGCCGAAGAACCTTGAGGCGCACGAGCCGCCCGAGGCCCGTGGCCAGCGTCGCGACGGCGTCCGGCTGCTGGTCGGCGCGGCGGCGAGCGGGGAAGTCAGTCACCACCGCTTCACCGACCTGCCCGAACTGCTCCGCCCCGGCGACGTGCTCGTGGTCAACACCTCCGGCACCCTGCCCGCCGCCGTGCCGATCGCGGACAGCCCGCTGACCGCGCACTTCTCCACCGAGCAACGGGACGGCCGGTGGCTGGTCGAGTTGCGCGGCAACGCAGGCAAGGCAACCAAACCGTTCGTGGGCGGGGCGCCGGGGGAGCGGTTCGCCCTGCTCGGCGGGGGCGCGCTGACCTTGCGGGAGCGGTACTCGCGGGAGCGGTTGTGGGTGGCGGACGTGGACACCGGCCGGTACCGCTCGGTGTCGCGGCTGCTGGCCGAACAGGGCAGGCCGATTCGCTACGGCTACGTCCGCAAACCCTGGCCGCTGTCCTACTACCAGACGGTGTTCGCGCGGGTTCCCGGCAGCGCTGAGATGCCGAGCGCGGCGCGGCCGTTCACCGCCGAGGTGGTCACGCGGCTGGTCGCGGCGGGCGTGCTGGTGGTGCCGATCCTGCTGCACACCGGCGTCGCCTCACCCGAGGCGCACGAGCGGCCCTACCCGGAGTGGTTCAGCGTCCCGGAGGTCACCGCGCGCGTCGTCAACCAGGCCAAACAGGCCGGCGGCCGGATCATCGGGGTGGGCACGACGGCGGTGCGTTCGATCGAATCGGCCACCGACGAGCAGGGCATCGTGCACGAGCGGTCCGGCTGGACCGAGCTGATCATCACCCCCGATCGAGGGGTTCGGGTGGTGGACGGTCTGCTCACCGGGTTCCACGAGCCCAAGGCGTCGCACCTGGACATGCTGGCCGCCATCGCGCCTGCCGACCTGCTCAGCCGCTGCTATGCGGCCGCGATCGAGTCCGGGTACCTGTGGCACGAGTTCGGCGACGTCAACCTGCTGCTGCCGTGACATCCGACCGTCGACAATGAACGCGCCGGCAAGGACCTTGCGCCCACCAACTCGAATCGACCGGAGTTGTCGGATCCGGGCCGCGTCGTTCGTAGCTTGAGTGAGAGACCGCGCACCAGGGCGCGGTCACGATCACAGGAGATGTCGACCGATGTCGCACCCACAGGCCAAGATCCACCGCATGTTCGAGCTCGTCGAGTCGATCGGCACCGTCACCTTCTCCGAGGTGCCGAACGAGGAGTTCCTGGCTCTCGGCATGCGCAACTACTGGGACGGATACTTCGCGGGCCGTGCGGCGCCGCTGGGGCTGGCACCGGCCGACGTTGTGCACGCGGTCTTCTACAACTTCGCCGAGGGCGAGGTCTCGCGCCACATCCCGTGGGTCTGGGGGAAGATCACCCCGGAGGAGGCGATCGCCGTGCGCGAGCGGGGCAGCGCCGCCGCGCTGCGGCAGATGATCGGGGAGCTCGCCGACTCTCCTGGTCTGGTGCGGGTCGCCGACCTCGCCACCAGGGCTGCGGTCAGCGCGCCGACCGAGGGCCGAGCGCTGTACGCCGGGCTCCGAGCGCTCGACGTGCCCGAGGAGCCGGTGGCCAAGATCTGGCACGCGGCGACGCTATTGCGGGAGCACCGAGGGGACGGCCACAACGCCGTCCTCCTCGCCAACGGCATCGGCGCCACCGAGTGCCACGTCCTGCTCGCTCTCACCTTCGGCATGAAGGTGGAGAAGTTCAGCCGGACCCACCACCTACCCAAGGCTCAGTTGGCCGCTGTCATCGACGGGCTGCGCGACCGCGGCCTCGTGGACGCCGACGGCGGGTTCACCGCCGCCGGCCGGGAGACCAGGGAGCGGATCGAGGCCCTCACCGACGAGCTGGCGGCGCCGGCATACGACGTGCTCGGCGCCGACGAGCTCGACGAGCTGATCGCCGGGCTGGAGCCGATCGTCGCCGCGGTATCGGCCGTCGGCGACTGACCGCGCTCAGCTGTTCGGGGAAGTTGCTTTAGACGAAGGCACTTTCGCCGGTGATGGACTTGCCGACGATCAGGGTGTTCATCTCGCGGGTGCCTTCGAAGGAGTAGATGGCTTCCGCGTCGGCGAAGAACCGGGCGATGTCGTAGTCGAGCAGGATGCCGTTGCCGCCGAAGATCTCCCGGCACCAGGCGACCACCTCGCGCATCCGCGCGGTCACGAACGCCTTGGCCAGTGAGGAGTGCTCGTCGCGGAAGATGCCGGCGTCCTGCAACTTGGCCAGTTGGACCAGCATGCCCCAGCTCGCGGTGATGTTGCCGAGGCTGCGCACCAGCAGGTCCTGCACCAGCTGGAACCGGGCGATCGGCCGGCCGAACTGCTTGCGCTCCTTCGCGTAGTCCAGCGCCAGCTCGTAAGCACCGATCATCACGCCGAGGGCTTGCCAGGCCACGCCGCCACGAGTGGCGCGCAGGATCTCGGCCACGTCGCGGAAGGAGTTGATGCGCTGCAACCGGTTCGACTCGGGCACGCGCACGTCGGTCAGGGTGATCTCGGCGTTCTCCACGATCCGGAAGGCGATCTTGTTCTCGATCTTCACCGGCTCGAACCCTGGCGTGCCCTTCTCGACCACGAAACCCTTGACGTTGTTGTCATCGACGTCGCGCGCCCAGACCACGACCAGGTCGGCGAAGGTGGCGTTGCCGATCCACTTCTTGGCTCCGTTGAGAATCCAGGTGTCACCCTCACGCTTGGCCGTGGTGCGCATGCCGCCCGCGACGTCCGAGCCGCCGAGCGGTTCGGTCATGGCGAACGCGCCGATCTTGTCCATGTCAGCCATCTCCGGCAGCCAGCGGTCGCGCTGTTCCTGGTCGCCGCCCGCGTAGATGCTGTACATGGCAAGGCCGCTGTGCACGCCGAAGAACGTGGCGACCGACGGGTCGGTGCGGCTGTACTCCATGGCCAGGGTGCCGATGAGCAGGTTGCTTGCGGCGGGGATCGGGTCGCCATAGCCTTCGTAGGCGACGCCGGCCAGGCCGAGCTCGCGGAACTTGCCGATCAGCTCGCGGGGGAATTCGCCCTTGGCCCAGTACTCGTTGACGATCGGCTTGACCTCGGTGGTCATGAACTCACGCGCGCGAATCAGCAGCTTGCGTTCTTCCTCCGGGAGCAGGCTTTCGTAGTCGTAAAAGTCGGCCGATGTGTTCATCACTTCTCCTCCGATGCACTGTCCAGAGCGGACAGAATGGCGATTTGCTTGCGGTCGCGCGCGTCGGCGAGTTCGGCGTACGTTGTTGTGCCGTAAGCGTTCTCTACTGCTTCGATCAGTTGTTCCGTTGATTCCGGGTCCTGCGACGGTTGCCCGAGGCCGGCCCACATCTTCTGCATTCCAGGGCCGATGTGTTCGGCCATGTGCCGGTAGCCGCCCTTGCCGCCACCGAGGTGCGAGCCGAGGAACGGGCCGACGGTCGCCCAGCGCAGGCCGAGCGAGTTGGTCATCACGGTGTCGAGTTCGGCAGGCGAGACGACGCCCTGCTCGACCAGGTAGATGGCTTCGCGGCTGAGCGCGTTCTGCAGCCGGTTGCCGACGAAGCCGGGCATCTCCTTGCGTTCGACGACCGGCACCCGGCCGACGGACCGATAGAACTCGACCGCCTTGGTCACCGACTCTTCGCTGGTGCGTGTGCCGGG
>DASYBO010000516.1:0-1623 GCA_036500685.1 Pseudonocardiaceae bacterium | reverse complement strand
GGATACGGGCCGCGGGCAGCCGCAGTGTCGATGTCGTCGGCGGCGCGGTAGGCGTGCAGGTGTGCGGTGTCGATCCGCAGCGCGGCCTCGGCCAACTGCGCCTGGAACACGGCGGACTCGGCCTGGGTGGCGTAGTTGGTCGAGGAGATCGCCTTCCTCGCGGCCTTGCCGCGCACGATCTCTAGCGCCTTGCGGCCCAGGCCCAGCTGCGGTCCGGCGAGGACTATGGCCAGGACCGGCGCAAATGCCGCCCGGTACAACGGTTCGTCGGTGTGCTCGGTGGCGTAGCGGCCCTCAATGGCGAGGGGAACCGAGATGACCCGGTGCGCGGGCACGAACACGTCGGTGGCGACCAAGCCGTTCGACGCGGAGGATTTCATCCCGGCGACGAACCAGGTCTCTTCGATGTCCAGATCGCTGCGCGGGATGAGCGCCAGGCCCTGATCGACGACGGCGCCGTCCTCGTCGGTGACCGGGATGCCGACCATGGCCCAGTCGGCGTACCAGGACCCGGTGTTGTAGTACCAGCGCCCGGTCACCCGGTAGCCGCCGTCCACTTTGGTCGTCTCCGAAGTCGGGGCGACCACGCCAGTGAGCCTGGCGTCGGGGTTACCGGCCCACACGTCGTCCTGCGCCTGCCGGCTGAACAGTCCGGCGACCCATGCGCACCCGTTACAGATGGCAACCACCCAGCCAGCGCCGCCGTCGGCTTCGGCGGTAGCGGCGGAGACCTCGAGCTGGGTGCGCACCGGCGCCTCGAGGCCGCCGTACCGCTTCGGCACGGCGACACGGAACACGCCGGCGCCGGTCAGCGCGCGGATGCTCTCCTCCACGACGCGCCGGTTGGCTTCGCCTTGAGCGGCGTTCTTCTCCAGCAGCGCGTGCAGCTCGCGGGTTCGTGCGATCAGTTCGGCGACCATTATCCCGCCTGTCGCGAGGTGCTCGGTCGTCTCGGTCATGGCACAGGCTCCTTCGGCTCAACGGATAGGTGCTACGCGCGATAGGACGGTCGAAATTCGAGATGTACTGATGACGCCACCGCGCATCTTCATCGAGGCGCACGCGAGCGGGCTCGGCCTGTCAGGCACCGACGCCGTAGAAAGATCAGCAACACGTCACGTGACCGGTGACCGGTGACCAGGCAGGAACGGTTACGGCCGCCCCGCACGGCTGTGTCCCAGCCAAAGTTGATTAGCGTGGGGCTAGCGAACCTCATACCACTCGTAGTCCAGCGAGAGATCCTCGTGGACGGTCCCCTTGCCAACCGCCTGAATGCGGTTGAGCCACGCGTAGCGGTCGTCACCGGTCTCGAAGCGGGGCGTGACATAGATCGTCGCTGGAGCCTGCAAGCCCTGTGAGGCATCCTGGGGCGATTTACCGTAGAACTGCATGAAGATGATCGCGTCGTCATCGGTGCGAAGCGTCGCCCGGACATCAAGCGTTGCCGTGCCCTCCGGACCGATGAGCTGCCAGTCCGCGGCGGCGGCTCCCACCATCTCCGCGCGCAGGCGGTCTCCCTTGACCTGGACGCTCGCAACCTCAATGATCACTCGTGTTCCGGCACACCCGGTGCCCACCGCGATCGGCGGCTTCAACTGAACGCGCAGCGTGCAGAGAGCGGCA
>DASYBO010000515.1:0-7613 GCA_036500685.1 Pseudonocardiaceae bacterium | reverse complement strand
TGCCGCCGCCCTCGATCACCACCGGGGTCAGGGTTTCGGCGCACGCCGCCATCACCTTGCGGCCGGTGCGGGCCGAACCGGTGAACGCCAGCTTGTCCACCCCCGCGCGACACAGCGCATCGCCGGTCTCGCCGTAGCCGGTGATCAGCTGGAACACCGGCTGTTCGGTGACCACCTCGGCGAACGAGTCGACCAGCCACTTGCCAACGCCGGGCGTGTACTCGCTCGGCTTGAACACCACCGCGTTGCCAGCGGCGAGCGCGTATGCGATCGAGCCCATCGGCGTGAACACCGGGTAGTTCCATGGCCCGATCACGCCGACAACGCCCATCGGCTCGTACTCGACGGTGGCCACGAAGTTGGCCAGCAGCAGACCGGGGGAGCGGCGGTGCGGGCCGAGTACCTTGCGCGCGTTCTTGGCTGCCCAGGCGATGTGGTCGATGGCCAGGACGATCTCCAGCTGCGCGTCCGAGTGCGGCTTGCCGGTCTCGGCGTGCGAGACCTCGCCCAACTGCGCCATCCGCCGCGTCAGCACGCCCTTCCAGCGCTGGAGCCGTTCGGCCCGGCCCGCGAAGCCGAGCCCGGCCCACCAGTGCGCCGCGATCCTCGCCCGATCGACCGCCGCGTCAACCGTGGCCGTGTCGTCGATCGGGTAGCTCGCGACGACCTCACCGGTCGCGGGGTTGAGCGAGTCGAAGGTCTCCAGGTGTGCTCCACCCGCTCCGGTGCCAGCATCAACCTCGGAAGAACTCACGGGTGGCCTCCTTGTTCACCGGGCAACACGCGCCGTCAATGCGCGGTCACCCCATCATCGTGCACGACCATCCGATATGCCATACCCGCCAGTAACCAACCGATTCAGTGGAAGCGCGAGTTCGTCGAGTTAGTGTGCTAACTCGGACGGGGGGTGGCCCGGGTGCCTTGTCCTCCGCGGCGACCGTGTCGCTGTTGCGGACCACGCGCGAGGCCCTGACCAACGCCGCGAAACACGCCCCTGGTGCCCCGGTCGCAGTGGTCCTGACGTATCAGGCGACACTGGTCCGTCTGGCCGTGTCCAACGCCGCGCCGACCCGCCCGATCATCCCCACGGCGGCGCCAGCGGCTATGGCCTCACCGGCATGCGGGAACGGCTCGCCCTGGTCGGCGGCACCCTCGACGCGGGGCCTTGTCCCGAGAGGGAGGGCTGGCAGGTCGTTGCGGAGATCCCCGACGACCAACCGTACAATCAGGATATATCGACTTTTTCGGCAGGAGAGTCTTGAGTTCGAACGCACCGGATGCCCGGCCGATCCGGGTCATCGTGGTCGACGACCAGCAGATCACCAGGGAAGGGCTGGTCGCCCTGTTGAACCTGCTCGACGACATCGACGTGGTCGCGGACGCGGGGGACGGCGTCGCCGCCCTCCAACTGGTCGCCGAACACCGGCCCGACGTGGTGCTGATGGACCTGCGCATGCCGGTCCTGGACGGCGTCGAGGCGACTCGGCGGATCACCGCCGATCATCCGGGCGTCGCCGTGCTCGTGCTGACCACCTACGCCGACGACGAGTCGATCGCCACCGCGCTGCACGCGGGCGCGCTCGGCTACCTCACCAAGGACGCGAGCCGGGTGGAGATCGCCAGTGCGCTGCGCTCGGCCGCCGCCGGTCAGTCCACTTTCGACTCGACGGTGGCCGGGAAGCTGGTCGCCGCGATGACCGCGACCGTCGCGCCGGCCCCTCGGACAAACCCGGACGGCCTGACCGCGCGCGAGGTCGAGGTACTGGCGCTGATCGCCGAGGGCCTGAGCAACCCGGAGATCGCCGCACGGCTCTACATCGGCCAGACGACGGTGAAGACGCACATCAACAACGCGTTCGCCAAGATCGGCGTGCGCAACCGGGCCGAGGCCGTCCGCTACGCCTACCAGCACGGTTTCGCCCAACCGTGACCGTGTTCAGCCGCCGCCCGCGTAGGCAGCGGCCCTGGCTTGCTTGACCTGTTGGATCACTCGCAACACACCCGGCACCGCACCGCCGGCACGCGCCTCGAGCGCCTTCATCCGGTCCGCGTACTTGCGTTCGTCCTTGCGCGGCACCAACCCGCGCATCCCGCCCGCCGCCGCGAGCAGCACCATGGCCGCGTCGAACTTGTCGATCTCCTCGACGTTCTCGTTGCCGTACAAGGTATTGCGTATGCTTTCGCGCAGCGCGCCGGCGATTTCGGTGTCGGTGATGCCGATCTTGCGTGCCGGGAAGATGCCGAGCATGCGCAGTTCGCGCACGGTGATCAGGCCTGCCGAGTCCAGTTGTTGCTCGAGGGCGCGCATCGTGTTCCTGGTGCCGCGCCGCACCCAGGACCGCCAGTTGCGCGCGGGCGCCTCGCTGATCTCGCGCAGCAGGTCGTCGAGTACGGGGTCGCCGGTGCGCTTGGTGCCGGACGCGATGACCTTGCCGCCCTCCTCGCGGAGGAACTTGCGCATGCTCAGGTCGGCAAGGGCGGCGCCGCGCAGCAGCACGCCGAGTTCGCGGCTGGTGCTCAACCGTTCACTGTCCGGGTCGACGGAGAGCAGGTAGAGCTTGCCCGGCAGCGTTTTCGGCTCGGACCTGGTCGGCATTCCTACCTCCTGCGCCTGATGATGCGCCCACCTTATAACGTAACGTGATCAGGCGTCCCGGCGATCAGCAGTTGAGTCTGTCCACTCCGGGACGGAGACACAATGTCAACAGCCAAACACCGGCGCACCTCGGCTGGGAAAAAGCAGCGGGCGATTATCTGGAGTTCGGCGATCGCCGCGGTTTTTCTGATCGGCGGAGTCGTCAACGCCTGCGATCCGAACACCTCTCCACCCAGTCAACCCGCCGGCAATGTCAATATCGACACCGTCACGAGTACAGTCGCGCCCTTCACCACCGAACAACCGGCAACGACAATTCCGGCAACGACAATTCCGGCAACGACGATTCCGGCGCCGCCGCCGCCGGTCACGCAGGAACCCGCGACCCAGGCCCCGCCGCCACCGGTTCAGACCGCGGCCGACTGCGGCCCCGGTTTCTACAAGAATGTCGACGGGCAGTGCGTGCACGACCCCGTTGCGGCCGGCAGCCCGCCCGTTGGTGCCACCGCGAAGTGCAATGACGGCACCTACAGTTTCAGCAAGCACCATTCCGGCACCTGTTCCGGCCATCAGGGTGTGGCGGAATTTCTCAGCTAGCGCACGGATCGCACCCGGTAGACCATGACCGCGCCGATCAGCGTGGTCACTCCGGCCGTGCCGAACAGCACCGGGTAGCCGCCGAGTGAACTGATGATCAACGCGGCGGCCAGCGGGGCAAGCGACTGCGGCACATTGGTGCCCACATTCATGATGCCGAGGTCCTTGGCCCGCGATTCCGCGTCCGGCAACACGGCAACGATCAATGCCTGGTCGACGGAAAGGAAGGCGCCATATCCCGCGCCGAGCAGTGCGGCGGCGACCAACGTCATCGTGAAACTCGGCGCGAATGCCAACAACAATCCGGCGACCGCCTGCAACGTCGAGGCGAGGGCGACGAAAATTCGGCGACGCCCGGTCCGGTCCGACGCGATTCCGCCGAGATAGGTCGCGGTCACCGTGAAAATCAGATAGATCGCGGTGGTGATCAGCAGCGACGTGTCCGGGTTGGGCATTTTCAGGTCGTCGGTGAGGAAATACAGCAGGTACGTGGTGCCGAGCGCGTTGCCGACGTTGACCATCAGCCGACCGGCGAAGGCCCAGGCGAAATCGGGGTTCTGCTTGGGGTTGACCCACATGCTCCTGGTCAGCAGCCGCACCGAAAGCGGCAGCAGGACGGCGCCGGCCGTGCTGTCCCGGTAACGCAGCACGAACGGCGCCGCGCAGATGACCAGCGCGATCGCGAGCAGGATGTACCCGCCGACGCTCGAGGTGATCACCGCGGTGGTGATGACCAGCCCGACCAGGATGCCGATCGCCTGCGGCCCGAAGATCGCGCCGGAGACCATGCCGCGCTGCCGGTCCGGGACCTGGTCGGCAACGGCCGCGGTCAGCCCGGCCGACGCGGCGCTGTTGCCGAGCGCCGCGATCAGCCAGCAGATGGCAACGCCGTACCAGGAGGTCTGCAACCCGGTGACCGCGACGGCGGCCGCGAAGATCACGAGCCCGCTCGCCATCCACACCCGTCGGCGGCCGAAGCGGGACCGGGTCCGGTCGCACAACGTGCCGCACACCGGCAAGGCGATCAGCGCGACGACGCCGGCAAGGCCGTTGATGATGCCGAAGTCCTGGACCTTGTGCGGCCCGTCGAGCGTGGCGAGTTGGTTGGGCAGCAGCAGTTGGATCGGCACCAGCCAGGCCATCCAGAATCCGAACCACAGCAGGGTGAACCGCGCGGTCCAGCCTTTGGTCACCGGCACGACCGGCTCGGTGATGCTCGGTGTACCCAGCGTGGTCGGTCCTGATGCCGTGATCGAGTCATCGTCTGAGGCCACGACGTTCCTCCTACCGACCAGTTGGTTCGAAGACGGTAACCCACGGTCGCCGTCTCGGGAAGAGGTGAAATTATCTCACGTCAGCACCGCAACCACCCGTGACTCCGTTTCCGTCCTCCTGGCATGAGCTGGCGACTGATCCTGGTGATCGTCATCGGCGTGGCCGTGCTCATCGCCGCGCTGATCATCGTCTACGCGACCCCGTTCGGTTCACCGCCGCAGACCTTCAGCGTCGTGCGTTAGCGGTGCGGGCAAGGCCGGCCGACTACGCTCAGCCGGTGAGCATCGAGCTGGTCCTGCTGTCGCGGGTCTGCCACCGCGACGTCGAGCTGACCGGCTCGCGGCTGCGCGGGCTGCTCGCCCTGCTCGCCGCCGATCAGCACACCGGTTGCCGCACAACGCGACTCCTCGACGCGCTCTGGCCGGACGAGCGACCCGAACATCCGACCAAGGCCCTGCAGGTGCTGGTCTCCCGCGCTCGCGCCAGGCTCGGGGCGGACGCCATTGCCAGCACTCCCACCGGTTACCGTCTCGCGCTGCCCGACGATCAGGTCGATGCCACCGTCGTGCTGCGCAACGCCGCCGCGAGCGAACAACACGCACGGGACGGCGCGCACGCCGAGGCACTCGCCGCGGCCGAGGCCGGGCTGGAGTTGTGCGGTGGCGCGGAAACCTGGGGTAGTGGAGCCGAGGACGACCCGCTCGACCAGCTGCGCGCCGCACGGTTGTCGACCTATCGATCTTTGTCGCGGTCCCGTGCGCTTGCTCTGTCCCGGCTCGGCCGGCGCGCCGAGGCGCTGGGACCGCTGGGTGAACTGGTCGAGCGGCAGCCGCGCGACGAGGAAATACTCACCGAGCTGCTGCGCTGCGAGGCCGCGATCCAGGGCCCGGCCACCGCGCTGGCCCGCTACGACGCCTACCGGCAGGCCCTGCGCGACGATCTGGGTAGCGACCCCGGCGCCACCCTGCGCGCCGTGCACGCCGACCTGCTCCGCGCCGACCAACCCGCCGTGCGGCACGGCGTCCAGTACGACCCCAACCCGCTGCTCGGCCGCGACCGCGACGTCGCCGAGGTCGCCGCGCTGGTGCGCACCGCGCGGGTCACCTCGATCGTCGGCGCGGGCGGGCTCGGCAAGACCCGACTCGCGCACGTGGTCAGCCGTGCGGCCGAACAGCGCGCCGTGCACTTCGTCGGCCTTGCCGGCGTCGCCACCGATGACGACGTGCTCGGCGAGGTCGCGTCGGTTCTCGGCATCGGCGGGCCGGGGCGCGGCGCGGCCGGTCGCGCGATCCGGCCGACCGTGTTGGGTGGCGTCGTCACCGCGCTCGGCGCCGGTCCTGCCTTGCTGGTGCTGGACAACTGCGAACACGTGGTGCACGGTGCCGCCGATCTGGTTCGCGCGCTGATCTCGATGACCCGCGATCTGCGGGTGCTCACGACCAGTCGCGCCCCGCTCGGCCTGTCGTCGGAGTCCGTCCATCTGTTGCCCGAGCTGAGTCCTGATGTCGCGATGGCACTGTTCGAGCAGCGGGCCAGGGCCGCCCGTCCCGCTGTCGAACTGCCCGAAGCTGCGGTCCGCGAAGTGTGCACGCACCTGGACGGTCTGCCTCTCGCCGTCGAACTGGCCGCGGCGCGGGTGCGCGTCATGTCCGTTGTGGACATTGCTCGCCGCATCGACGACCGGTTCGCCTTGCTGCGCGGGGGAGCGCGGGACGCGCCGCACCGGCACCGCACCCTGCACGCGGTCATCGACTGGAGTTGGCAACTGCTCGAACCCGAGGCGCAGGCCGCTTTGCGAGCGTTGTCGATCTTCCCGGACGGCTTCGGTGTCGACGCCGCTCGGCATGTCGTCGACACCGGCTCCGACGTGCTGCTGATCCTGGAACAACTCGTGGACCAGTCGCTGCTCAAGGTGCTGGACACCGAGGCGGGCGCCCGGTTCCGCATGCTGGAGACCGTGCGCGAATTCACCGGCGACCGGCGCGCCGAAGCAGGCGAGACCGAGGCGGTGATCGGTCGATTCCTCGCCTGGGCAACGGAATTCGGCATCGCTCGGCCCGATTCGGTGTTCTCCGCCGACCTGGTCGCGTTCGCCGAGGACGGCAGGTCCGAACAGGACAATCTGATCCAGGCGCTGCGCTACGGCCTCGACCGAGCCGACGGCTCGGTGGTGGCCGCGACCTCCTCGGTGCTCGGCGGACTGTGGATGATCGAGTCGAACTTCGCCCGCATCGCCGCGCTGGCCACCGACATCGGCCGGGTACTGGCCGACTACCGGCCCGAACCCGAACTCGTCGAGGTGGCCAGGACCGCGCTGGTGCTGTGCGCGATCAGTGCCTTCCTCATCCAGGGACAGGAACCGCTGCGCCTGTACGCGGCGCTGCGCGCGTTCCCGTCCGCGCCCCCGGACACGGTGATCCGGGCGACCCAGTTCGTGCTGGCCGCGGTCATCGACGACCCCGCAAGCCTGATCGCCTTGGGCGAGAGCGACGAACCGCTGGTCGCCGGCATGGCGAGCAGCGTGCTCAGCTATGCGCTGGAAGCCGAGAACGATGTGGACGGAGCACTGCGGGCCGCGCATCGAATGGTGTCCGTGTTCGACGAGCACGGTGCGTCGGTCATGCGGGTGGTCGCGCACTCCAGGGTCGGCGAGTTGAGCCTGCAACACGATCCGGGCGAACCCGCGCTGGCCCACCTCACTCTGGCGCTGGCCACCGTGGAGAAACTCGGCGCCTGGACGACGCTGGCCCGAGGCCGCTGGGCGATCGTCATGGCGAACCTGCAACGCGGCGCGCTCGCCGAGACCGAACGCATGCTCGGCGAGGCGCGGAGACTCGGTGAGGACCAGTCGGTGGGCCTGCGCATGTTCGACACGGCCGTGCGTGCCTGCCTCAGCATCGCCCGCGGCGACATCGACGATGGCCTGCGTGGCTGGCGCCGGGCCGCCGACGGCATCCGCGCCGAGGAGGACCACCTCGGCGCGTGGCCGGTGGAGATCCAGTCGGTGTGCGTTGTCGCGCACGCCCAACACCACCGACCCGATCAGGTCGCCGACCTCGTCGCTGCACTCCCGGACCTGGTGGCCGCCATCGTCGGCCGACCCGACAGCCGACCGACGGTCTTCCCGGTCTGCGGCGCGGCTCTG
>DASYBO010000514.1:0-5481 GCA_036500685.1 Pseudonocardiaceae bacterium | reverse complement strand
GCGATGAGCAGCGCGACGAACAGGATCACCGCCGCGGTGCCCGCGGTGTTGCTGGCCGAGCTCTGCATGCTGGCCGCCGTGGTGCGGAGTTGGCCGGCGAGCGTGTCGGTGACCGAGGTCAGGCCGCCCGCGACGGCATCGTTGGCCGAGTTCCAGGTATTCAGCGGGATGCGGATGACCATGCCGGGCATGACCTGCCCGCTCATCCCGCCGGACTGGTCGATGGCCTGCGTCAGCAGCGAACCCTGCTGGGTGAGCACGGTGCCGCTGACCGCGTGCTGGTAGTCGGTCGCGGCGTCCTGGGCGGCCACGGCATGGAAGTCGTTGATGCGACTGGCCAGCCGCGCCTCGGAACCGTGCAGGGAGGTCACCTCGGCGACGGTCATCGTGCCGCGCCCGATGCCGATCAGGACGACGGACTGCTGGTAGAGCACCTCCTCCCTGGCGGAGAACAGGTCGTAGAGGGCCATGGCCTCGCGGGTGAGCTGCGGGTCACCGAGGTCGGTCGCCAGCACCCGGTCGAAGGCGAACAGGCCGTCGATGAGCTGGGTGTAACTGTCCACCTGGGCCGACGCGTTCGCCCCCTGCGTACCTTCCGCCGCGCGCAGGGCGGTCAGCTCGTCGAGCTGCCGGGACGCGTCGGCCCATGCGGTGGCGGCGACCGGGTCGAAACCGGCGCGTGCCGCGTTGTTCGCCTCGGTCTGCCGCAGGCCGACCAGGGCCAGGTCCACCTCGTGCTGGATGCCCGCCATCGACGGATGGGGGGTGGCCGTCGTGTTCATGCCGGGTTTCGGGGCCGTCATCGACGAACCCGACATCGCGGCGGACATGCTGGCACTGTCCTCGGCGACCTGTTGACGTTCCTGCTGCAATGCGGAAATGGCGGAGCGGGCATTGTCACTGAGTTGGGTGAGCCCGTCCGCGCTGATATACACGTCCGCCTTGGCCACCTGCGCGTTGATCACCACGATTCCGAGCGCGAGTGTGGTGATCACCGGCACCAGCATGACCGCGATGAGCTTGACCGGAATGCTCCAGTCGCGCCAACGCACAACCGAGGACAGCGCGGAGTTCCGGCCGGTCCGGCGGCGGTCCTGACGACTCACGCGTCCTCCTCGCAGGCAACGGAAAACTGACAGACCGACCGGTCGGTGGACGCGGTGAAATGCGCGTCACACCATTCCATTCGGGCACGACAAAACAGCATAAGCATGTTTGTTCACCTCGCTGCCGATATCGTCGGGCGCGGCAAAAGCGTTTCTTCCCGTCGCACACCCATGCATCAATCTAATGGCCGGGGTGCACGAATTGTGAATACCGAATCACGCGGTCGGCAGGCTCGGTGGAACACGACAGCGTGTATTCAATGTTCTCCAGCTCGGGAACTTGACACTACATCAAACGTCGCGATCAAGATGCAATTCGCAACAGGGGTCGATGACCTGCGGTTTTACTCAAGAGTAGAGGATCTTCGTCGCTAAACGGACATAACGGATGGATCAAGATCCGATTTTTGTTGCCCTGAGCAGCACGTTCACTCACTTCACCACCCGATAGCGGGACGTATTACACCTCGATGGTGTGCATCTCGCAGTTTGCATGTCCGACTCAACTGGAACAGCACCCGGATCCGACTGGTCGAACGTGCCGACACCCCTCACCAAACCCTTGTTACAACGCCTAAAACCCGTGTTCAGACCCGGCGTGTCGAGCGCTGCCAGATGATCGAGATCCGCCCGGCGGACCCTCCCCTCAAGTCCAACGGCCCTTCCCGAACGGGTGATCAGAGGCAACCCCGATCACCCTCGCGACACCATCCGAAATCACCTGGCCTTGCCCGCCTAAAACAGCTCTCCAGCAGGCCAAATGCGCACCCGGCCCGAGCCGGATCAGGCCCTCCGCGCGACCGGTCGATATCGCCACCTGAAGCGGGCATCGTCCGAACTGATCTCACATTGAGTAACCAAAATATTCACTCTTATGTGGTAAATTTTCGCCGACGCGGGCGAACTCGGGTGAATCTCGGCTGTTCCGATACGCCTAGAAATCGGCTCTTGACTTTGCCACCAAGATCACGCAGGTTCGATCACGGAACTATCACAGCGACGGTCGAGAGGCGTTGTCCGAGCTTTGTGCGGTACCGACACCACACGCATCAGGCTGCCGTCGAGCGCATCGACAGCACCACCCTATCCACTGGCCGATCGGGTATTGACGGGATATTCGCCAGCGTACTCACGTTACCGATACCTAATCACCGGAACGCGGGATAACGCGGCAGATCGGACGCCCCGAACCGCTGCTCCAGCGCGCCGACCACGGTCAACGCATGATCGGCCAACTGGTGCTCACCGGCGCGTTCCGCGTCGGAGGCCAGCCGCAGCCAGCGCGAGCGCAGGGCGACGCTGCTCTGGGGCGCGCGCAGCTCACCGTCGATCGGTAGGTCCTCCTGGCTCGGCGTGGGCAGGAACCACCAGGTCGAGAGCCACACCCAGAACACCTGTGCGTCAAGCAGGCCGGGACCGAGCACCGAATCGTCGTCGAGGTCCGGCCACACGGTCGCGGCCTCCGACCGCCAGGCCGCGACCATCGCCTCGATCATGCCGGCCGGCAACGCGTAACTGCACCAGCACGACGGGAACGGCACCCGCAGATAACCTGCGTCCAGCAACACATCCCGCCAGCAGCCGCCCTCGAAGTCCAGGAACCGCACACCCTTGCTGGTGATCACGTTGTTGTCCGGGCAGGCGTCCGACGGGCTGAACGCGCGATGCCGCGGCGAGTCGACCAAGCGGGAAGCCGACATCGCCCGCTCGTGCAGCGCGGCAGGCGTGTCGACGCCGAGACCGGCGGAGAGCAGGTCCGGCAGTTCGGCAAGGGCCTTGCGGCCTTGTCCGACAAGGGGATCGATGGTCTTCGGCCGGCCGAGCCGCCTGCTCAACGCCTCGAAGTCCTGCTCCCGGCCCGCCGTACTCGCGTGCAGCTTGCCGAGCGAGCGCGCCCAGGACAGCAGCGCACGCTCAGCAGCGCGCGGGTCGTTGCCGAGCAACTTGTCGGCCAGCGTCGGCGAACGGCCCAGATCCTCCAGCACCACAAGGCGTTCCCGCCCGTCGTGCGCGAACATCTCAGGGCACATCCGCTCCTCGGACGCGAGTGCGGTGAAAAGCTGGTAGCTCACGGCTTCCTGGACGAAAGCGTCGGTCACCGCACCGGGTTCCGGTGGACCGTAGCGTTTGACGACCAGCGTGCGCGGCAAGGAAAAGGGCGTTGCGGCAACCCGAACCCTGATGACCGTCGAACGGCCACTGCCACCGAGATCCTCCGGGGCGGCAAGGCGAACCGTGGCTCCGAAACGGTGACTGAGCACCTGTTGGGCCGCTGCCATCGTCTCGGACACCTCCGATCGGATGTCCTCGACGACATCCGATGAGCCTGCGGCGGCATCCACACCCATCTGTACCGACCCTACTCCTGGTTGACGGCCGCGGTCCGGCTTCCCGAGATGTGGTCCCGCGTCCAAGGCTTCGACCGCAAGCGACCGTAGTGCCCTACGGGTGCCTTGGCAGCCACGAATTCATAACAGGTTGTCTCCAGTGCATGACACTGTGCGATTGGTGTGAATCAAGTCGCGGGCAGCACACGGAGCCGATGACGCGTGGATCAGCGATCCGGGCGCCATCGGCCCTCGATATGACGATTCAGTCCGCTGTGGCCTCGGGCTTGGGCGCGGGCTTCACGTCCACGCCGGCTTCCTTACGCTGCAACGGAGTAATCGGTGTCGGCGCACCGGTCAGCGGGTCGAAGCCGCCGCTGGTCTTCGGGAACGCGATGACCTCACGGATCGAGTCCACCCCGGCGAGCAGGCCGACCGTGCGGTCCCAGCCGATCGCGATGCCGCCGTGCGGCGGCGGGCCGTAGTTGAACGCCTCAAGCAGGAACCCGAACTTCTCCTGGGCCTCGTCCTCGGACAGACCCATCAGTTCGAACACCCGACGCTGCACATCGCCGCGGTGGATACGAATCGATCCGCCGCCGATCTCGTTGCCGTTGCAGACGATGTCGTAGGCGTAGGCCAACGCGTTGCCGGGGTCCTCCTCGAACCGGTCGATCCACTCGGGAGTCGGCGAGGTGAAGGCGTGGTGCACCGCGGTCCACCGGCCCGACCCAACGGCGACATCGCCGCTCGCGGTCGCGTCCGAGGCCAGCTCGAACAGGGGCGCGTCCACGACCCACACGAACGACCAGGCCGACTCGTCGATCAGGCCGAGCCGCTTGCCGATCTCCAGCCGGCAGGCGCCGAGCAGCGCCCGCGCGGCCGATGGCGTGTCGGCGGCGAAGAAGATGCAGTCGCCCGGCTCGGCGCCCGCCGCCTTGGCCAGCCCTTCCCGCTCGTGCTCGGCCAGGTTCTTGGCCACCGGCCCGCCCAGCGTGCCGTCCTCGCCGACCAGCACGTAGGCCAAACCTTTGGCGCCGCGCTGTTTCGCCCAGTCCTGCCAGGCATCCAGGGTGCGCCGCGGTTGGTCCGCGCCGCCCGGCATGACGACACAACCCACATAAGGCGCCTTGAACACGCGGAAGGGCGTGGTGGCGAAGTAGTCGGTCAACTCGGTCAGTTCAAGGCCGAAACGCAGGTCCGGCTTGTCCGAGCCGTAGCGGGCCATCGCGTCCGCGTAGGTCATCCGCTGGATCGGGCGCGGGATCTCGTGGTCGGCCAGTTCGCGCCACAGCGCGGCCACGATCTCCTCGCCCAGCGCGATCACGTCGTCCTGGTCCACGAAGCTCATCTCGATGTCGAGCTGGGTGAACTCGGGCTGGCGGTCGGCGCGGAAGTCCTCGTCCCGGTAGCAGCGGGCGATCTGGTAGTAGCGCTCGATCCCGCCGACCATCAGCAACTGCTTGAACAGCTGCGGCGACTGCGGCAGCGCGTACCAGGAACCCGGACGAAGGCGGGCCGGCACCAGGAAGTCGCGCGCACCCTCCGGAGTGGACCGGGTCATCGTCGGCGTCTCGACCTCGACGAAGCGGTGTTCGTGCAGCACGTCGCGGGCGACCCGGTTGGCCTCGCTGCGCAGCCGCATCGCGTGCGCGGGGCCGCTGCGGCGCAGGTCGAGGTAGCGGTGGCGCAGCCGAACCTCGTCGCCGTCCTCGATGTGCTCGTCCAGCGGGAAGGGCAGCGGCGCGGACTCGCTGAGCACGACGAGTTCGGTCACCGTGACCTCGATCGCGCCCGTCGGGATCTCCGGGTTCTCGTTGCCTTCTGGCCGGACCACGACATCACCGGTGATCTTCAGGCAGAACTCGGCCCGCAGCCGGTGCGCGCGCTCGGCCATCTCGCCCTCACGGAACACCACCTGCGCGGTGCCGGAGGCGTCCCGGAGATCGATGAAGATGACCCCGCCGTGATCGCGCCGACGGGCCACCCACCCGGTGAGGGTGACGGTCTGCCCGGCATGGGAGGCCCGGAGTGTCCCGGCCTCGTGC
>DASYBO010000513.1:0-39780 GCA_036500685.1 Pseudonocardiaceae bacterium | reverse complement strand
ATGACGGGTCGCGGGAGGAGCGGTTGTTGGAGTTGGTGCGGGCGGTTGGCGGGGACGAGCATTTGACCAGTACGACGAGTACACATGAGATCGACTGGTCGGGTTTTGCCGAGGCGGGGATTCCGGTGCGGGCGCAGGAGTTCATCGCGCCCGTGTACGAACAGTCGATCCCGAACCTGGCCGCCGCCGATCTGTTGTTCTGGCGGGGCCGGTCCGGGATTGCGTCACTTACTCGACGGTGACGCTCTTGGCCAGGTTGCGCGGCTTGTCGATGTCGCGGCCCAGCTTGCGCGCCATATGGTACGCGAACAGCTGCAACGGGATGGTCAACAGGATCGGGTCGAGTTCCGTGTGACACGAGGGCACTCTGATCACGTCGTCGGCCTGGTCGATGTCGATCGTCGCGGTGGTGACGGCGATGACCGGGCCGCCGCGCGCTTTGATCTGCTCGATGGTGGCGAGGTTCTTGACCACCAACTCGTCGTCCGGCACCAGCACGACGCTGGGCATGGCCGGATTGATCAGCGCGAGCGGGCCGTGTTTGAGTTCGGAGGCCTGGTAGGCCTCGGCGTGCACATAGGAGATCTCCTTGAGTTTCTGCGCGCCCTCCCGCGCGGTCGGCCATGCCCGTACCCGGCCGATGAAGAACATGTGCGCGGCGTCCGCGTGCCGGTCGGCGATCGCGGCGATCTGCTCGCGCAGTTCCAGCACCTGGTTGATGCGTTCGGGCAGCAGGCGGAGTGCCTTGATCAGTTCCTGGCCTTGTTCGGCGGACATGTCGCGGGTGCGGGCGAGGAGCAGGCCGAGCAACGCGAAGCTGACGGCCATGTTGGTGAATGCCTTGGTGGAGGCGACGGAGATTTCTGGGCCTGCGTGGAGGAAAAGGCCGCTGCCGCATTCGCGGGCCAGCGCTGAGCCGACCACGTTGACCGCGCCGATCACCAGAGCGCCCTTGCGGCGTAGTTCTCGCACGGCGGCCAGGGTGTCGAAGGTTTCGCCGGACTGGCTGACCGCGACGTAGAGGCAGTCGGGGTCGACGACGGCGTGCCGGTAGCGGAACTCGGCGGCCGGTTCGGCGTCGGCCGGGATGCGGGCCAGGCTCTCCACGATCTCCGCGCCCAGTTGGCCCGCGTAGTAAGCGGAGCCGCAGCCGAGGAACTTGACCCTGCGGATGCCGCACAGGTCTCTTGGCTCCAGTTTGAGGCCGTCAAGGCGGGCGATGCCGATTCGTTCGTCGAGGCGCCCGCGTAGGACGCGGCATACCGCGTCCGGTTGCTCGTTGATCTCCTTGTCCATGAAGTCGGCGAATCCTGCTAGGTCGTAGGCGTCGGTGGCCGCGGTGGGCTCCTCCGCTGCCGGCGGAGAGATGGTGGTGGAGGTGTAGCCGGGGGCGCGGACGGTGGCGATCTCGCCGTCCTCCAGGTACACCAGTTGGCGGGCATGGTGGACGATCGCGGAGACGTCCGAGGCGACGAACATCTCGGCGTCGCCGAGACCGAGCACCAGGGGGCTGCCGTTGCGGGCAGCCACGATCACGCCGGGCTCGGCCGCGTCGAGGACGAGCAGGCCGTAGGTGCCCTCGACGCCGCGCAGCGCCTCCCGCACCGCCTCGGTCAACGTGAGGTGGTGCGCGGATGCCTCGGCCACGAGGTGGGCGAGCACTTCGCTGTCGGTTTGCGAGCTGAAGACGACTCCGTGCCGAACGAGCCGTTCGCGCAGTTCGTTGACGTTTTCGATGATGCCGTTGTGCACCAGCGCGAACCGGCCGCTCGCGTCGGTGTGCGGGTGGGCGTTGGCGGTGGTGGCCGGGCCGTGGGTGGCCCAGCGGGTGTGCGCGATACCCGTGGCGGCGCCGCGCAGCCCCGCACTCATGCCGACCAGGCCCTCGACCCGGCCGACCACTTTGCAGACCGCGAGTTCGTCCTCGCGCTGCACCGCGATCCCGGCCGAGTCGTAGCCCCGGTACTCCAGCCGCCGCAGGCCCTCCAGCAGCACCCCGACCGCGTCCCTGGTCCGTCCGACATATCCGACGATGCCGCACATTCGCTTTCCCCTCAGTTGCCGACGACGAGGACGGGACGCTGCGGTCTGCGGCTGGCGATGACCGACCGCAGGATGTGGGCGAGGTCTCGGGTCGGGTCGAAGCCGATCTGCCGGTGCGCCTTGTCGCAGTTGGGCACGCGCCGCTGCATGTCCTCGTAGCCGGAGCCGTAGGCCTCGGTGTAGGGGATTCTGATGATCTCGCTGCTCGACCCGGTCGCCTCGATCACCCGGTGCGCAAGTTCGCCGATGCTCACCTGTTCCGGGTTGCCGAGGTTGTACACGGTGCCGTGCGCCGACTCGTCTTCGAGCAACGCGACCAGCGCGGGCACGATGTCCAGCACGTGACAGAAGCAGCGGGTCTGCTCGCCGGTGCCGTACACGGTCAGCGGTTCGCCGGCCAGGGCCTGGTCGACGAAGCGGGGGAGCACCATGCCGTAGCGGCCGGCCTGGCGCGGACCGACGGTGTTGAACGGGCGCACGATCACCGCGGCCAGTCCGCGTTGCAGTGCGTAGAGGTAGGCCAGGGTCTCGTCGACCGCCTTGGCTTCAGCGTAGGACCAGCGGTTCTTCAACGGCGAACCGAGGATCCGGTCGTCCTCCTCGGACAGTCCGATCTTGGTGTTCTTGCCGTACACCTCGCTGGTCGACGCGACCAGGATGCGCGCGCCCTGGCGCAGCGCGGCCTCCAGCACGATCTCGGTGCCGGTCAGGTTGGTGCGCAGGCTGTCCAGAGTGCTGTCCATGATGGTGAACACGCCGACCGCGGCCGCGAGGTGGTAGACCGCGTCCACGTCGGCCATGCACTTGGCGACGGCCGACTTGTCCCGGATCGAGCCGCAGACGAACCGCAGCTTCGGGTCGCTGGCCACGACCGCGAGGTTGTGCACGCTCCCGGTGGACAGGTCGTCCAGCACGGTCACGTCGTGTCCGAGGCCGAGCAGGTGCTCGGTCAGGTGGGAACCGATGAAGCCGGCGCCGCCGGTCACCAGACACCGCATGGGAATCTCCTTCGCTCAGGGATCAGACGATGTCGCGGTGCGGCGCGGCGTCGAAGGTGTAGGTGGCGTCGAGCACGATCGGGCAGTGCCCGACCCAGTCGTAGTCGTGTCCGGGTTGGACGGTGTGCACCAGCGCGAGGTCCCAGTCCATGCCGTGCGGTTCGGCCACGCTGTCCATGATCTTCCCGGAGGGCAGCTTGATCTGTGCGACCAGCGGGTCCACGTAGTCGACCTTGGCGCCCTTGGCCAGCAGGCCGTCGACGATCTCCAGGGCGGAGGACTCGCGCAGGTCGCGCACGCCAGGCTTGTAGCTGACGCCGACCACGACGACCCGCGCGCCCGCGGTGCCTCGGCCCGCGTTGGACAGTGTCTCGACCGCGCGGTCCACCACGCGACGGGGCCGGTGCGCGATCATGGTCATGGCCTGCTGAATCAGTGGCGCGTCCGAGTGCGCCTTGCGCAGCTGCCACAGCAGGTAGTGCGGATCGCACGGAATGCAGTGGCCGCCGACGCCGGGGCCGGGGAAGAAGCTCATGAAACCGTAGGGCTTGGTCGCGGCCGCTTTGGTGATCTCGATCGGGTCGAGCGCGAGCGTGCCGCAGATCTCGGCAAACTCGTTGGCCAGCGCGATGTTCACCGCGCGGAAGGAGTTCTCGTACAGTTTGGTCAGCTCCGCGGCTTCGGCAGAACTGACCTCGTGCACGAGCGGGGTGAGCAGTTGCAGCACGGCTCTGGCACGTCTCGTGCATTCGTCGGTGACGCCGCCGACGACGCGCGGCGTGCTGCCGGCGCCGTGTGCCGCGTTGCCGGGGTCGATCCGTTCCGGGCTGAACGCGACGAAAACGTCCTGGCCGGCCAGTAAACCGCGCGCCTTCAACGGCTCGGCGAGGAACTGGGCCGTCGTGCCGACGAACGAGGTCGAGGTGAGGATCAGGATCTGGCCGGGCCGCGCGTTGTCCACGACGGTCTGGCAGGCGCCGCGCAGCGGGCCGAGGTCCGGGGTGAGGTAGTGGTCGAGCGGGGTCGGCACGCAGATGATCACCGCGTCGGCCTCGCGGAGCCTGCGCACGTCGTCGGTGACCTCGAACCTCGGGTCCTGCCGCGCATCGTCCAAAATGGTCCGATCGGCCGGGATCAGATCGGGGTCACCGGATTCGATCGCGATCAGTCGCGCGGTACTCAGATCGACACCCAGGGTATTGATGCCCTGCGCATAGAGGCCGAGCGCGCTCGGCAGCCCGACATATCCCATTCCGACGATCGCGACGGAAGAAATACCCACAGAAGTAGCGGTGACCACTGGCGTGGTACCGGGCTCAGGCGTCATGATGCTCGTCAACGAAGCTCACCTTTTCCCACGTGCGTAGCTGATTCGTGACACGTCGTGTCCTTGCATCCATCTGACACAGCAAATCGTGATTGCCACCATTTGTCCTCGTGCAACATGCGGTAGTCGTTCTCCTCCATTGAGATGAGCCGACGCCGACGCACGATGACTAGCCTTGGGCAGGATATGGCCCGACTCACCCATGGTGGTCGCTGATGAAACCGAAACATGCCAAACCCAACAGATTGCTGCGGGCGAGCCCGCGACATCCGATCAGAATGCTGGCCACCCTTGCCGTTGTGCTGCTCGGGCTGGTGCTGCCACTCGTGGCCAGTCAGGCGGCGGGCGCGGCAACGGTACACAAACCCGTCCAGATCAGCCTGACCTTCGACGACGGCAACGCCGACCAGATGACCGCGCTGCCGGTTCTGCAGAAGTACAACATGAAGGGCACGTTCTACATCATCAGTGGTGCGATCGGCGCGCCCAACTATCTGACCCAGGCCAACCTGGCCACGATCGCGTCACAGGGCAACGAAATCGGCGGACACACCGTCTCACACCCCGACCTGACCAGCGTGCCGCAGGCCGAAGCGATGCGGCAGATCTGCAACGGCAGGGCGACATTGGCGGGTTGGGGCTACCAGGTCACCGACTTCGCCTATCCCTATGCTGCCCTGAACCCGGCCGTTGAAGCCGACGTGAAGGCGTGCGGCTTCAACACCGGACGCGGGCTCGGCGACGTCCAGTCCTCGCACGGCTGCACCGGTTGTGCGACGACGGAGTCGGTGCCGCCGGTGGATCCCTACAACCTCGCCGCGGTCGACGAGATCGACTCGACCTGGTCGCTCGCGCAGATGGAACAAGTGGTGACCACGGCCGAGACGACCGGCGGCTGGCTGATGTACACGTTCCACCACTTCGGCACGTGTGGCGCGGCCTGTGATCCGGAGATCCCGCTGCCGATGTTCGACTCGTTCCTGTCCTGGATCAAGGGACAGGCCGCCAACGGTGTCACGGTCAAGACCGTGCACCAGGTCGACGGCGGCACGGTGAAGCCAGTCGTCACCGAACCACCCTCCACCAACACCACGCTGCCCAACCCGTCGCTGGAGGCTTCGGTCACCGGTGACGGATTCCCGGACTGCTTCATGCCGGCCGGGTACGGCACCAACACGCCCACCTGGGCGCGCGTTACCAACGCGCATACGGGGACGTACGCGCAACAGGTCACGATAACCGGGTATTCGAACGGGGACGCGGCACTGCTACCCACGTTCGACCTCGGAGCGTGCACACCAGCTGTCATAGCGGGTGATAGCTACAACGTGAGTATCTGGTACGAGTCGACCGCGATAACCCAGTTCGCTTTGTACACGCGAACAGCAGGCGGTTTCTGGTCGTACTGGACCTCAGGGCCGTGGCTGGCACCCGCGTCAACCTGGACCCAGGCGACGTTCGCGACTCCAGCGGTACCGGCCGGTGCGGTCGGGGTCAGCTTCGGTCTCGCGCTGATCGCCAATGGGTCGCTGACCGTTGACGACTACGCGATCTCCGGACCGGGCATCGCCACGTCTGCGGTCTCCTCGGCGGCCAAGTCGTCCGCCATGACTGGTCCATTCGCGACAGTGAACCGGGCCCCGACCGGACCTTCGATATCGCAGGCCATGCCGTGGGGTAAGCACGCCAAGCCATCGGTTCCGCAGTCCTCGCCAGGGAAGGTGATAGCCGCACCTGCGCTCGCCGACTAGCCGGATCGACGTTAGCCGCAGGTCATATATGGCGGGCCCGCACCAGCAAGACCGAGGGGCGCGGGCCCGTCATCCTGCCCGAAAGTAGGGCAGGCCCCTCATACGAATGTGGTAGCCGGTCTCCCCAAACCACGGGTTTTCCGGTTAACCAGGAAAGAAATAGCGTGTGCCGCGCAGCCGCCCTGGACGGAGGACGAGAGCGATGAGCCGAAGTACCGATCTCAGTCTTGTCGATGACAAGGGGTCGAACCGGCATCCCGACCTCACCGTGGTGCCGGACGAACCGGCGAAACGGCGCCGGCACGCGGGCGGAATCTGGCTCGGTGTGCTGTCGCTGGGGGTGGTGTCGGTGATCGTGCTGCTGGTGAGCCTGCAGGGCTCGCCTGCGCCGCTGCCGCCGCCCGTCGTCGTGGTGTCCACACCGTACTGGAACATGCAGCACGCCACTCAGACCATCATCGCCCAGCACGGCGACGTGAGCGAGGCGTCCCCTTCGATCTACGCGATCGACGCGGCGGGCGATGTCACCGACCAGTACGCGCCGAGCGCGGCCGCCGCCACCGCGGCGAACCTGGCCGCGCTGCACAAGGCAGGGGTGCGGCTGGTGCCGACCATCGCCAACGTGGTCAACGGCGGGTTCACCTACCAACCGCTGGCGAGCATCCTGCACGACCCGGCGCGCGGCGCGCACAACATCGCCGAGATCCTCGCGCTGGTGCAGCAGCAGAACTTCGCCGGCATCGACGTCGACTACGAGAACCTGCACGGGCCGGATCGTCAGGCGTTCAGCGATTTCATCGGCAAGCTCGCCGACGTCCTGCACGCGCACGGCAAGACCCTCTCGGTGACGCTGTTCGCGAAGGCCAGCGACGCGGGCTACGACCAGCGCAACATCGCCCAGGACTACGGGGCCATCGGCAAGGTCGCCGACGAGGTCCGGCTGATGGGCTACGACTACCACTGGGCCACCTCGGATCCCGGCCCGATCGCGCCGGTCAACTGGATCCAGGACGTGCTGCGCTACGCGGTGAGCGCGATCCCACCCAGCAAGATCATCCTCGGCGTGCCGATGTACGGCTACGACTGGGTCGACGGCGTCGGCACCCCGGTCGCCTGGTTGCAGGCGTTCCGGCTGGCCACCCAGTACCACGCGACGATCCGATTCGACTCGGCCAGTGAGACGCCGTACTTCTCCTACACCGACGCGAAGAACCAGTACCACCAGGTGTGGTTCGAGAACGCGGCCAGCGCGACGGCCAAGCTCGACGTGGCCCGCAATTCGGCCATCGCCGGCGTCTACATGTGGCTCTACGGCTACGAGGACACGAACGTGTGGCCCGCGCTGCATCAGGCATTCCCCGTGCAACCCAGTTCCACCCCGACGAGCGGAGGGGGCACCCGATGATTCCCTGGTGGGCCATGGTCATTCTGGTCTTCGGCGCGAACACGACCCTGTGGGGGTCTGTCGGCCTGGTCCGGCTCGCGGAATGGCAGGTGCGCAGGGCGCGGTCTCGTCGTAGACCGCCCGGCCGGCACGCCGCCGGCGTTGCCGCTGCCGGCCGGCACGAGGACAACCAGCCCGATGTGGTGGTGGCGCTGCGTTCCGGCGATCGCCCGCACCGGCGGGGCAAGTTGACCGTCCATGACGTGGCCGTGCTGATCGCCGCGCACAACGAGTCGGTGGTCATCGCGGAGAGCCTGGCCGCGATCGTGCAACTGGTGCCGAAGGCGAACGTGTACGTGGTCTCGGACGGTTCGACCGACAACACCGCGGCGCTGGCTCAGGCGGCCGGGGTGAACGTGATGGAGACCGAGACCAACCTCGGCAAGGCCGGCGCGCTGAGTGTGGCCATTCGCGAGTTCGGCCTCGTCGAGAAGTTCGAGGCGGTGATGCTGCTCGACGCGGATACCCGGGTGCAGCCGAGCTACTTCGGCGCGGCGCTGCCGCTGTTCGACGATCCCAGGGTGTCCGCGGTCGCCGGCTGCGTGCGAACGATGTGGGAGCGCAAGCTCACCGCGGTCGGCACGCTGCTCGTCGCGCACCGGACCCGGATCTACGCCATGGCGCAGCGGGTGCTGAAGTTCGGCCAGACCTATTCGCGGATCAACGCCACCTACATCGTGCCGGGGTTCGCCAGCATGTACCGGACCGATGTGCTGCCCCTGATCGACATGAACCCGCCCGGCCTGGTCATCGAGGACTTCAACATGACCTTCGAGCTGTACCAGAAGCAGCTCGGCCGGGTCGGGTTCTCGCTCTCGGCGCTCGCGGTCACCCAGGACCCGGACACCTTCCGGGACTACGTGCGGCAGACCAAACGATGGGCGCTCGGCCTGTGGCAGACAGTGCGCAGGCATCCGCCCCGCGCCAACCTGTTCTCCGCGATGCTCGCGTTCCTGCTGATCGAACTGCTCACCAGCAGCCTGATCTTCCTGCTGCTCCCGCTGCTGCTGATCATCCTGCTGCTGCCGGACTTCGCATCGGCATCGCTGACGCTGCCGGTGTTCGGCGCGATACACACGGTCGTCGCGGCGCACGTGAACCTGCCCGCGCTGCTCTACGGGATCGTCGTGCCCGACGTCGCGATCACCGTGCTGGTGGCCACGGTGGAACGCAGGCCGAGGCTGCTCCTTGGCACGATGTTCTTCCTGCTCCTGCGGGTCTTCGACGCCGGCATCGCGCTCTATGCCTTGCCGTTGGCCTGGTTGACCACGTCCAACGGACGCTGGAAGTCACCGACCCGCCGCGCCCTGACCGGCCACGACGCCGAAGAGAACACCGAAACTCATGCAATCGCACGAGGCGCATGAGCGCGAAGGCGGGCATGGTTATCCGATGGCCCCGCCGATGACCCGGCCAGTGACACCGCGCAGGGTCCTGCTGGTCGACGACCACCAGATGCTCACCGAAGCACTGGCGGCGCGGCTGGCCGACGTCGACGACCTGTGCGTCACCGGTCGGTGCGCCACCGACGACCCGCAGCTCTACGAGCTGATCCGGCAGTTGCGGCCGGACGTGCTCACCATCGAGGTCGCGGCCATCGGCAACGATGTCGAGGACGTACTGCGCGACGTGGCCAAGGCATGCCAGAACACCAGGGTGGTGGTGCTCAGCGCCGATCGGGACCCGGAACGCGCGCTGCGCGCGGCCCGCGCCGGTGCGGCAGCCTGGGTGCCCAAGGAGGCCGGCGCGGCGCAGCTGATCGCGGTGCTGCGCGGCGTGTGCATCGGCCATTCCTGGTTCCCGCCGGAGCTGCTCGGCCCGGTGCTGCGCGGGCTGCGCACCGACATCCGGCAGGCCACCGACCGGACCGGCCCGCTGGACATGCTCAGCCCGCGTGAGCTGGACGTGCTGGGCAGCATGGTGGACGGGCGGCACGGGCCGCAGATCGCCGAGCACCTGGCGATCTCGGTCGACACGGTGCGCACGCACACCAGGAGCATTCTGGCCAAGCTCGGCGTGCACAGCCGGCTGGAAGCGGTGCGGGTGGCTCGGGCTGCCGGTCTGCGGGCCTCCGAGTCGAGCGCCGATCCCCAGCTTCACGTCTTGTATTAATTCCCGATTCGGGATCAAGAAAATGCGCATTATCAGATCATGAATGTGATCACGACGACCGTGTATAAGATCCGTTGAAGGTCGTTGTCGCAGGTAGCGACGGCTTGGTTACGTCGGAAAACCTGCGGTGTCGGACCGTAACAACCGCGATTTCTCAACGATACCCAGGCAAATGACCGGCTCGTAGATTACTTCTTCGACGGGAGACATCGGGGGTTTTCCGTTGGTGTGCGGCGAGCGGATTTGGCGGGTGCTCGGATGGATTGGTTGCTGGATCGGCGGAAGAGTTCGGGGCGTCGGAGTTCCGACGGGCTCGACGAACTCGCGATCCGCGGACTGTTACACGATCTGGAACACGGTATGGCCACGTTGTCGTCGCTGGTGCAGGTGCTCCGCGGCGACGCGAACCTCTCGGTCGGTTCGCGGATTCAACTCGAGCTCATGGACAACGAACTGGGCAGGCTCACCGACTTCCTCTCCGACTGGGCCGATCGGTGGGCGGGTGGCAACGTAGATGATGGCGACGGCACCGTCGGTCTGCGCGCGCTGGCCTCCGAGGTCGCGCAGTTGGCCGAGGTGGAACATGGCGCGAACGTGGTGCTGCTGCCCGGTCCCGACATCGGCCTGACCACCCGGTCGGGGCTGGTCTGGCGCATCCTGGCCAACGTGGTGGACAACGCGGCCCGCGCCGCCGGTCCACATGGCACGGTGCACATCACGATCGAGCAGACCGACATGGTCGTGGTCGAGGTTCGCGACGACGGGCCCGGATTCGGCGGTACGCCGGGGCGGGCCGGTTCGCTCGGGCTCACCGTGATCGCGTCGCTGCTTCGTTCGGTCGGCGGCCATTTCGAACTGCGCGACGCGCCGAACAGCGGCACCGTGGTCCGCGCGATCTTCCCGTTGCCACGGCAGGACGACAAGCCCGAGACGTTGGAGCGGAGGCGGGTGCGGTGACCGACCTCGTGCTCGCCGATGACCACACCGTGTTCGTCGATGCCCTTTCCGCCGCGTTGACCAGGGCGGGATACACGGTATCGGCGATCGCGCACAGCCTGGCCCAGGCCATGACCGAGGTCGGAAGGCGGCAGCCGCAGGTCTGCGTCATCGACCGGCACTTCGGCGACGGCGACAGCATCGAGATGCTCGGCAGGCTACTCAGCGTCAGCCCGGCCACCAAGATCCTGATGCTTTCGGCCGACCGCGACCCGGACGTGATGCTCGGCGCGCTCGACGCGGGCGCCTCCGGCTACCTGCACAAGACCCGCCCGCTCGCCTCGCTCACGTCCGCCATCGACGACGTGCTCTGCGACAAGGTCGTCGTCGACCTGCCCGGCCCGTCGCGGGAACGCAGGGGCACCCAGCGCGCCGCCGCGCGCCAACTGGCCGCGCACCTGACGGGCCGCGAGCGAGAGTGTCTTGAACTGCTCGTCGACGGCCTGGACACCAGCTCGATGGCGCGCAAGCTCGGCGTCTCGCGCACCACCATCCGCACGCACGTGCAGGCGCTGTTGACCAAGCTCGGCGTGCACTCCCGCCTTGAGGCCGCGTCCTTCGCGGTCCGGCACGGGCTGCTCGCCGAGGCAGGCTAAACCTGGTGCGGAGCAGGCTCGGCCACGAACCAACGCGCCCCCGCCAGTTCGGGTAGCGCGGCGCGAACCTCGGTCAGCAGGTCCGGTACGAACAGCAGCAGCGCGTCGGGCGGGTCGGCGGTCAGGTCGGCCGGGCTGATCACGGGGATCCGGGTGCCCGGCATCCGCCTGCCCCACTTGGCAGGCGACGCGTCCGCGACCGCGCCGAGCAGTTCCACGTCAACGCCTGCTCGGCAGAGCAATGCGACCGCACGGGAGGCGGCGCCGTAGCCGGCCACTCGGCTGCCCTGTTCGGCCGCGCGCAGCAGCCAGTCGCGCAGTGCGGTGCTGCTGGTGTCCACCTGCCGCTGCAACGCTGAGACCGGGCCCACCCGCTCGATGAATCCGCCGTCGGGGCCTGCGGCGAACGCGAGCAGCACGGTGCCGCCGTAGAGGTCGAACTCCCAGGCCGCGCGCGGCGCAAGACCGACGCCCGCGAACATGGCGCGCAGCGACTCGGCCGCGTAGTAGGCGAAGTGGCCGTGTCGCAGCGCGTTCCACTGTCCATTTTCGACAATCGTGGCCAGCGAGTGGTACTGGAGCAGGAGCACGCCGCCATCGGCCAGCTGCGCGGCGCGTTCGGCCACCGCGGCGGCCTGATCGGGCTCGTGCATCATGCCGAAGCAGTCGATGATCACGTCGGCGCGCTCGGCCGGTCCGACCGGCGTCAAGTGGGTCAGCATGGGCAGCCAGCTGCCGCCGTGGGGGCTGCCGTATTCGGCGACGGTCAATCCTGGCCGGAGGAGGTCGGACACGCGGCTCACCGCGTCGCGGGCCTGGGCGATCAGGGCGGCCGGTTCGACGCCGCGCGGCTCGTCAGGGGAGGTCGGGTCCTCGGCGAGTTGGGCGAGGGCGCACGTGGCGCACTGCCACATGCGCAGTGGGAAGACCGGGTCCGGGCCGGGGTCGTCGAGCGGGGGGAATGCGTCCGCGGCCGGCATCGCGCCGAGGTCGAGCACGATTTCGCCGTCGGTGCCTCGGCAGGCGCGACAGGTCAGCATGAGGTACCCGGCATGATGTGCGGGTGCGCGTAGTCGAGAGCGACCTTGCCGATGTCCTGCTGTTCCTGCCCACCCCGCACCGCGACGAACGCGGCCTGTTCACCAGGACGTTCGACACCGCGATCGCGGCCGAACACGGCCTCGCGCAGTTCGTGCAGGACTCGCAGTCGCGTTCGGTGCGCGGCGTGCTGCGGGGCTTGCACGGGCGCAGTGGGCGCGGCGAGGCCAAACTGGTCCGCTGCGCGCACGGGGCCGTGCACGACGTACTGGTGGACATCCGCCCCGACTCGCCGACCTACCGCCGGCACGCGGTCTTCCGCCTCGACGACGTGGACTTCGCCCACCTCTACGTACCCCCGGGTTTCCTGCACGGTTTCCAGGCGCTGACCGATGTCGCCGACGTTTGTTACCGGATCGACGCGCCGCACGACCCGACCGAGGACATCGCGGTCCGCTACGACGACCCGGACCTCGGCATCGCGTGGCCGCTGCCGGTGAGCGTCATCAGCGACCGCGACGCCAGTGCCGGCCGGTTCGCCGATCTCAGGTGAGGCCATGCGGGCGGAGGTCGTCGTCGACCGTGCCGGCCGCGCGACGCTGGGAAAGGTGCGCCAACCGGGTGAACTTGCGGTCGAAATCGGTCTGCGTCAAGCCGTTCGCCTGGTAGGCGTCGGCCAGTTCGACCGCGCCGTCGTGGACCGTCCAGCCGGCCTTGAAGTCGGGCAGGGCTTCCCGGATCGCGCTGAAGTCGACGCGGTAGGAACGCGGATCGCTGCCGTGTTCGCCGGTGATCACCAGCCGTGCACCCGGCACCGCCTTGACCACCTCTTCGGCGATCTGCGCGACCGTCACGTTGTTCTCCTCCATGCCGACGTTCAGCGCGCGCGCGTGAATCGCGTCGCGCGGCGCGGTCAGGGCGGCCAGGAAGGCGTCGGCGATGTCGCGGGCGTGCACGAGCGGGCGCCAGGGGGTGCCGTCGGAGAGGACGAGCACTCGGCCGGTCAGCACGGCGTGGCCGACGAGGTTGTTCAGCACGATGTCCGCGCGCAGCCGGGGGGAGAAGCCGAACGCGGTGGCGTTACGCAGGAAGACCGGGCTGAAGTCGTCGTCGGCGAGTTCGCGCAGGTCCTCCTCGACCCGCACCTTCGACTCGGCGTAGGGCGTCACCGGGCGCAGCGGCGCCTCCTCGGTGACCAGTCCGTCGCCTGCCGCGCCATAGACCGAACATGTTGACGCGTAGAGGAATCGGCCGACGCCGGCTTCCTTCGCCAGCGTGGCCAGTCGCACCGACGCGTGGTAGTTGATGTCGTAGGTCAACTGCGGGGCGAGCGAACCGAGCGGGTCGTTGGACAGCGCGGCCAGGTGGATCACGGCGTCGATGCCACTCAGGTGTTGCGGGCCGACGTCGCGCAGATCGACGGTGAAACCCGCCGGATCGGCGGGCGCGGGGCCGAGCACGCAGTCGGCGAACAGATTCGAGTCCAGCCCGACCACCTGGTGGCCGGCCTCGGCCAGCACCCGGGCCATGACCGTGCCCAGGTAGCCCTTGGCCCCGGTCAACAGAACGCGCATCGTTGCTCAGCCTCCGAAGTCGACGATCATCTTGGCCAGGTGGAACGCTTCCGCGTAGCGGGCGTGGCACTGCACCCCGCGCAGCCGCGCCAGGCTCAGGAACGTCTCTCGATCGAACCAGTCCCGGTCGCGCTGGGAAGGATAGTGCTCGATCAGCAATTCGGCCTTGCGTCCGGCGGCGTCCTCGGTCAGCGGCTGGTAGACGGCGGGTTGGTGCGCGTCGCCGTCCCATTTGACGATCTCGTAGCCGAGCGCGAGGTGATCGCGGAACGCGGTGGGCACGAGTTCGGCAAGGGCGCGGTGATCCTGGTGCGCGTCGCGCGGGTGCGGGGCCAGCAGCAGTTGCGGATCGATGCGCCTGCGGAGGGCCTCGACCGCGTCCTTGGCGCGTTCCCAGTGGGTCGGGATCCGGCCGTCGGGCAGGTCGAGCACGGTCAACGCGAGCTTGGCGTCGGGGCAGAAGGCGCTCAGCGCGGCCTGTTCCTCGATGGCGCGCTGCGTGCCGCCGCCGGTCAGGACGAGGGCCTCGACGGTGATGCCCGGATTCGCCGCGCACAGGGTGAGCAGGGTGCCACCCGCGCCGATGGCGATGTCGTCGCAGTGCGCGCCGAGCACGGCGACGCGGTCGATGTCGGGCAGCCGCAACGGTCGCATCAGTGCGCTGACCCGTTCTCCCACAGCATCCACGGCCGGTCGCCCGCCGCGTAGCCCGCGTCCAGTGCCGCCCGCTCCTTGACGGTGTCGGCCGGCTGCCAGTAGCCCCGGTATTGGTAGGCGACCAACCTGCTGGCCTTGGCCAGCGCGCCGCAGGCGTCCGCGACGAGGTCGCTGCCGGGGTGCAGGTGGTCGAAGATCTCCTGGCGGAGTACGAAGTAGCCGCCGTTCTCCCAGATCGGGAGGTTGTTCACCGGCACGATGGTGTCGACCATGCCGGCCGCGTTCAGCTCGACGCAGTGGAAGGAACCCTGCGGCGGCACCACCATCATGGAGCCGCCCGCGTCGCTGCTGCGCAGGTTCTCGATCATGTCGTTCAGCGGCGCGTCGGTCAGCACGTCCGCGTAGTTGGCCAGGAACATCTCATCGCCGTCGAGGTGGTTCCGCACCCGTCTGAGTCTCTCGCCGATGGGGGAGGCCATGCCGGTCTGCACGAAGGTGATCGACCAGTCCGCGATGTCGGTCGAGAGCAGCTGCACGTGTTCGCCGCGCAACACGAAGTCGTTGGAGTCGGTCTCGGCGTAGTTGAGGAAGAAGTTCTTGATGTGATGGGCGCCGTAGCCAAGACACAGGATGAACTCCGTGTGTCCGAAGTGGGCGTAGTAGCGCATCACGTGCCACAGCAGCGGGCGCGGTCCGACCATCTGCATGGGCTTGGGCAGGTCGTCGGCGTCGCCGTTGCGCATCCGCATGCCGTACCCGCCGCAGAACAACACGACCTTCATGCTTGGACCTCCAGATGCGGAATGGGAAACACCAGCCGTCCGCCCCACTCGCCGAGGTAACGCAGCTGCTCGGTTAGTTCGGCCCGCAGGTTCCAGGGCAGCACCAGCACGAAATCGGGCCGGTCCAGCGCGATGCGTTCCGGTTCGTGAATGGGAATGCGCGTTCCAGGGGTGAATCGGCCGTGCTTGTACGGGTTTCGGTCCACTGTGTATTCGAGCAGGTCCGGTCGAATACCGCAGTGGTTGAGCAGGGTGTTGGCCTTGCCCGGCGCGCCGTACCCGACCACCCGCTTACCCGCGTCGGCCGCGTCCAGCAGGAACCGGGTCAAGTCGCGCCGGACCTTGCCGACCCGACCGGCGAAGTCCAGATAACCGGAGATGTCCAGCAGGCCATCGGCCTTTTCTCGGGCGATCAGCTCGTGCACGCGCTCGCCCGGTTCGCCGTCGGGCCGGGCCCACAAGCGGATCGAGCCGCCGTGCGTCGGCAACTGCTCCACGTCGACCAGGACAAGGCCGCCCTCGGCCAGCGCGCGTTGCGCGGAGGCGACCGTGTAGTACTGGAAATGTTCGTGGTAGATGGTGTCGTACTGGTTGCCGGCCATCAAAGTGGCCAGGTACTGCACCTCGATCGACGCCCAGCCGTCGTCCGCGACCAGCGTGCGCAAGCCCTTGGTGAAGCCGACGATGTCCGGAATGTGCGCGTAAACATTGTTCGCGACAACAAGATTCGCCGGCCCGTGTTGGGTGCGGATCGTGTTCGCGGTGTCCTCGGTCAGGAAAGCGGTTTCTGTGGGCACGCCGGCCTCGCGCGCGGCCGCACCCACGTTCACCGACGGTTCCACGCCGAGACAGCGGATGTTCTCAGCGACGACATGCCGCAACAGGTAGCCGTCGTTGCTGGCCACCTCGATGACGAAACTGTCGTGGTCCAGCCCGAGTTTCGCGATGGCGTCCTTGACGAACCGGCCGGCGTGCTCGACCCACGATGTGGAATACGAGGAGAAGTACGCGTACTCAGTGAAGGTTTCTTCCGGGCTGATCAGCGGCGGAATCTGCGCCAACCGGCAGTCCGGGCACAGCCGCAGGTGCAGCGGGTAGGTCGGTTCCGGTTCGTCGAGCTGCGCCGCGGTGAGAAAACGTTCGCAGGGCGGACTCGCGCCGAGATCCAGCACGCTGTGCAGTCGCACGGAACCACACAGCCGGCAACCGGTTTCATCCACCGCGACCACCACTGCCGACTCCCCGCTGTTTGACTGTGCGATTGCGGCGCCGTGGCGACGTCACCTGGTCATCGGTCGGTTCACCTGCCCCGTTACAGGAGGGTAGCGGTTGCCTACTCAGCGAACGCCCGCCCAGCCGCGAGCACGATGGCACCAGCTGCCAGCGCGACCAGCAACGCCGCGGAATGTCCACCGCTCACGGCAGGCGCCGGGGAGCCGCGAAGGCGCGCAGCGCCGGGGCCACCGGTGGGCCGTCGACGAGGCCGGTCACGCTGCCGGCCTCCAACGCCTTGCGGTACACCAGCAGCGCCTCGCGCATGGCGGCCACGGTGTGCTGGATGTCGGTGTCGTTGTGCGCCGCCGAGATCACGAACGACTGGCCGAGCACGCCGCGTCGGATCAGTTCGGCCAGCAGCAGCGTGCGGTATTCCTGCGACGGTCGGCCCGCGTCGTCCTTGGTGGTGAAGATCAGGCAGGACGGGCGGCCGATCGCGGCCACCTGTTCGTGCACGCCGAGTTCGCGCGCGGCCTCGTTCACGCCGTCGGCTAGCTGCCGGCCGCCGCGTTCCATGGCGGCGATCGGGTCGGTCCGCTGGTAAGCCTTGGCCACCGCGCGAAACGCGGCCAGCGCCGAACGCTCCGGTCCGTGCGTCGTGGAGAGCAGAAAGGCGCGTTGGTGATCGGTGCGCAGGCCGCCGAGTTCCATCAGCTCACGTCGACCGGCCAGCGCGGAAACCGCGAAGCCGTTGCCCATGGCCTTGCCCCAGCAGGAAAGGTCCGGCCGCACCTTGTACACCGACTGCGCGCCGCCGATCGCCCAGCGGAAACCGGTGATCATCTCGTCGAAGATCAGCACCGCGCCGTGGCTGTCGCAGATCTCGCGCACGCCGGCCAGGAAACCGGGCGCGGGTTCGGCCAGCGCGGTCGCGGGTTCCAGGACGACGCAGCTGATCTCGTCGGGATGCGCGGCGAACAGCGCGGTCAGTGAGCCGAGGTCGTTGTAGCGGAAGCGTAAGGTCTGCGACCGCGCCGATTCCGGTACTCCCGCGTTCATCCCGATGCCGCCGACGAACCAGTCGTCGACCGAGTAGAACGGCTGATCGCAGGTTGCCACCAGATCGCGTCCGGTCGCGGCGCGGGCCAGTCGCACGGCGGCCGTTGTCGCGTCCGAACCGTTCTTGGTGAACTTCACCATGTCCGCGAACGGCACCATGGCCAGGAAATCCTCGGCCGCGGCGAGTTCGAGATCGGTCGGCCGAGTGAAGCTGTTGCCGTCGGCCAGCGCGCGGCGCACCGCCTCGATCACCGGGGGATAGGCGTGGCCGAGGGTCACCGAGCGCAGGCCCATGCCGTATTCGACGAAACAGTTGCCGTCCACGTCCCACACCCGCGCGCCGCGCCCTCGGCACAGCACCGGCGCCATGCCGGCCGGGTACTGGTCGTCGCCGCGCGCGTAGGTGTGCGCGCCACCGGGGACCAGCGCGTGCAGCCGGGCCTGCAACTGGTTCGAGCGCAGGAAACCGTGCCCGGCGTCCGGGAGGTTCATCGGCTGCGGGTCGAACACCGCACGGATATTAGTCGGTGCGTTCTCCTGTTCCTTTCGGGTGACGCACGAGGAAAACAAACCCTTTCGGGTGAAGAAAGTCCTGGCGTCGCACGTTCGGGTGACGCATTCGGGTTGGACGGCAGGTCAACGGTGGTTTTCCAGAAGATCTGCCTACCTTTCCGCATCCGATAGCATCCGCGCGGCAGTGGCTGACGTGAATTCATTGTGCGAAATGGACAGTTAATGGGGAGTTGTCGTGGATGGACGTGAACTGCTCCACCGGTTCGCGGTGCGGTGGCCGCTGGTCCTGCTCGGCGCGCTGTTAGCGCTCGTGGTCGGTGGTGTCGTGTTCGCGGCCGGTCCGGCCAGCTACACCGCGCAGGCCGGCGTGCTCGTGCTTCCGCCACCGACCGAACCGGGTGCCACCACACCGGTGAACCCGTTGGCCGCCTTGGACAACGGTTCCGTCCAGGTCGCCTCCACCCTTGTCTACGCGGCGAGCGCACCGACCACCGTGGACGCCGTCGCGAGCGCGTCGAACGGCGGCACGTCCACCGTGCTCAACACCACCGACGCCCCCGGCAACGACACGCCGTTCATCCAGATCACCGCGACCGGCGCCACCGAAACCGACGCGCGCGACGCGGCAACCGCGACCATCGCCGCGCTCAACACCCAACTGCGCGACATCCAGGCCCAGGTCCCCGCAACGCTGCTGATGCACCTGTCCGTCATCGTCCCGCCGGCCACCGCGACCGCCAGCACCGGCGGGCCACTGAAAGCCGGTGGCCTCGCGGCGATCCTGGTGTTCGTCGTCGCCCTGATCGGCGTTGCTTTGGTGGACCGTTTTCTGCCGCAGTTTGAAGTCCGCAGCTTGCTGAACCGGCCGAGAGTGCCGGTGTCGGTGGGCAGCGGTGACTAGCTCCACCGGCGTCAGGCCTGAACTGGTCGAGGTTGAGCCGACCGCACGCCGCAACCACGCGGTCCCGCTGTTGATCGTGTTGATCATCGCGCTGCTCTGCATCCGCCAGGACAACGTCGTGCCCAGCACCGGCCTCGGTCTGAGCCCCGCCTATCTGCTCGCGTTGGTGGCCGGGATCTGTTGGCTGCTCGGCAAGACACTGCGGCTCAGGGGTGTCGGCTCCGGGGCGCTGCCGGTCCGATTCGCGATCGGCGGCGTGCTGCTGACGCAGGTCATCGGCTACCTGGTCACGCTGGAACACCAGAGCCTCGGCCCGCCGCCGGACACCTCGCCGCTGTTGGTGCCGGCGATCCTGGCCGGGCTCGCGCTGTTCGTGTTGGACACCGTGCACACCTCGGCCGAGTTGGAACGCCTGGTGCGCTGGCTGGTCATCGCGGGCGCGGTCGGCGCCGGCTGCGCGGTGGTCGCCGTGGTCGGCCACGTCGACCTGGCCGCGATCGTCCCGCCGGGGCTGCGCGCGACACCCGAACTGGTGCAACCGATCCCGCGTGACGGCATCACCCGCGCGCAGGGCACCGCGGCCCATCCGCTGGAACTGGCGGCGGTGATGACCGTGCTGTTCCCGCTGGGCGCCTACAGCCTGTTCGCCGCGCGAGGCCGGGGGGGCCGGTGGTGGCCGTGGCTGCTCGCGTTGGGGTTGATCGGCGGCGCGGGGGCACTGTCCATTTCGCGCAGCTTCTTCGTCGGGCTGGTCGTCGAGTTCGTGGTGCTCGCGCTGTACTGGCCGCTGCGTCGCTCGGCGGCCGTGCTCGGTTGCGCGCTGGTCGGCGTGCTGGTGTTGCTGTTCACCAAGTCCGACGCGATCGGCTTTGTCGTCAAGCTGTTCGCCAAGGGCACCGGCGACGATTCGCTGCTGCACCGCAGCCTCGCCCGCCAGGTCGCCTACGCGTTGATCAACGCGCACCCGCTGGTCGGCATGGGGCTGGGCAGCTACGACACAACGCGGTATCCGATCCTGGACAACCAGTATCTGGGCGTGCTGGTGGAAACCGGCGTCATCGGGCTGCTCGGTTTCCTCTGCTACCTGGGCACCGCGGCCTGGGCGGCGTTCGGCCGGAGCACGAGCCATCGCGATCTCGGTGCCGCGCTCGGCGCCAGCATCGTCGCCTACGCGGTGATCAACCTGATCCTGGACACCGCGGGATTCCTTCAGATCAGTGCGCTGGCCGCGATTCTCGTCGGCCTCACCGGCGCGCTGCACCGACTTCGAAACGTCTGACCGGGAGCCGGTATGCGCTCGAACATCCCCACCACCACGATGCTCGGTGTCGGCGTCGCCGTGCTCGACGTGGATTCGGCCCTTGCCGAGGTCCGCCGGCTGCTGAACGGTCCGCGACCGGCCGTGCTCGCCTATGCCAACGCGCACACGCTCAACGTGGCCAGCCGAAACCGGGAGTTCCTGCGCGTGCTGCGCGAGGCCGACCTGGTGCTCAACGACGGCTCCGGCCTCGCCCTTGCCGCCCGGCTGCGCGGGCAAACGTTTCCGGCCAACCTCAACGGCACCGACTTCACGCCCAAGGTGCTCCTCGCCGCGGCCGATTGCGACGCGTCGGTCTTCCTGCTCGGCGGGGCGCCCGGCGTCGCCGAGGCCGCTGCCGAACGTTTGCGCGCGGACATTCCTGGCCTCACGGTGGCCGGTTGCGCGCACGGTTACTGCGGCGAGGCCGAACTACCGGCGCTGCTCGCGGCGATCCGGGCCAGCAATGCGCGGCTGCTGTTGGTCGGCATGGGCAACCCGGAGCAGGAACTGTGGCTGGCCGACCACCTCGCGGACACCGGCGCCGTGCTCGGCGTCGCGGTCGGCGCGTTCCTGGACTTCGCAGCGCAACGGGTGCCGCGCGCGCCGATCTGGATGCGGTCTGCCGGTATCGAATGGATGTACCGACTGGCCCGCGAGCCGCGCAGGCTCTTCGGTCGCTATGTGGCCGGCAATCCGCTGTTCCTGCAACGGGTTGTACGCGAACAGTTGGCCGAACGGGTATGGCACCGCTGATCCCGGGCAGCCGGGAAAGACTCCTGCCCAGTTGGTGTTCGTTTCCCTTCCGGCGAGGAAACGATCAAGCGTTCACTGGCGGCATGAACTCCCTTCACGGCAGGCGCGCGCTCGTGGTCGGCGCCGTCGTAGCGTTGTGCGTCGGCCTCGGCGGCGCCGCAACCGCCGAGCCGGTTGCCGCCGGACCTGGTGCCGGCGGTGGCCAGCAGGTCGTGCCCGGTCAGCGGATGAGCCCGCCTCCCGCGCGCAAGGCCCAGCCGAACGCCGCCACCACCTACCGCCAGTACACCGCCTATTACGGTCCCCTCACCGTCCAGCCCGGCGAGGCGTACAACGCGTGGGTGTACTGCCCGGCGGGCATGGTGGTCACTGGTGGTGGTGAGACGAACTCCAGCGCGGGTCAGATGGTGCTCAAGGACACCTACCCGGTGTCCGGCAACGGTGGTTGGCAGGTCACGGTCATCAACGTCGCTCCGGTCAACGAGACGGTCACGGTGTACGCGGTGTGCATGAGCGGGCTCAACGACTACGGGCCGATCATCGGCAAGACGTTGATGGCTCCAGGCCAACATGCAGTCGTGTCGGCCTTCTGCCCGCCGAACACCCAGGTCCTCGGCGGCGGCGGATTCACCGACACGTTGACGGACAGCGCATTCAGGTCGGGAACGCTGTCAGCGGGGCAATGGAACGCGTTTACCCAGAACAACGACTCGGTGCCGCACACCCTCGCGGCGGAAGTGATGTGCGGCAGCGACGTCACCAACTACCAGATCGTCCAGGGAGACCCCGTCGACGTGCCCGGCAACCAGGAGGGCGTGGCCACGGTCTACTGCCCGGCCGGAACGTGGGTGCTCGGCGGCGGTGGGCAGGGTGGTGATATGAACACGACCGACTCGTTCCCGCTCTACCCCAGCCAAGGCTGGCAGGTTGACTTCTACAACTACGACACCGATGACGACATGTACAACCCGACGGTCGTCTGCGGCAACTGAGCTTTTTCCTTGGCGAACCGGGAAAGCTTCCTGGACAACCGGGATCACGTCCCTTCCGCCGGGGAAGTGACGGCCTGTTCACTGCTGGCCATGAAAACTCTTGCGTGGCGGGCGAGCGCGGTCGGCGCGATCGTCGCGGTATGTCTCGGCCTCGGCGGCACCGCTGTCGCGGCGACACCGTCCGGCAAACCGGCGGCTTCTTCGGCCGCAGCCTCGATGAAGGTGGGTAGGGGACCGGTCGAGGGTGGTGGAGTGCGGCGGCTGACGAGCGGTTCGTCGTCATGGTCCGCGCCCAGCCGTCCTCAATCGACCCCCGCGCTGGCGACCACGTACCGCCAGTACATCGCCTACTCCAACCCCATCACCATCCAGCCTGGCAATTGGTACAACGAGTGGGGTTACTGTCCGTCGGGCATGGTGGCGACCGGTGGTGGTGAGTCGAACAGCAGCGCGGGCAACATCCTCCTGCACGATGACTATCCCGTAGCCGGCAACGGTGGTTGGCAGGTCACGGTCACCAGTACGGCCTCGGTCAACGAGACGTTCACGCTGTACGCCGTGTGCATGAGCGGCCTGAACAACTACGGACCGATCGTCAACAAGGAGACGGTCGCACCTGGGCAGCAGCTCGAACCGGGGGTCTACTGCCCGTACACCACTCAGGTCCTCGGTGGCGGCGGATTCAGCGATACGTTGGACACTGCCCAGGTCGAGACCGGGATAGTCGGAACAGAAGGCTGGAGCTACCTTGCCGAGAACCTGGACACGGTGTCACACACCGTCGCGGCGGAAGTGATGTGTGGCAACGACGTCACCAACTACCAGGTCATCCAGACCGCGACCGATCCGATTCCGCCAGGCCAGGAGGGGGTGTCCGTGGCGTACTGTCCGGCTGGGACCTGGGTGGTCGGCGGCGGAGGGTGGGGCAACGACATGACGATGACCGACTCGTTCCCCATCTACACCAACGAAAGCTGGCAGGCGAACTTCTACAACTACGATACGGTCGATCGCTACTTCGGTGTGCAACTCGTCTGCGGTAACTGAGGCGGAGCCTGGCGCGGGTGCCTGACCCTGGATCGTTGGGAAAGCCTCCCGGGCAACCGGGATCAAGTCCCTTCCCCTGAGGAAATCCGGACCGTTCACTGGCCGCATGACACTTCATCGCATCGGCTCGACCCGGCGGCGCGGCGCGGGCGTTCTCGTGGTTGGCGCGGTCCTCGCCTTAGCGCTCGGCCTCGGTGGCAACGCCGTCGCCGCGCCCGCCGGTTCGCACTCGCCCGCCCAGCCGATCGCCGCAGCGAACTCCGGACCAGGTCAGGGCTGGGCGCAGCGGATGGTGCCCGGTGCGCCGGTGACGCCGCCGCCCGCGCGGAAGGCGCAGCCGGCGGCAGCCGCCCAGTATCGCCAGTTCACCGCCTACTACGGTCCGGTCACGATCGGGCCCAACTCCTGGATGAATTCCGGCGTCTACTGCCCGTCCGGCATGCAGGTCACCGACGGCGGCGAGGAGAACACCAGTTCGGGTGACATCAGCCTGAACAACGACTACGCGCTTGCCGACAACTCCGGTTGGCAGGTCGTCGTCACCAACTTCGGCAGCATCGCCGAGACGTTCACGGTGTACGCGGTGTGCTGGAGCGGGATCGCCAACTACGGACCGGTCATCGCCAAGGCGTCCGTGCCGTCGGGGGGTTTCAACTACGCGCTGGCCAATTGTCCGTCGAGTGGTCAGGTCCTCGGCGGCGGTGGCTTCATGGACACGATCTACAGTTCGGTCGACTCGGGTACGGTCGATCAAAGCTGGGAGTTCGGCATGCAGAACAACGACTCGGTGACACACACCGTGAACTCACAGGTGTTCTGCGGTAACGACGTCACCAACTACCGCGCCGTCTGGGGGCCGGGCGTCATACTCGGGCCGGGCCAGGAAGGCTCGGACACGGCATACTGCCCAGCGGGAACCTGGGTTGTCGGCGGCGGTGGCTACCCAGCCGAGGCCGGCGTTTTTCGGATGACCGACTCGCTGCCCATCTACACCAATCAGGGCTGGGAGGCGTTCTACCACAACGACGGTTCGAGCTCCGATCAGCTTTTCGCCAAGGTCATCTGCGGTAACTGAACCGGTCAGGTTCTGATCGCGCGGTGCAGTAGGTCAGCCAGGTCCGTGGCCATGTGGCGGCTGGTGAAGCGTGCCTCGACCGCGGCCCGGCCTGCTCGGCCCATGTTCCTGGCGCGTACCGGATCGGCCAGCAGCTCGCCGATCGCCGTGGCCATCGCGGCCGGGTCGTTGGGCGGCACGAGCAGGCCGGTCACGCCGGGTTCGACGTAGCCGGACATCCCAGGGTTGGCGGTCACCACCACCGGCCGACCGCTGGCCATGGCTTCCAACACCACGGTCAGACCGGACCCGACCTTGTTCGGTGCGAGCGCCACCGCGACCACAGTGGACCGTCGGTAGACGTGGCGCATCTCGCCGCCCATCCGCCGCGCGTGCAGCATGCCCAGCTCGGCAGGGAGGTCGACCGGGCTGGTGGTGGCCAGTTCCAGCGTCGCGTCGATGCCGGCCGTGCGCAGTAGCCGGATCGATGAGATCAGCGTGGCGTGGTCACGCAGCCGGTCGTCGCCGGCGCTGGCCACCACGCGACTGCCTACCGGCCACGGTTGCCGGGTGTAGAAGTCCGCGTCGATGCCAAGGGTGATCTCGTGCACCCGTTCCGGCGGCAGGTCCCAGCCGTCGACGAGTTCCGGGGCGAGGCCGGGGGTCTGGGTGAACACGGCGGCCATCCGCTTCAACGCGCGGCTTGCCAGTGTGGCGTGCGCTCGGTTGAGGTTTCGCGGGCTCTCCAGCCAAGCCAGGCCGGATACCACCGGTGGCGCGTTCGGGGTCAGGGCGGCAGGCAGGCCGGTGCGTTCGTCCATGCACAGCAGCACATCCGCGCCGCGCCGCCGCTCCCGCGTCATGCCGAGCGCCTCGGCGACCACCTCGGTCTGGCCGAGCCTGCCGCGCACCTTGCGGGCCAGCCAGCCGAGCGCGGCACCGCGCAACGGCGCGCGGTAGTCGACGGTCAGGTCGGCGTCGGCCAACTGGTGCAGGCCGTACGGGGTCAGGTCGGGCACCTCGCCACGCCGATAGCGGGCGGACCAATCCGGCACATCGAGTTCTTCGGGGAATTCAACGTATACCCGCACGGCGACACGCTACTACCACGGCCCACCAATAGGTTCGGCGGCAAGCAACTTCTACACTCCGGTTGTGACGGTAAGGGCGACGGCAATCGCGCGCGGTGTGGTCATTCAGGTGGCCGCACGGGTGATCGGCCTGCCGTTGTCGCTGGTGAGCCTGGTCATCGCCACCCGATACCTTGGTTTGCACGGATATGCGGTACTGACCACGGCCGTTGTGTTCGCCGGTCTCTTCGACACATTCACCGATTTGGGTGTGGGCACGGTTATTGTGCGCCGGGTCGCCGGCCGGGAAAATGCCTCGCTGCCGCGACTGGTCGGGATCAATCTGACATTTTCCCTCGGTTACGCGGTTCCCTTGGCGCTGGCCGCCGCGATTGCCGGTTTTCTCGCCTATCCGGGGCAGGCTTCGGTTCAGCTCGCTGTGTTGATCGTGGCCGGGAGCCTGATCTTCGATGCGCTGTCGAGCTGTCTGAACCCGGTCTTCGACGTTTCGGTGCGTTATTCGGCGGTGGCGTCGGCCGAGTTCGGCGGTCGGCTGATCACGTTGGCGGCGTCCTTGTTGGTGGTGTTCACCAATGCGGGGCTGTTGGCCATGTGTGCGGTGCAGGTGTTGCCGAACCTGATCCGGCTCGTGGTGCTGGTAGTTGCGGCGCGCAAGCTGGTGACGCTGCGGCTGATCCGCGCGGGTAAGGAAACCCTGCGGTTGTTGCGAGAGAGTGTCCCGTTCGCGCTGATCATGCTGATCGCGATCGTGTACTGGCGCGTGGACGGCGTGCTGCTCTCGCTGTTGTCGAACTCGACGCAGGTTGCCGCGTACGGCATCGCGATGCAGCTCGCGTTCAACCTGGCTGTCATTCCACAGGTTTTCTCGCGTTCCGCCATGTCGACCATCAATGCCAGCTACGCCAGCGATCCGGCTCGATTCCGCGGTGCGGTCGATTCCGGCTACCGGTTCCTGCTGCTGTGCTCCGCGCCGATCGCGGTGCTCGGGTTTCCGCTCGCCGGCCGCGTCCTGAGCGTGGTGGCCGAGCAGTTCACCGCGCCGGCAACCCGCACCCTGCAACTGTTCTTCGTCGCGTGCGCGCTCAGTTTCATCACCACGATCGTGTCCAACGCGCTGATCGCCGCGCACGAGCAGCAGTTCCTGACCCGGCTCTCCACCGTCAACCTGATCGTCAACATCGGACTGAACCTGATGTTGATCCCGTTGTTCGGCGCGGTCGGCACCGGCGTCGCACTGATCATCACCGAGCTGTCCGGCGTGGTGTTCACCCAGTCGCGGATGCTGCGCATCGGCGCGGCCCCGTTGCCACTGGGCTATGTGCTGCGCCTGGTGCCGGGTTTGGTGGCCGCGTCGGTGGCCATGTGGGCGACCTGGTCGCTGCCGCTGGTGGTGCCGTTGCTCGCCGGTGGCATCGCTTATCTGCTCGGCGCGTGGCTCGGTGGAGCGCTGCCCGCCCCGATGCGCACCACCATTCTCAGTGCGCTGCGGATCAAAACGGCGGGCTAGTTCGTTCGCGCGTAGTGCTGGGGCATGCCGATCAACACGAACCGCCGCACCAGTTCGTCGGTCCGCTCGTCGCGTCGACCGGCCCGTGCCGCCGCGAACTCCTGACTGCTCAATCGAATCCCGGCCGAGTGGTAAGCCAGCATGTCCGCGTTCTCGAACGCGTACCAGGTTGACGGGAACTCGAAGAGTAGCCGCACCTCGTCAGCGCGGCGCTCGACGCGGTAGATCGGGTTCACGCCGAGCCGGCCTTCGCCGTGCGGCGCGGTCGCGAAGTCCGGGTGGTCGGTGAAGCTGCGCTCGGTCGGGTCGATGACGATGGAGAGCCACTTCTCCTCGGCGAACTCGGCGATCGGCCGCTGCTGTGCCAATGCCGGTCCATGTCCGGCGAGGTAGTCGGCGACGAGTTCGCGTTGGCCGACCATCCGGAACGGTGCGCCGCCGAGCAGGTCGACGTAGCCGGCCGGGTCGAGCTCGGATTCGACGTCGTGCGGTTCGAGCAGGCCGTTGCCGACGCGGTCGATCACCACGAAACCGCCGCAGCGGCGCAGTTCGGCCAGGCAGGCGCGCTGGTTCGGGAACAGGTGGAACGCATCCGTGCACACGGCCGCACCGAACGCGTCGTCGTCGAAGGGCAGTGGTGCTGCCGCGTCCGCGCACACGTAGTCCGCGTTCGGCGCGATCCAGCGTCGTGCCACCCACAGCTGGAAGAAGTTGCGGTCGACGCCGACCGTGGGCACCGGGTTCGCCCGAGTGCTCAGGTGATGCATGAGGTGGCCGAACCCGCAGGCAAGGTCGAGCACCGGCCGACCGTCGGTCGGCAGCAGGGTGCCCAGCGAGAGCGAGGCAAGGTAGCGCGGCTGGCCGAAGCGCAGCAGGAAGTACGGGTACAGCTCGCGATTCACGTTGCGGCTGCGCAGATAGCCCAGTTCGAACCAGTCCTGCGCGGTCTGTTCGGCGATCGGCGTTGCCAGCAGCGCGCGCACCGTCTTGCGGCGCGCGGCCACCATGGCGCGGTTGCCCGGCCCTCGGGTCAGCGGGAGCCGCAGCACCGGCAGCTGCTCCAAGCCGAGCGGCAGGGATGGCGGGAAGGCCAACAGGTCGACGAGGGCCTCGGTCGGCCGAGCGCCCTGCACGGTGGCGACCAGTTCCGCGACGCTGGGCCCGACCACCTCTTCGCGCCCGGTCATGTGGTCCTGGACGCTGACCCGACCCTCGCGCAGCACGGGAATGCCATCGATCACCGGGTACGCGTGCGTGGAACACAGCAGTACTCCGTAGGCGCCGGCACCCTCGGGTTGGTGCGGGGCCTCGGAGAACGTCAGCGGCTCGCGACAGTCCGGGCAACGCAGCGCCGCGAGCAGTCGAGCGGGGAGAAGGGACACGCGCACATCATGTCGAGCCGACCCGCGAACACTACGCGGCGCGCCGCAAATTCGCCCGGTCGGGTAAACATTCCACTCTTGTGTGCAGGGTGCATCTTGTGGTGCTGTGCAAGGATTCGCCGCGATGACAAACGATGAGCGGCAATCAGCCCGTCTCGCCGTGCTCGTGGTCAGCTACCGTCGCGCCGACCTGCTGGATGCCTGCCTCACCAGCGTGGCCACACATCTTGCGGGCGCGCGCGTGCTGGTCTGGGACAACCGCTCCGAGCACAGTGCGGACATTCGCGACCTCACGGCCAGCCACCCCGACGTGCGCTGGACCTTCGCCGACCGCAACATCGGCTACGCGGCGGCGATCAACGCGCTCGCGGCCCAGGTGCCGGGCCTGGACCTGTTGCTGCTCAACCCGGACGCCGAACTCACCGGCCCGCTCACCCGCACCCGCGCCGCGCTGCACGGCGAATTCGTCGCGGCCGTCTCGCCGACCCTGGCCGAGCCGAGCGGTGCCGAGCGTCCCTGGGACATCGCCCGGCGCAGGCAGACCGTGCTGCGTTCGCTGGTCGGCGCGGCAGGCTACGCGGACCGGTTGCGCGGCAAACCCGTGTCCGACCGGTATTCCGCGCCGCCGACCGAGGTCGACGGTTACCTGTCCGGGTGCAGCCTGCTGGTCAACCGGGCGGTGTGGGACGAACTCGGCGGTTTCGACGAGCGCTTCTTCCTCTACGGCGAGGAATCCGAGTGGCAGCGCCGCGCCCGCGAGGCCGGTTGGCGGCTGCTGCTGGTCGACGAACCCGACGTCCGGCACATCGGCGGCGGCACCAGTGAGGACGAGCCGTTCGCGTCCCGCCGCGCCACCGACCTGTTGCGCGCGGGCCAGACCATGATGCTCGGCCTGCGCGGCAACACCGGCCCCGGCAGCGCGTTCACCGCAGGGCTTCAGCTGCTCGACCGGGTGCAGCGGTCCAAACGCGCCGCGCGCCGCCAGGCCCGCGAGGTCGCGCTCACCACCGTGCGGGCCGGTCTGCCGAGCATCCTGTTGACCAGCAACCAACTCTGCCTCGGCGGCGCGGAACGCCAACGCGTCCTGTTGGCCAATGAACTGACCCGGCGCGGCTACCCGGTCACCCTCGCCTGCATGCAGGCGTTCGGCCCCCTGGTCAGCGAACTCGATCCGGCCGTGCGCCTTGTGCTCACGCCCTGGTGGCAGCCTTCCGTCGAACTGCCCACCAACGACGCGGTGCTGATCACCGGCATCACCAACACCGAGGCCGGCTTCGCATCGGCCTGGCGGCTGGGCAGCGCCTGGCACGGTGGGGTGCGCCGCTGGCTGGCCGCCACCCACGAACCGCCGGCCAACAACGGCCCCACCTACGGATCGCTGCTGGCCAAGGTGGTCGGGTGCAGCGACGGCGTGATCGCGTTGTCGCCGCGCCACTGGGCCGACATCACCCGGCACCAACCGCTCTACATCCGCCATCACATCGCCCCGAACGGCGTGCCGGTGCAGACCCCGCGCCGATATGAACCGCACACGCCGTTGCGGTTCGGCATGTTGAGCCGGATCGTCGAACACAAGAACCCGCACCTGCTGGTCGACGCGCTCGCGGCGCTGCCGAAGGACCAGTGGAGCCTGGACATCTTCGGCGACGGCCCAGACTTCACCCGCCTGTCCACGCTCACCCCGCCGGACTTGCCGGTGTGCTGGCGCGGCGCGTCGGCCGGACCGGACGCGGCCTTCCCCGAGATCGACGTGCTGTGCGTGCCCAGTGGCGCGGAGGCCTTCCCGATGGTGATCGTGGAGGCGATGATGCGTGGCGTGCCGGTGGTCGCCTCGGCCGTCGGCTGCGTGCCGGACCTGTTGGACAACGGCGATGCCGGCATCCTGGTCGACCCGGTCACCACCGAGGCCTGGACCGAGGCGCTGCGCCCGCTGCCGCACCAGCAACAACGGCTGGCCGACCTCGCCGAGGCCGGCGCCCGACGCGCCGCGCGGCGCTACACCGTCGAGGCCATGGCCGACGCCTACGAGAGCGCGATCGCGGAAACCCTGTCCCGGTGAAGGTTTTGTGGCTCTCGCCCTGGATGCGCACGCTGGCCAGGGTGTACGTGGACGCGCTGCACGAGGCGGGCCACGAGTGCCGGCTGATCACGTCCGACCAGCACTACCAACCGATGACCGTGCGCGGTTACGAACGCGTGCTCGACCCGCGCCCGCGTGATCCGCGCACGATCGCGCCGCTGCTGCGTGTGCTCGCGGAGGGCCGCCGTTGGCGTCCGGACGTGGTGGTCGCCGAGCTGGTGTGGGATCCGCGCTGGCTGGCGCTGGCACGGCTGGCGCCGATGGTGCACCTGGTCCACGACGACGCGCCGCACGACACCACCGAAACCCGACCGCGTTGGCAGCGCGCACTGTTCGCGCATGTCTCGCGGCGCGCGGTGCGGACCGTCGCGTTCAGCCGGTATGTGGCTGATCGGCTCGGCGCGGTGGTCGTCCCACTCACCAGCGATGTCGCCGACGCCGACCTGCCGGCCGAACCCGTGCGGCGCCAGGATTTCGTGCTGTATGGGCGGATGGCGCCGTACAAGAACGTGCCGGTCGCGTTGCGCGCGTGGCAGGCGCACGTGGAATCGACGGCGTACCAGGGGGATCGCCTGTTGCTCATCGGCGACGGGCCGCTCGACGTGCCCGAGCTGCCCGCGCGCTGCGAATGGCGCCGTGGCCGCTATTCGTACGCGGACGTGCTCGACACGTTGGCCTGCGCCAAGGGTTCGCTGGTGCACTACCGCAATGCGACGCAGAGCGGGGTGCAGCTGTTGTCGGCGCAGCTCGGTGTGACGCCGATCGTGTCCGATTCCGGTGCCCTGCCCGACTTCCAGCCGCCGGACGAACCGCCGATCGGCGTCGACGACATCTCAGGGCTGGCCGCCGCGTTCGCCGGACTTGCTGATCCAGGTATCGCGGCTGCGCGCGGGAAGGCGTGCCGGGAGCACTATCTCGCGCGGTTCGCGGCGCCTCGTTCGGCTGCGGTGTTGGCCGACGTGCTCAGCGAGGCCGCGCGAGGCTGAGCCAGCGGCCGGCCATCGCGGCGGTGTACTCGACCGCGTCGAAGCGCAGGGCCGTTTCCCGTGCCGCGTCGGCGATGCGGGCGCGTAGGTCGTCGTCGGTCACCGCGCGCAGGATCGCCTTGCTCAGCTCGCCGATCTCGCCGGGCCGCACCAGCAGCCCGTTGCGCTCGTCGGTGATCACCTCGGGAATCGAGCCGACCGGCGTGACGATCGGCGCGAGGCCCCAGCCCATCGCCTCCAGCAGCGCCATCGGCAGCTCTTCCTGCCGGCTCGGCAGCACGAAGATCTGCGCGGCACGCAGGGCCTCGTCGCGTTCGTCCGGGGTCAGCCAGCCGGTGATCTCCGCGTGGACGCCCAGTTCTTCTGCCAGCGTGCGGGTGTCGTCGACCTCGCCGTCGCCTGCCATCCGCAGCGTGGTGATCTCCTGGACCTCGGGCGGCAGTTCGACCATCGCGGCGAGCACGTCGGCCGAGCCCTTGCGGTCGCCGAAGCGGCCGAGGAACAGCACGCCGATGGTGATGTGCCCGCTGCGGTCCGGCACCGCGTCGGGCAGCGTGATCGCGTTCGGCGCGACGACGACCCGATCCGGGTCGAGCCCGAGCAGTTCGACATAGCGCGTGCGGGAGGGTTCGCCGAGCGTCACGACCATGTTCGCGAGTCGGAACACGCGAGCGATGCCGCGTCGGGCCGGGTTCGGCAGGGTCGGGTACCAGTCGAAGAACCGCGCGCCGTGACAGTGCAGCAGCACCGGCACTCGGGCGGCACGGGCGGCGATGACCAGGATCGACTTGCGCAGCACGCTGCCCCGCTCGGACACGTGCACGTGCACCACGTCGACCCGGCGCATGGCCAACAACCCGAATACGCGCAGCGAACCGGTCGCCAAGACGCGCAGCCGCCGCGAGACCGAGCCGTCCGCGTGGGTCGGGATCGCCCGCAGGTCAACGTGTTCGGTGCCGTGTCGGAGCAGGGTCGCGGCCACGGTGGCCATCCCGCCCTGACCCGCCTGCGGGTCGGGCCCGACCATGACCACCCGGATCACTCAGTACGCCCCGTTGCCGAGCAGGACCGCGCGCACGGTCTTCCACAGGATCACCGCGTCCAGCGCGAGCGACCAATCCTCCACGTAGCGCAGATCGAGCCGGATCGCCTCGTCCCACGGCAGATCGCTGCGCCCGCTGACCTGCCACAATCCGGTCAGGCCGGGCTTGACCAGCAGCCTGCGCCGGGTGTCCGGGCCGTAGGTGCGAGTCTCCTCGGGCAGCGGCGGCCGGGGGCCGACCAGTGACATGGCGCCGGAGAGCACGTTGACCAGTTGGGGCAGTTCGTCGACGGAGTAGCGGCGCAGCCAGCCGCCGATCCGGGTGATCCTGGGGTCGCCGCGCAACTTGAACAGCGGCCCGGCGCCCTGGTTGACCGGGAGCAGTTCGGCGCGCTGCTTGTCGGCGTCGGTGACCATGGTGCGGAACTTGAGCATGGTGAACGCGTGCTCGTTCTTGCCGATCCGCTGTTGCCGGAAGAGCACCGGTCCGTGGCTGTCCAGCTTGATCAGCACGGCGACGGCGAGGAACAACGGAGACAGCACGGTGAGCAGCAGCCCGGCCGCGACCCGGTCGAAGATCCCCTTCACCGCGCGTCGAGCCCCGGTGAACGCGGGCGCGGTGACGCGCAGCAGCGGCATGCCGAGCACGGCGCTCACGTGCACCCTCGGCCCGGCGACCTCCATCAGCACCGGCGCGACGACCATCTCGGTCTCGCTGCCCTCCAGGTTCCAGGCCAGTTCGCGCAGCCGGTTCGGGCTCCAGTACTGGTCGGGGGTGACCGCGACGATTCGGTAGCCGCCCCGCTTGACCTGTGCTGCCAACGCGTCGAGCTGGCCGATCACCGGTACTCCGGCCACCTCGCCGCCTGCGCCGCTGGCGCAGACCGCCTCCACTCGCCAACCCAGGTGCGGGGCGCGGCGGGTCCGTTCGATCAGGTCGGTCACCGTGTCAACGCTGCCGGCGGCCAGCACCGGCAGCAGACAGCGGCCGTCGCGCCGGTAGTGGTGCAGCGCGCGGCGCAACAGGTAGCGCATGGGCATGGCGAGCAGCGCGACGGCCGGCATCACCACGAAGATCCAGGGCCTGCCGTCCACGTCGGCGGTGGCCAGCGCGATCAACGCGAGGACCAGCGACCCGGCCAAGAGTCCGTGCCCCAACCGGCGGAACTCCTCGGCACCCTGGCCGAGCACGTTGGACCGCCAGGCGCGGCAGGCGGCCAGCGCGCCGAGCACCACGATGATCGTGCCGATCGCGGGGAGCACCCGGCTCGTCCGCTCCAGCATGCCGATGTGTGGTCCGAGCATGATGCCGACAACGCCGACCGCGGTCGCGGTGGCGAGCAGGTCGCTGGCGACGACGGCCCTGCGGTAGCGCCGTTCCCAGATCGCGACCGGCGCGCTCGACGGCTGTTCCGGCCCTTGTGGATCCGGTTCGGCGATGCGGCGGCGCCGTGTCCGCTGACGGGGTATGCGGTCGACAGTGAGCTTGCCGCCCACCCCGCGATAAGGGATCTGCTCGCTCACCATGATCTGCCGTCCCAACGCGGACGGCAGCATGTGCTGCCCGCTGGGCTCAGTGGTCGGCTCACGTATGGCTCCCGCAGTGCGACCGTTTCAGGCCGCAGACCATCGTGGGATCTCCCGGTGGAGTTCCCCCAGTTCGTTTTCGTTCTGGTGTTCTGCTGCCGGTCGGGTGCCAGGGGCAGGGGCGAGGTTGATCAGCCGTCGTTTCCGACCAGTCAACCACCGTGTGGCATCGCTCGTTGATGGATCGGCGGACGAGAGGATCTTGTTACACTCAGTGTTGCTGAACCTCTAGTCCATCTGGGCGCATCGTATGGTGTCGCGTTCGGTGACGACACTCGGTGTGGTGTGCGGTGACGTGCACTCGTTGGCCTACGGCCGTTTCCATCGCACCCTCGGTGACCAGCCCCGATGGTCGCGAAGCTCGGCCCGAACGGGCCGTTCGCAAGGTCAACCGTGGTTTCTTTCACCGTGATCAGCCAACTCGGGCATTCCTTTTTCAGTAGCCGGAAAACCTACCCAAGGTGGTGAAGAGTCACCTATTTGGTGAACATTTGTCGATATACGAAGGGAAAATGAGTACGGAGCGTTAGTAATTAAGGATGACCGTTCGCTCGGTAGGGGGAGTTTCACTTGTCGAGGTAGTGAGGTGTGTTTGGGACGCAAAAGATCACCGGATCGGTCTATCCGCAGGAGGACAACCAGAAAGCACCCATTCGGGTAGACGGCGCTCTTCGGGGTGTATCCGGCCGCCCTTCACGTCGGTCCGGGCCGGCCGTAGCGTGGGCGGTGGATCCACTAGTGAGGAGCGCGGCTGATGGCACGGCGACGCAGAGGTTCCGGACTGTTAGGCCTGATCGCGATCGTGGTGCTCGCGTTGCTGCTGGTCGCGTACTTCCAACGGCACAACGTGCAGCTGCCCAGCTTCAACACGCCGACCACCACGACGACGCACGTGGGCGGCCTCGCCCCGCAGCCCGCACTCGGCCTCATTACGCCACTCGGTCGCTGAGCGTGCCCTGCTCGGCTCAGTAGTGCGCGAGGATCACCAGAACCAGCGCGATCGCCGCGGGCAGCGCCTGGATGAACAGGATCCGCCGGTTCGCCGTGAACGTCCCGTAGACGCCGGCGATCACCACGCAGACCAGGAAGAACACCTTGGCCGCGTAGCCGACCGGGTCACCGGCGATCAGGCTCCAGATCAGGCCCGCGGCCAGGAAACCGTTGTACAGGCCCTGGTTGGCGGCCAGCGCCGCGGTCTGCTCGGCGAACTCCGGCGTCAGGTCGAACGCCTTTTGCCCGCGCGGCGTCTTCCACAGGAACATCTCCAGAATCACGATGTACACGTGGATGGCGGCGACGATGCCAACCAGAATCTCGGCCCCGACCTGCATGTCGACCCTCTCCCGCGCTGATGTGCGTGCCGACTGTACAGAGATCACCGGCGGCGTGTGATCCGCCGTACACTCGATCGTTAGGGGGTGACCATGAACGACGATGTGAATTCCCTGCTCCGCGCGGCCGATCACGTGCTGATCGCGTTCGACGGTCCGCTGTGCACGGCGTTCGACCCGACCTGGTGTCAATCAGCGGCTGAGCGGCTGCGGATCATGCTCGGCGAAGACCTGCCCCGCGCGGTTCGCAAGACCGATGATCCGTTCGAGGTGCTGCGCTACGCCGTTTCGTGCGGTGAGTCCACCGCGCAGGTGTTCGAGCGCCAGCTGTACCGGCTCGAACTCGAGGCCGCGCTGGTGACCCAGCCGACCGAGGGCGCGCTGGACGCGGTGCGCTCGCTGTTCGGCAGCGGCCACACCGTCACCGTGATCGGCAATCAGTCGACCGAGGCCATCCTCGGCTTTCTCGGCCTGCACGGTGTGCGGACCGAGGTCCGCAGGATCAGCGCCCGAGGCAGTTCACGCACCACCGCGCTGCTGCCGGACCCGTTCCTGCTGACCGAGGCCGTTGCCGCGCTCGGCACCACCTCGGAGCGCTGTGTGTTCATCGGCATGTCGGTTGCGGATGTCGAGGCAGGCCGCTCGGCTGGTATTCCGGTGGTCCGGTACGGCCGGGCGCTGCGCGGCGTGGCCGCGACCATCGAATCCATGGCCGACCTTGGCGTTGGTGACCTGCTCAGCTGGCGAGGTTGAGGGCGCGCCGGTCGATCTTGCCGGAGGCGGTCTTCGGCAACTCCGGGTGGAACCGGACGTCCCTCGGGTACTTGTGCGGGGAGAGCCGGGTCTTCACGTAGGTCTGGAGTTCGGCGGCGGTGACGGTGCTGCCGGCGCGGACCGTCACGTGCGCCCTCGGCAGGACGAGGCCGTTGTCGGTGTAGCCGAGTACGACGCATTCCAGCACGTCCGGGTGGCCGATCAGGCAGTGTTCGATCTCCTTGGGCGCCACCCACACCCCGCCGACCTTGAGCAGATCGTCGGTGCGGCCCTGGTAGCGGAAGTAGCCATCAGCGTCGCGGGTGAACAGGTCGCCGCTGCGCACCGTGTCGCCGTGGAAGGTGCGGGCGGACTTCTCCGGGTCGCCGACGTAGCCGGTCGCGGTGGTCGGGCCGGTCACCTCGAGCACGCCGGTCTCGCCGTCCGGCAGAGGCGCGCCGTCCTCGTCGGTGATCCGCGCCGCGTAGCCGGGCACGACCTGACCTGCGCTGCCGGCGCGGGCTCGGCCGGGCCGGTTGCTGATGTAGATGTGGTACGCCTCGGACGACCCGATCCCGTCCAGCACCTCGACGCCGAACCGCGCGTCCCACTTGGCCAGCAGTTCGGCCGGCAGCGCCTCACCGGCCGATGTGGCCAGCCGCAGGCAGCTCAGGTCCGGCGTGCCGGGGTGGGCGATCATCGCGGACATCATGGTCGGCACGTTGACCAGGATGGTGGGCCGGTGGGCCGCGATCAGCTCGAAGATCCGCTCCGGCGTGCTGCGGTCGGGGAACGCGATGCCGGCGCCGCCGACGCCGAACGGGAACAGCGTGGCCAGGTCGCGGGCGTAGCCGAAGAACAGCTTCGGCACCGGCAGCACCACGTCATCCGCGCGGAGGTCCAGGACACCCAGGGCGTAGTTGTGGAAGCTGAGCAGCGGGCTGCGGGTCGGGTGCGGGCACGCCTTGGGTGCGCCGGTGCTGCCGGTGGTGAACTTCCAGATGGTCACCTCGTCCGACGTGGTCGGCGCGGCCGCCAATTCGTCGGGCGCCTTGTCCACCAACGATTCGAACGACTCGCCGACCACGAGCAGCTTCGTGGCGCCTGCTTCGCGCATCTTCGGCGCGGTGTTCTCGTCGGCAACGACGAGCGTGGCTTCGGTGTAGCCGAGGTAGTAGGCGAAGTCCTTGGCCGGCAGGAACGTGTACACCTCCGCGCTGACCGCGCCGATCTTCTGCACCGCGTACCAGGTGGCCACGAACTCGACGCCGTCGGCCAGCGCGAGCAGCACCCGGTCGCCGCGCCGCACGCCGAGGTCGGTAAGCACGTTGCCGATGCGGTTGACCAGCCCGGCCAGTTCACCGTAGGTGGTCTCGTCGGCTCCGCTGATCAGCGCGACGCGATCGGCCCGGCCCTCGGCCAGGTTGCGGTCGACGAAGTAGGACGCCACGTTGAAGTGGCGTGGCACGTCATCGGGCGTCAACACGCCGATAGATTACGGCGCAGCGGGGTGCGGTGTATAGAGTTAGGGCATGGTCGAGGACGGCGAGCTGACTCCGCAGGAGCTGGTGACCACCCTGGCCGGTGCCTATCTCCAGCCGCGGCCGAGCCGGGAGGTGTGGTCCGGCGGGCTGGTCGCGCTGCTCGGCGAGTTCGGGTTCTCGTCGGGTGCGGCGCGCATCGCGCTGGCCAGGATGGTCCGCGGCGACCTGCTCCGCCCGGCCAAGGACGGCAGGCTGGTGCACTACACGCTCACGCCGAGGATGATCGCGATCCTGGCCGACGGCGACCGGCGCATCTTCTCCATCGGTTCGGCGACGCCCGGCGGCGATCAGTGGACCGTGCTGTGGCAGGCCATCCCGGACGAGGCCCGTGCCGCGCGGGAACGGCTGGTGCGCAGGCTGCGCTTCCTCGGGTTCGGCTCGTTGCAGGACGGCACCTGGATCGCTCCGCACGACCGCGAACGGGCGGCACTCGCGCTGCTCGACGAACTCGGCGTCGGCCGACACGCGGGCCTGCTGCTCGGTAGGCCGTCGCTGGCGTTGGACGCGCGCGGGCTGATCAACCGGATCTGGGACCTTGACGCGCTGGCCAAGCGCTACCGGGCCTTCGTCGACCAGTTCGCGGACGCGGCGGCGCCGACCGACCGGGCCGCCTGGCAGCTGCGCACCCGCCTTGTGCACACCTTCCGCCAGTTCGCCTTCGTCGATCCCGAGCTGCCCGAAGATCTCGTTGCCGCGCCACCAGGGCGGGCCGCCGCCATCGAGCTGTTCCACATCCGCTACCCCGCGCTCGCGCAGGCCGCGCAGCGCTACTTCGACGAGGTGACCACCCCATGACCGATCAGCAGCAGGGCGCGGAAGCTCTGAACTACGCCTCCTACCTCGCACTCGATGAGGTGCTCGGCGCGCAGCGGCCGCGTTCGGAAGAGCACGACGAGATGCTGTTCATCGTCATCCACCAGGTCTATGAACTGTGGTTCAAGCAGCTGCTGCACGAACTCGATCACCTACAGGGCCGACTGGACGCGGGGGAGACCACGCACGCGCTGCACACACTGCGCAGGGCGCTGACCATCTTCAAGGTGGTGGTCGCCCAGATCGACGTGCAGGAAACCATGACCCCTCGCCAGTTCACCAGCTTCCGCGCCCGGCTCGACGCGTCGAGCGGCTTCCAGTCCGCGCAGTTCCGCCGGTTGGAGGCGCTGCTCGGCAGGCGGGACACGCGGGTGCTCTCGTACTACCGGGAGGGCAGCGCGGAGCGCGCGGCGATCGCCGCGCAGCTGGCCAAGCCGTCGCTGTACGACTCGTTCTTGCGCTACCTGACCGCGCACGGCTACCAGATCCCGGCCGAGATCCTGGACCGCGACGTCAACCAGCCGGCCGAACCGTCCAAGGACGTGCAACAGGCACTGCTCGCTGTCTACCGCGACGACCAGGGGCCAGCGCAGGTCGCCGAGCGCATGGTCGACCTGGACGAGGGCCTACAGGAATGGCGCTATCGGCATGTGAAGATGGTCGAGCGGACCATCGGCGACAAGTCCGGCACCGGCGGTTCCTCCGGCGCCGCCTACCTGCGCGGCACCACGTTCACGCCGGTCTTCCCCGACCTCTGGGCCGTCAGGAGCGAACTGTGAACGACCTGGCTCGGCACTACTCGCGCTTCCGCGTCGGTGAACGGCTGCTGCTCACCGGTCACTCGCACCAAGCCTGGCCCGATGTGGCTTTGCAGGGCCAGATCGACGCGTTCCTTGACGCGGCCGACGGCGTGGACACCAAGTGGGGCCGCGCTTTCGCGGTCGCGGATCGGGTGCGGGACGGCTTCCGTGCCTTCCTCGACGAACCGGGCGCCGAGCTCGCGCTCGGCCAGAACACGCACGAGCTGGTGCTACGCTTTCTGTCCGCATTGGACCTTCGTGGTCGGCCTCGACTGATCACATCGGACGGAGAGTTCCACACGCTACGCCGGCAACTGGCCCGGTTGGGTGAAGCCGGCGTGGAGCTGGTCGTCGTGCCGACCGATCCGGTGGAGACGTTGGCCGAACGGATGGCCGCGCGGATCGACGACCGGACCGCGGCCGTGCTGGTGTCGGCGGTCTTGTTCGGCACTTCGGCGATCGTGCCCAATCTCGGTGAACTGGCCGCCAACCGGGGCGATGCGGAGCTGTTGGTCGACGCTTATCACGCGCTCGGCGCGCTCCCGTTCTCGGTGCCGGGTGACGCGTGGGTGGTCGGCGGCGGGTACAAGTACCTGCAACTGGGCGAGGGCAACTGTTTCCTGCGGCTGCCCGCGCACGCTCAGCAGTTGCGGCCGGTGATCACCGGCTGGTACGCCGAGTTCGGCGAGTTGGCCGCGCGACGCGACCCGGG